>CAZTTF010000320.1:0-7823 GCA_964616365.1 uncultured Lewinella sp. | reverse complement strand
CGGTCATGGAGAATAACGTAGCCCGACACCTTATTGCTGAGCGGGCAACGGTGCGGGAAGCACTGGGCCGATTGGACGCACTCGCTGCCGACGCAGTATTGTTTCTGACCAACGAGCAGGATGTACTTACCGGAGCTTTAACGGATGGCGATATTCGTCGCTACCTGTTGCAGGGTGGGGCGGTGGATGATGAGGTCCGGCTGGCGGCCTTTAGTGATTTTCAGTACGTCCGATCCAGTCAGGTTAACCTGCGTGCCTTGCAGGATATTCGAAAAAAGAGGATTGCGATAGTCCCCATTCTGGATGCTGCTGGCCGGTTGGTGGAGATATTTAACTTCCGGACTCAAAAGTCATTGTTGCCGGTCGATGCGGTGATCATGGCTGGCGGCGTCGGCTCCCGCCTCCGCCCACTCACCAATGATATTCCCAAACCACTCTTACCGGTGGGGGGGAAGCCAATTATAGAACACAATATCGACCGGCTCAAGGCCTATGGCGTGGAGCACCTGACCATTAGCATAAAATACCTCGGCCAGCAGCTCATCGATTACTTTGGTGATGGGAGTGCACGGGGCATGAAGATCAACTACGTTACCGAAGAGGAGCCACGTGGTACCATTGGCGCCATTTCGGAGATCAACGCTTTCGTTAATGACTATGTGTTGGTCATGAACTCTGATTTGCTCACTACCATCGACTTTGAAGCGATGTTTCTGCACTGCCTCGACCATGATGCGGATATGGCGGTGGCTACCATCCCTTACGAAGTGAAGGTGCCTTATGGCGTGATTGAGCACGAAAATGAGTTGGTTACCGGCTTGCGGGAAAAACCTACCTATACTTACTACTCTAACGCAGGAATTTATATCCTCAAACGAGCGCATGTCGGCCTGGTCCCCAAAACGGGACGTTTTGGCGCTCCCGACCTGATGGAGGCCTTATACTCATCCGGCAAGCGGGTGGTTCATTATCCCATTGTCGGCTACTGGCTGGATATTGGTAAGCACCATGATTACGAAAAAGCCCAGGAGGACATCAAAAAACTAAAGCTTTGAGCCGAGGAAACACGTTAGTGGTTATTCCTGCCCGCGGTGGATCGAAGGGCGTGCCACGCAAAAATGTCAAGCGTTTGGGGGGTAAACCCCTGATTGCTTACAGCCTGGAGGTGGCGCGTAAACTGTCTCCGGACTACACCGTCTGCGTAAGCACTGACGATGAGGAAATTGCTGGAGTAGCAGCAGAAGAAGGTTTCCCCGTTCCTTTTATGCGGCCAGCGGTGCTGGCCGGAGATCAGGCAGGGACCTACGAAGTCCTGATCCATGCGCTTGACTTTTATCAGGAACGGCACGACAATACTTTTAGCAAGCTGGTACTATTGCAGCCTACCTCCCCATTCCGTCGGGTGGATCAGGTCCGTGAAGCTATTGCTCAGTTTGAAAAAGATGAGCCGGAGATGGTAGTCTCCGTGAAACTTGCGGAAGCGAACCCTTACTACAACCTTTTTGAGGAGCGGGAAGGTCGGCTGGAGAAGTCGAAGCCCGGCTATTTTGCCCGGCGTCAGGATTGCCCGGAGGTGTACCAGTACAATGGTGCCATCTACGTCATTGATGTTGCCGCACTCCGGCGGCGGCGCTTACCGGAAATGGAAGACATTCGTAAGTACGTAATGGACGAGTTGACTTCCTTTGATATTGATACGCCACTAGACTGGGCCCAGGCAGAATGGTTACTTGCTCATAATGAAGAATTGACCTGAGCTCCATGAGGCGATCAGCAACCTACCGCATAATTTTCGAGTTTTTTCTCGACCCGGAAGTCTACCGAAACCGACAGCACGTCAAGACGGAGGTGTTCGGAGCTAATGTACTCGCTAGGCTAGGGCGCGCGATTTCCTCCATGTTGGGTAACCTCTATCTGAGCTTGACGGACCGCCCCGCAGCGAACCCCAAGTTAAAGCAGGGTAAGTGGCTCATCGCCGGCACCAGGAATCAGGAAGTAAGTCTTGACTTTTTGCGGGACCACGGCTTTCAGATGGTACCGGCGAACTTCTATACCGCCCATCTGCCGGCAGGGAGGATCAATTGGTATCGCCTTCCTAAAGTCTTTTACTTTTTTCACTACCTCGGCTTTCTGCTGCGGGTGGCGCGTAAAGATTGGCGTCACTTTTCGCGCATCTTCCAGGAACTCATTCACGGTGTCGGGGTCTACGAAAACCAGTTGTTGGTTCTGCGGCAGTATCAGCCGGAAGTGATTGTGATCAGTAATGATATCATGCCCTGGTTCCGATCGCTTACCCTTGCTGCCCGGCAGCTGAATATTCCCACAGTCTACCTGCAGCACGCTACGGTTGGCAAAGATTTCTCACCGCTCATTGTTGATCTCGCGCTACTCGAAGGGCAGGATACTCTGGATAAGTACACTGTTGGCAAGCGCGCACCGGAGGGCGCGGTCGAGATTGTCGGAATGGCACGTTTTGAACCCTACGCCGAACGAATTAATACCTCCACCAGGGTCGAGAGGGTAGGAGTAGCGGTTAGCCTTGCTGATGAGCCGGCGGCGGTAGTCAGTGTAGTGGAGCGGCTATTGACGCTGCCGGGTCTTCAGGTCACTGTACGCCAACACCCTCGGGATACCCGTAGCCTCGACTGGCAGGATGCTGCCAACCTACACCATAGCGACGCCCGCAAAACGCCCGCACTCTCTTTTCTGGCGGAACAGGATTTGATCATCGCCGGAGAAACGGGGATACACCTGGAGGCTGCTTTGTTGAATGTGTCCTCCGTCTATTTTCAGTTCAGCACGGCGGCGCAGCCTCCGGTAGATAGCTATGGCTTTCTGGCACAAGGTCTGATGCCTGCCGTGCCATCAGCAGAAGCCTTGCTCGAACTGGTGCAGGAATGGCAGAACGGACGTCCTCCGGTAAAAGGGAAAGCGGCTTACTACGTAGCGAATGCTGACCCGCAATTTACCGGAAGCAGCCAGCAGCGCGTGCTCGCGGCAATTGCGAAACTCCTGAAGACAGTAACTTGATAATAAAAATACAGGGGCGAACGCTGTCAGCGTTGATGGAGTTTTGTGTTCGGCAGGTACTTCGCAAATCAGGTAGTATTTTACCGCGAAGTTTGGCAATAATGCTTGGTTTCTTCTCGTTGAATTGGACCAAACACTTATGTTTAATTATTTCATCAGTTAGTTTAAGTCTGTTAGACGGTCATGACTGCCTAAAGAACCAACAGATTTGATGATTGCGGGAGAGTAGGGCGTGATAGTCAGTAACTTACATTATTGCCTCGTTCAAACCTGACGTAATTTTCCGGACAAATAATCAGTAAGGCGTACGCCGCAGTGTATGGGAATCATTCAGAGGCAAACGATCAAGAATAATATCCTGGCCTACCTGTCGGTAGCCATTGCTGCCTATGCCTACATAGAAGTCTACCCCCAGGACATGGCGCTGCGCGGCCATGCCGACGGCCTGCTCAAATGGGCCCTGCTGATCTATCCATTCATTACGCTGGGTATGTCGCTGGTCATCGTCCGGTTCTTTCCCTACCTTAAAGGAGCTCCGGAGGAAAAGGCCGGGCAACTCCTGACCCGGGGATTAGCAGTAGTAAGTGCGGCTATCCTCGGACTCTCCGCCGTCAACTGGTTGATTGGAGACTGGTTAGCGCATACATTACTGGATCAGGGCTATGAGTTAGGTAAATTGGCGGAGTACCGTTGGACCATCATTGCACTAGTGGCCATATTGGCGTATAGCGCCGTGGTGACGGCGCACCTGGCGAACTTTAAACGGATTGCGGTCCCGGTCATATTCAACAACTTGCTACTGAAAATAGGCTTGCTGGGCATATTCCTGCTTGCCCTGCGCGGCTTCTATGGCTTAGACGGCTTCACCCTGGCATTGGTGGGCCTGTATACCGTTGCTTTTGTGGGCTTACTGTTCTATGCGGCAAGCGTAGCGGGGGTGCGTCCCCGTTGGGGGAAACTGAGCTTTCACGAAAAAGGCCTGGAAGATATGTACTCCCTGGCTGCTTTTGGTATTTTCGGCTCTATTGGGACGGTGTTACTTACCCACATGGATACCATCTTTGTGAATACTTACATCGGAGATGTAGACACGGGAGTATACTCCTTCGCCGTCTTTGTAACGATGATAATTGCCATCCCCTTCAAAGCCGTCAATAAGATTGCTTCTCCTATTGTTGCTGAACGGTGGAAGGCGCAGGATTATCCGCACCTTGGCTTCCTTTACCAGCAAACTGCGCAGGTTTTATTTGCTGCTGGTGGCCTGATCTATACCGGTGCTTTGGTTTGCCTGCCCTATGTATTCGAACTCCGGGAAAGCACAAGCGCACTTGCCCCGAGTTATATCGCGGTGGTCATCCTGGGGGCTGCTCAATTAGTGGACCAAATGACGTCTATTAACGGAACGCTGGTGAGCTATACCGACTACTATCGCTGGAACATTGTTTTCCTGGTGATCGTCGGCATCCTGAACGGGGTACTGAATTACCTCTTTATCGTTCAGCTGGAATACGGTTTACTTGGCGCTGCGTCCGCGACCTTGGTGTCGCTGGTGTTGTTTAATAGCATCAAGCTGATCTTCATCTTCTGGAAAATGGGTTTGCATCCCCTTTCCTGGAGTCCTTTGGTGACCTCTCTCGTTCTGGCGGCCCTTGGGGCCGCGGCGTTCTACCTGCCAGGTCCGGAGAACCCCTTGCTGAATATCCTCCTGCGCGGAGGTTTTCTTACCGGCAGCTACTTTTTGTACCTCCGCTACACCAACGGTGTGCCGCCCCTCAAAAGAGCTTTACGGGGTGGGATCAAGCAGATGTTGGGGTAGTGGTCCTTTAGGTTTTCAAGTCTGTTAGACGGCCATGACTGCCTTAAAGGCTAAAGGATCAACAGACTTGATGATCACGGGTACTTATGCAAAGAGTAGTGGGTGCTTTGGTAGAGGAGCTCTGCTCCGACTAGCAACAGATCGGAGCAGGACTCCTCCACCAAGGCCGGTTTCACTGGCTTTTGTACGAATACTGATCACGGGAGGTTAGAGGATGAAATTCAGTAACACGCATTATTGCCTCGTCCAAACCTGACGTTACTGCTAGTATATTCTGATTTGCAGTAAACAGTACTACGATGCTCTGAAAAAGATGCCGTCCATGGTATTCAGACGGCCGGTCTGCAGGTTGACGCCTTCATTACTGAAGCTGTAGGGGCTAAAACCATTATCCCGCACAAATTCGATGATCTCAAAGAAGGTGAACTGAACGTCCTCGTATATCGGAGAAAGTGGTATCTCTATTTTCAAGCCTTTGGCTCGGGCAAGGGTTTCAGCGGCGCCAGCCAGGACTTGCTTCTCGAACCCCTGCGTATCAATTTTCAGTAAGACGGAGTTGCCGGACTGCTGCGGCAAGTACTTCCCGATGATACTGTCCAGTCGATATAGTGGCACCTGTTCTTCGGCAATCGTACGTGCTTTCCTGACCGAGTTGGCATGGTCAGCTTTAATTTTCAGGAGCGAGGAGAAAACTGTTGCGTCTGAGATGTGGATGGTTGCTTCTCCGTCATGGTCTCCGATCGCGCAGCGGTCCGCTACGTCCCAATTAGGGTACTTCTTTGCCCGTTTGGATAAAGCCGCATGCACGGCACCTACCGGCTCGAAAGAGATGACCCGCCCGGTGTAACCAAAATCAAATAGGGATTCGGCGAATTGCCCCGTATTGGCCCCGATGTCCAGGACACAATCAATTCCCTGCGATTGCAATAGCTTAACGGTCCGTAACTCTTCGCTGGAACTTGCAGTAAAACGTTTTAGCTTGAAATAGACTCCGGAATGCTTCCCCAGCAACCTCCTTGTTCGTTCCGCAAATTTCGAGTTCAGTATTTTATCCAGGGCCATGGTCGCTGTCTTGTTGCTCTTGTTTCCTATATCCTGCGCTGCTTGCTAACCGAAGGGAGTTGGCCTCCGCTACAGCTGATGGTGGGGAGGCGAAGATATGGTTAATAATAGTCTGCTCCTAGCTTCCTGAATCCTCCCTGCTAGCTCCTGGATGCTTCACCGCGCACCCGCGTCCGCGCCCCAATATATCCTACTGATAACTTGCCAGCCAACGAAACCTCCCTGTCTTTGCAGGTGTTCTTTTAACGCTCAACCTTACGTTTTTTTGATCGAAGCCTTCCAACAATCTCCCCTCCTGCTTTTGTTCTCCGTCATCGCCGTTGGCTATGGACTCGGAGAAATTCGCATCCGAAATTTTAAGCTGGGGGTAGCCGCTGTACTCTTTGTCGGTCTTGGTTTTGGTGCACTCAGCCCGGAACTCCAGGTGCCACAATTCATTGTATTTCTTGGCCTGGCTATCTTCGTTTATACCGTAGGACTTAGCTCTGCGCCGGCCTTCTTTGCTAGTTTTCGGAGGCATGGATTCAGCGACCTTTATTTTGCCCTTTTTACCGTGACTTTATCGGCCGTAATGGCCATTGGTCTGGGGAAATGGTTAGGCTTCGATGCCGCGCTGACTGGTGGGCTGTATGCCGGAGCATCCACCAATACGCCGGCTTTGGCAGGTTTGCTGGATGCGATACAACGGGGCGCGGACGCAGGTGCTGTGGATGTGATGAGTAAGCAGGCCGTCGTCGGCTATTCTCTGGCGTATCCCATGGGAGTGCTGGGCGTAATTATTGGCCTGTTTATGCTCCAGAAGCTTTATCGCATTAACTATGAGGAAGAAGCTATCGAATTGCAGCATTCTTACCCATTGGGAGAAAAGCTAACCAGTAAGACTTTCCTGGTGGAGCATCCTGACATCATCGGTAAAAGCCTGCGGGAATACCGCCAACGGCACCAACCGCAGGTTGTTTTTGGCAGGATCAAACAGCATAACCGGACGATGCTTAGCAACTGGGACACTATTCCCAAAGCAGGCGACCTACTGGTGCTTGTAGGAACTGAAGAAGCGATCATGACCACTGGAGCTTCTATCGGATCACCTACTGAAGAACAACTCTCCTATGACCGGTCCATCTTCGATGTCCGCCGCCTGTTTATCTCCAACGATGATATTGCTGGTAAAACGATTGCCTCGCTGAACTTGCAGGAGCGTTTTAACCTCCTCATCACCCGCGTGCAACGCGGGGATATGGACCTGCTTGCTACCGGAGACACTGTCCTGGAACTAGGCGACCGAATCCTGATGGTTGCCCACCGGGATGATTTACCGGAGATCTTCAAGGTGTTTGGTAACAGCTACGAGGCACTCTCCCGCGTCAACCTGCTTTCCTTTGGCTTCGGAATCGCCCTTGGTTTGCTGCTGGGGATGATCAACTTTACCCTGCCTGGAGGCTATAGTTTTAGTCTGGGCTTTGCCGGAGGACCCTTGATTGTGGCGCTGGTTTTAGGCCAGTTACGCCGAACTGGCCCCATTCTCTGGACGCTGCCCTACGGTGCCAACCTTACCCTGCGCCAGGTAGGCCTGATTTTTCTCCTGGCTGGCATCGGGATCAACTCTGGCCAAACGTTCTTTCAGACCTTACAGACGGAACTCGGATATCAGGTTTTCTTTGCCGGCGGCGCAGTAGCCATTTTGTCTACGCTTACGACATTGATCATCGGCTATAAAGTCCTGAAAATTCCTTTCAGTTTCCTGGGTGGGATGGTGGGTAGCCAGCCCGCAGTATTAGACTTCGCGGTAGAGCAGGCAGGTAATAAATACCCGATTTTGGGGTATACCCGGATGCTTCCCGTTGTTCTGATTGGAAAGATTCTCGCAGTACAGATCTTGTATAACTTACTTCAATAGGTACAAGCCAGCTTTAAC
>CAZTTF010000319.1:0-3737 GCA_964616365.1 uncultured Lewinella sp. | reverse complement strand
GCCCTGTTTAACCACGTACGGGCCAATGCCACCTCAGCGGAAGCGCGCGATGATCAGTTCCTCGTTATTGCTCCGACGCTACACTGTGCCTACACCCGGGCCACTGAGAACACCATTGTCGGAGAACGTAATATCGGAGATGCCCGCCTGAACTACCAGGAGCAGATCGAAGCCTTTTTTGATCACCACCTCAAGGGGGAAGATGATGTGGCGCGGCCGCGGGTGCAATACTATACGATGGGGAGCAATGAATGGAAAACTTCTACGGCCTGGCCTCCGCCAGCCGCCGAGATGACGACCTTCTACCTTGATTCTGACGGTAGCGCCAACACCCTGCACGGTAACGGCCGCCTGGTGTCCAGCAAGCCAGCCAAGGACATGTCCGACAACTACGTCTACGACCCTATGAATCCCGTTCCCAGCTACGGTGGTAACGTCTGTTGTACCGGAAACGCCGTCAAAGGTGGAGCTTTTGACCAGCGGGGAATGGAGACCCGTAATGATATCCTCGTTTACACCACCGAGCCCTTCGCTGAAGGCGTTGAAGTTACTGGCTCCATCGAAACCACCCTCTATGTTTCCTCGGACGCAAAAGACACCGACTTTACCGTAAAGCTTATCGACGTGGCGCCCGATGGTACTGCCTACAACCTGGATGAGACCATCCAGCGCGTACGTTACCGCGAAGGGTACGACAAGGAGGTCTTTATGGAAAAAGGAAAGGTGTATAAGGTGGACCTGACGCCAATGTCTACGAGCAATTACTTCAAGCCCGGCCACTCCATCCGCATTGAGGTTTCCAGCTCTAACTTCCCGCGTTTTGACCGCAACCTGAATACGGGCGGAAAGAATTATGATGAAAGCGAGGCCGTAGTCGCGCGGAATGGCGTCCATCATGGTGGGGCTTACGCGAGCGAGATTCGGTTGCCGATTGTGAAGTAGCCTCGAAAAGCTGCATTCAAACTCCTAACGGCGTCAAACAGGCAGTAGTATTGCTTGCTTGACGCCGTTTTTACTTGTAGTATCAGGAAGCGAGCGGGAGGTTCATCCTTCAATTACAAAGTTGCTATGTTGAGAATACTATTTTTTGTTGCGCTTGGAGTCATGACCTTTTCTTGTAATAGCAACACGCAATCAGGAGGAACTGTGCCAGAGGTTGCCGTGGGAGATTTACAGCAAGGCCCGATCGTGAATGATACCTTTAGCGATGAGCAATTAGAGGACATAAAATTCATTCATGAGGCTTTTATCGAGGTGTTACCTATCTCTTTAGAGGAGACGACGGAAAACTTTAAGCGTGATCTAAACCCCAATAATGAGATCAATGTATGGTTGAATATGGCTAAAGCCTATCAATCTCTGTTGTCAGCAGATCCAGGATTGTCTGACCCGAATAAAAAGGCAGAAGTGTTCAAATTGATACTTATGCGATCAATGCTGTCAGACGAGGAGGCTGTTCAGGCTGCTGAATTAGAGATGTTGACTGCTGAGGAAATAAAAGAAGTGCTGAGTAAGTACGCTTTAGAGGCACAACCAATGAGGGTTGAATATAAAAGCGAACGCTAATCTGTGCGCTAGCCTGAAAGGCCGCCATCATACTTTAGTGTCATCTAAAAGAGTTTCTTTGATTAGAAAGACTAAGACTTTATGCTAGAAAGGCCATTTCTCCTATTTGCGATTATTGCCACTCTAATCTTTTTGGTAGCACCTAGTTGTAATAGGTCTTATGTAGAGTATGTTGACCCAGTAACAAGTCTTTTGCATCGTGATAGCTTATTCATTACGGGGGCATATTTTCCGTCAAATAACTTGATAAGCTATTGCTATTCCACTGACCAGAGCGAGACCTTTCACGGAAACTTCGTTTGGAACAGGTTTTATAGTAATGAAACTCCTGAGCTAACTACTCACTTTACCTCTGAATTATATGAGTCTTCAGATTATGTCTCAGGAAGGTTTGCCGAGGGGGAGCTAGACGGAAGAATTATTTTAATGAGGCTGGGGGCTTCTAGTCCAGAATTAGACGATATTGATACCGTGGGCATGTATACCTACCGCAAAGGGAAACTACATGGAGATTTTTATTTAGCGCATAGATCAAGCATCAGATGTAAAGGCACCTACGATAACGATAGTTTAGTAGGAGCTTTTTATCAGCTAGAAGGTAGGGGTACGTTCAATGGAATGAACATTGGGAATTACGCCCGGTGGGAATTGAATTTCAAAGAAGGAAAATATGATTCACTTCAAACCTTATATCTAAATGATACGATAGCTGAGCAGGTTTGGTACGAAGCAGGGAAATTGAGCTATATCATCAATGGAAATAAAGACGGAGGATATTACGTATCGTCTGATAGCGGCTTTGCCTACAGGTTGAACAGATCGAGTTTGTATTATTCGCTAATCGGTAGAAGCTTAGAAAAAGACCATACAGACCGGGTTAGATCAGCACTGTTTGGTGATTCGGGTTTTAGTGGGTCGATTAATTTCTGTGAGGGCATGATCTGTAATTCTCAGTTTACAGTAGACAGGATAATTGACCATAAAAGCGGTACGGTGCGTACAGAGACGTTTACCTGCGATAATAGTTAGTAGCAGGAGTTTGGAGCATGGACCAACCTTAGCACTGCTACCGGACGCTGGAGCGTCCTCGCCGGGGACATGTGGAGCTATGCTTTGGAGCATGGACTGAAGTCCATGGTTACGGGGAGTTACTTTGTCCCTAGGCCATATACCTTAGGCGTCAGGACGATCCGGCCGTCAATTTCTACACCGGCAGCACTAACGGTGTCGGCCATCGGCCAACTGCGGAGGAAGAGGTCGGCATCGGTAGAGTCTGAAACGACGGGAATACCTGCTTTACGAAAGGCGGGAAGTGCCGGGCTGAATTCAGCGGTTTCAGGGATGTAGGTAGGTAGCGGTACTTCGACTTGCCGGACCAACCGCGTGGGCCAGTCCCGGCCCAATTCCACGTAAGGATATACCTGTACCCAGAAGAACAACACGCCGAGCATGCCTGAGAGTACGGTTCCGCCGATGGCGAAGTCCCGGCGATTGCCGTACAGTCCGATAACGCCGAGTAGGCTGAACATCCAGTAGGCAGCGACGGCCCCGAGTGCTGCCCGGAAACCGGCTCCGGGGAAGCTGATGGCCAAGCCCGCCAGGGCGATAAAGGCTCCGATAAAGGCGGCAATCAAGTGGAGGATAGCGATGCCCCTGACCCAGTCTCGCCACGGGTAGTTTTCTTCCCGGAAATAGACTTGCATTTGTTTACCCGCCAGTAGGGCAAGGATAAGCGGGAATACGAGGGACTGCGTTACCAGACCTATCGCCAGACCAGCACCCAGGAGCTGGCTACGCAGCTCTCCTTTACGTACTTTGTAGACAAGGTCTCGCAAACCTCCCGCCAGCCAACCGCTAACCGGAAGCATGCCCAGCAGGCAGTATCCGACGAATTTGCCGTAGGCGAAGGGGGAGCTGCCCCAGAACCAATAGCTGTGGTTACCCTGTAGTCCTTGTAAGAGGAGTACTACCAGGGGGATAGCCAGGAGAAACAGCAGGTTCATCCATTGCTTGCTCCCGCCAAGGAGCATTCTGGCACTGATAATAGTAGCCACTCCGAAAATGAGGGTGGAGAGGGGGGCGGCGATGCCGCCCAGCAGCAGGAATACCCCTGCCGTAAACAGGTACTGACGTTCCTTGTCTGCTCCGGAAAGCAACACCAGCCAGAAAAA
>CAZTTF010000318.1:0-3495 GCA_964616365.1 uncultured Lewinella sp. | reverse complement strand
TGATATGGGTAAAGTTCCGTCTGCTTGATATGCGTAAGTAGTTTCAGGGTAAGTAGTTCCGTTATCCTCTACTAAGATAATAGCATCACTACCAATAAAACTACTCTTTAAAGCCTTGCGGATATAGAAGCTAGGTACGGTGCTAGAATAGGTATCTAACAGACCTACGTATGCCGTTCCTTGATTCATCAACGCCCTGTAATACCCTTGCGCACTCATTATCTAATTTCTATTTTACAGTCAAAAGTAACCCCATCAAATTTAATCCCTACTAGGTTATATTTCACTGCACTATCTGAAGGGAATGTCAAAGCATTAGAGGCGAAAGAAACCCCCGAAGGCAAATCACTAGATTTAAAATGAAGTGTTACTCCTGCAAAGGTTAATACATTTGCATTGGTGTTAGTTAACTGAATAGTGAAATCAAATAAATTAGTTACATTGCTTAAAGTCAATGTAGTAGACGCTGTATAGGTAGCTGCTGTTACGTTTAAAGTTCTAACACTATTTGCATCTAAAGCAGTTGGATTTGTGCCTAGCGAAGAACTTAAAAAACCTCCTACCGCTCCGCTAGGAACTGTTAGGTTTCCCGTTACGCTTGTGTCACCTCCTAATATCAATCCCCCACCACTAGCGGGGGTTATGTTTCTGATTTGTTCTAAATCTATTCTTGTTTCTGCTTCGTCTGTGTTTCTACTTACCCAACGAATCCAACCCGAAACAGCTTTATTAAGGACTAGTATATTATTCCTATGGTAGAACACCCCCTGAGACTCTATTAAATCTTGACCAGTAATTGCACCCGATGCAGTCATGGCACTTGATACGGTTACAGTAGTTCCATCGTCACTAATACTTGAGTCGGTTATGCTTGTTCCTGTTGAAAACTTAGGCATAGCGTTGACTGTTCCGCTTCCTGTAATATCGCCACCTGTTGAAATATCGGCTAAATCTTTGACTATAAACTTAGATGTAGCCGTGTCATATACAACTACCTGATCGTTAGAAGGCGTAGGTATGTTTACATCGTCTAAGTCTACAAAATTAGATATAAAACCAAACTCATCAGCATCTAATAAGTATGCCGCACCGCTACGAATAACTAAAACCTTATCCCCTGTCGCAATAGCTACCGCAGCTTGAACCGCGCTAAGAACATCACCCCTACTTTGAGCATCAAACAGTTCTTCTATAATAGCATCATTAACTATCCTATGCTTAGTAGCTGGTATTTCCGTACCGCTCGCTAGTTCCGTATTAGATAATGTTTTTAAAGCCGCTTCTGTACTCATAACATTCTTCTGTTAAATCCTCCAAATGGTCTACGTTCCTTTTTCTTAATCGGATTCATGTAGTTGCTTTGCCTATCAATCGTATTACTTTCCGTAAAGACAACTGAATCAAAAGTAAAGTTAACCTCTTTAAGCCTATCCGTCATATACTGCTTAAACACTTTCTTATCGTCTGTAACCTGTTTTAGTATTACTGACCTCCTATCCTCACTCGCTTGGTTAAACGTATTTCTAGGGTCGTTTGTAACGGTTACACCGAATTGCGTTATGTTAGTACCGTGACTTGATAAGAACCGATAATAAGCAGACAAACACCAATAAGGAACTATGAATGAGTTATAGAAATCAATTAGTTCAGGTGTTGTTCCTACGCTACCCGCATCGACTGCAGTCATTAATCCCTTAGTTACAATAGGCTCAATATCTAAAGTCCTAGATAGGCTAATTTGAAAGTCGATTAAACGCCCCTCTATGTTAGTAGGGATTTGCGCGTAATTCTGTATGTCGCTAAGCGTTATCGTTGCCATCTTCTTCTTCTTGAGTTACCAGCCATAGGCTTACTTGTTCATCTGTAAATCCAAACCCGTCAGAAAGCATCATTCCAGCTTGCTCATATGTTAACTCTCCTTTGTTGAACTTTCTTATTATTCTCTGTACGTTCTGCATTTGACGGCCTGTAAGGTTTGTTAGTGTATTATTTACCTTTTCATCGCTGTTTTCATTTACAACTAAATCACCTAGATCATTAACCGCACCGCCTAACATTATCCGTATTTGATCTTCTGTAAAACCGTATATAACTTTTAAAACTTCTACTGCTGCATCAAAGCTAACCGTGCCATCGCTTACCGACTGTTGAACACCTAATATACCCTGAACACCTCCTACTCCAAATTCAGAAAACCTAGACGCTAATTCTTCGTCCTCTATTTCATTTTCTACTTTAGGTGTAGGTATTTCGAATAACTCATTTATTTCAGATTCAGAAAGCCTAGAAACAACCGAATCAGGTATAAGAGTCAATGCGTTTAGCTTGCTAATTTCAAAGTCCAAACCTTCGCCATTGAAAATAAACGGCCTTAAAATGTTTAGCTTCTGACTGATAAAGTTTTGACGGTTTAATATTGAGATATAGAACAAGTCCATTGTATTTTTCAACTCTTGAACGTTGCCTAATTGCCCCGCTTGCGAAAAACTAACCAATATCTTAGGAACGCCCATCAATCGACAAACCTTTTCACCTACTCGAATGGTAGACTTTTCGGTCATGTCAACAAGTTCTTTAATGTCGATAGTTGTAACCGTTGGTTTTTCCTCTTCAGTCCTACCCATTAAATGCAAAACAGGCGCGGCCTCTTCGCCTAGAAACTCCTCTATACGCTCATTGAACAAGTCTAATTGCGTTAGGTTAGTGCCATTGCCATCTTCGTCTAGTATCTCATTTTCGTTATCTATCGGGCCAGTAGAAATGATTATAGGAGTTCTCCAACCTTGCTGAATGTTACGAAGTTCTAAGGTGCTGATTTTTCCGTCTGAAATGATATCATCGATCCCCGAATAGAAAGAAGGCACGGGGTACATATCGTAATTACGGCCTAGCTTTGGCCTGAAACAATAGAACAATTCACCTACTTGCTTTCCTTTGTTCTTTCTTGTTTCTTCCCTTACCCTTGCTAGTCTTTGGTTAGGATCTTCGGTCGGGTCAAATTCTGTAATCTTTAGCGTTTCAGATTCCCTTTTACCTTGTTCTCCCATTAAACGGTTAACCGCAAAGGTATCATCGTCAATTCTTCTTATCCATGTAATAGGAACGTTCTTAATGTGTGATATTAGCCCTGACCGATTAAAGAATAAACGAAGCGCAAACCCCTCTAGTTTTACATCATTTTCTACGATTTCAGAAAGAAGTCCATCAAAGCTTTGATTCTTGTTAATCTTAAATTGATTAGTGTATTCGTCTTTAAATCCATTGGCCTCAATGAACTGTTTTAGCTTATTAGAGCAAGCAGTAGCCGTGCCACTATTATTAATAGCCTCGATTATTTCATTTGGTAGCTCATCATTTACACCATAGTAAACATAGCCGTTCGATGTATATTCGTTAATCCATGCTATCCGATTCTTTACGAATGTGCGAACATTGGCTATTTGATCCTTCCAACTTTTGATGTAATTACTCACCTTTTATCTTTTTCAAGATTGC
>CAZTTF010000317.1:0-5163 GCA_964616365.1 uncultured Lewinella sp. | reverse complement strand
TGGGCTGGCCGGTGCCTTTGGCTTAGTGCGAGGGCGGCCTGGACTACGTTTAGCGCCACTCGCAGCTTCTGCCTTAGCTCCTGCGGGACGGCCACGACGCTTTGCCGCTGGCTTATCTGCCGTAGCTTTAACCGTTGCCTTATTCTTACTGCCAGCAGGGCGACCGCGACGCTTAGCAGCCGGCTTATCTCCCGTAGTTTTCTCAGACGCTTTTGCAGCAGCTTTATTTTTACTTCCTGCAGGACGGCCACGACGCTTGGTCGGCGGCTTACTTGAAGGAACAGGCTTAACCGGAGCGCCTAATTTTGCAATTGCAAGCTCTGCTTTGAGGGCCTCAATTTCAACACGTGCTGCTGACAATTCAGCCTTAAGCGACTTCATCGCTTTTTTGTGTGCTTTGGTGAGTTTTTTTACGTCAGTAGAATTAGCAGCAAAGGCCTCTTGTGCAGCATCAAATCTGCTAATGAGGCTCTTCAACTCTTTCTTAATATTCGCCATATAGTATGTTGTTTAACCAATGCTTCATACGGAGCAATTGGCAAGTAGGTTCAAAAAATTCAGATAATCAGACAAAATAATTAAGGTGCAGGGGATACTACACTACTATTAAACATATAACAAATATATGGTTAAACTTGTTGTAGCCCCCTTGAAGCCAGTGAAAAAGGCTTTAAAATGGCATTTATCATTAAAAAATCGACAAACTACTAATGGTTTCTTCGATCTTCACCCCAATTCAGTTTTGAACGAAGCGTATCCATAAAATTTAATCCAGGTAATTTAACCAGGTGCAAGCCGTAATCATTCTTGCATACTGCCAGGCTATGGGTAGAAGTAATCGTTTCAAACCGACTATCAAGGGTACAGAGAAAATTCTCTGCTCTACCTTCCACTTCGAAACTAACAATTGAATCGTCTGAAATTACAATCGGGCGCACATTTAGATTATGCGGAGCAACGGGGGTTATTACAAAATTACCAGACCCCGGAAAGACAATTGGCCCGCCACAACTTAAGCTATACCCCGTAGACCCTGTAGGCGTAGAAACAATAATACCATCAGCCCAATAGCTATTAAGGTACGCACCGTTAATATATGTATGAATCGTAATCATCGAAGAGGTATCCCGCTTTAAAAGCGTAAAGTCATTTAACGCAAAAGGAGTATCTCCAAACAAGGGTAAATTACTTTCTAAGTATATCATATCCCGTGTTTCGGTTTCATACCGGCCACGTGCTAACAAGCGTAATGTCTCCTTCAACTTCGTTTTTTCCACTCGTGCCAAAAAACCAAGACGGCCAAGATTAATCCCAAGGATAGGAATACCTGAATCCTTGATTAAAGTAGCCGCTTTAAGAATGGTTCCGTCACCTCCCAGCGTGATGACAAGGTCAAATTTTTTCAGCTTGAAATCGAGGTAGCCTTCAAAAACGCCAACGTCTTTTTTAAATTCAAGGTGAGGGCGAATCTCTTCTAAATAGGGACCGTAGACGTAGGTAGAGAAATGCTCTTCGGCCAGTAAGTCAAACAACTCCTGCACACGAGGAATATCTTTCTCCTTCAACAGCTGACTATAAATAACTACCTGCATATACGGAGTCTTAGAAATTGAGTTGTAAGGCTAAGAAAACACCACCTTCACCGAGGTGGTTGCGATTATACTGAATACTTCCGACCATATCGTAAAACAATACAACGTCCACACCCGCACTAGCACCGGTAAGTAAGGTATTGTTCAATTCATTACTCGCCTCTGCAAAGGGAGCATTGCTGAATCCCTGATTAAACTGAAAGGCAAGCAGTACTCTTACCGGAATGTAACGGAATGCATCGATAAAAACCAGTTTCCCCAGATCAAGTTTTGTATCGAATAATTGACGGCGTACGCCAAATCGCCAGATGGCCATATCCAGTCCGTCGACAACGTAAAATTGATAACCGACAATGCTGTTGTTATTAAAGCCAATAGCACGATTCTCCAGAAAGGGTTGCTGGGTACGGATTAGACTGTATTTGGCAGCGATGCCAAAATTCAGCGACCACCGGTCATTTAAAGGCAGAAACTTACGGTAAGACCCGCCAAAGGTCAGGCCGCTTCGTTCCCCGGTAATTCCTAACCCTTCTTTGACTAATGAGGCTTCCATGAAGTATCCCTTCCAGGGATAATTTCTGGCATCCCGGCGGTCGTTCCGGTATCGGTATTCCAGTCGAAAAAATTCCTGCGAAGACCTGCCCGCCCCAAAGAATTCCGGGTTAAGGAAGCGCGCAATCGTATCCGCAATCGATTCATTTCGGTAACCAAGTTCTAGATTGTGGGAGACGTATAATTTACGCCGGTAATTCAGCTTAATGCTCGCCTGAGCACGTCGGTACACAAAGTTATCCTCATCATTATAAAACAACTGCTGGTTCCGTGCCGTGGCGTAGTTCTGTTCCCGGCGTTGCCGGAAGCTATAATCGAAGCCCATGCCGATGCTTCCCGCCTTATTGAGATAAGGCAGGTTATAACTGGCTTCGTACTCGCGGGTGTAACCCGTTGAGAAGCCAACCTTGAAACGATCGCGCCTTCCCGTAAAATTATAGTATGTAAGCTTAGCTCCGATATTTACCCTGTCGAGAGAGCGGTTCTGGTCCCGCCACCAGAAGTTAAAATTGCGGTCGGCCAAAGAGAACTCCGGTACGGGATAGATGTACCAGGTTTCCCGGATATCCAGGGTAACAATTTGCTGTCCGGGCTGCAGCAAAGTATCGGAGTAAGAAATGTCTACGCTGGCAAAAAGACCCGTGTTCATCAGGGCAGCATAACTCTCGGCTACGGCAGCGGCAAAATCATCGGCGGCAATGCGGTCCCCCCGTCCAAATGACATCTCCCGGTAGATAACTCTTGGGCGGGTTTTTTTGTATCCGCGCAAGATGACATCGGCGACTAAAAAAGTATCCGGCAAGATTGTATCCTGCAGGGCATAGTCCAGCCCGTTGCGCCCTTCGGCGCAAAGGCAGCTTCCTGCGAGAAACAACATCAGGCAAAACATCCAGCGGATCATGAGCCCAATAACGACAATTTCAACGGATTACTTACGCCGGCTGAGAAAGACACCCGTCAGGACAAGGACAATGGCGGGGATTTGTAAGGGATTAAGCCCTTCTCCGTCCATCATTCCCCAGCTAAGCGCAACCAGTGGAATGATATAACTGACCGTACTCGCAAAAACAGCACCCGTTCGCTGTACCATCCGAAAGAAGACAATGCTGGCCAGCACGGTACTCATGATGGCGAGGGTGGCAACGTAGCCCAGTGCTATCCACCCCGTATTGGCGGGCGCCTGGCTTGCCGTCTCTAACACGGCACCCTGCGTCCCCGCCCAAATCAAGGCAGGCACCCCCACCAGAAAAAAGCTGGCAACCGTGATAGTTAGCGAAGACACCTCCTTAAAGAAGCCTCCGACAAGGTTGGAGCTGATAGCGTAACAAAAACAGGCCAGTAAAATGAAGCCAGCGTAGGCAATTTGCGTGGTCTGCCCCTTTTCTCCGGGAGCAGCCCAGGCAAGCAGTAATGCACCGCCCAAGCCTAACAAGACTCCCAGCAACTGGCGCCTGCCGGCGCCACGGTCTGAGAAAAAAAGCCAGGCAATGATAAAAGTGCAAAGTGGGGTGAGGCCGCTCAGCATCCCCGTCAGGCTGCTGCTGATCTCCGTCTGCGCAAAGGGAAATAGAAACGATGGAAGGCCGGTCCCCGTTATCCCGATCACAATCAGAAGTGGCACCTGTTTCCAGTTGATTTTGCGCAGGTGTGTCACCGCCAGGGGTGCCAAAGCAAGGGCAGAAATTCCCAGCCGTAACGCAGCCACCTGAATCGGAGAAAAGACTTCCAGCCCCCACTTGATTAAAATGTAACTGGAGCCCCAGACCAGGGCCAAGCCCACCAGGGTCAGATAATCAATCGTAGTTGGCGACTGCGTTCGGTTCATGCCGCGAAGGTAGCTAAGAAAGCCTCCGATCATCCTCCTGCAGCCCGATAAATGCCTCCCGTGCCCATGTTTTCCGTAGTAGTAAACTGTGCACGCGTAAAAGATTTCAAACAACGCCTGCGTCCCGTGAAGCCAAATCAGTTTTAGCTCGCAATAGCAAAATTCCGGGCCCTCGCATAAAGTTTATCTTTGCTCCAAAGCCAACGTTATCTCCTTTTCTGTTTCCGTCATCATACCAGTATACAATGGTGCCAGGTTCCTTACCCGGGCAATAGATAGCGTACTGCAGCAAACGTATCCCGTGACGGAAATAATTGTCGTCGATAATAACTCGACTGATGCCACACCGAAACTGCTGGCGGCGCTAGCCGAGCAACACGACAAAATAGTTCCGCATCACTGCCTCGAGCAAGGAGCTTCCTGCGCCCGCAACCATGGTTTGCGTTTTGCCCGTGGAAACTGGATTCAGTTTCTTGACGCAGATGACTCCTTGCACCCGGATAAGTTAAAGGATCAGCTGAGTACCATTACTGATGGTACGACCTGGTTAATTGGGGCTTACACTAATGTCTACCCCGACGGCACCACCCTCCAAAATATTCCCCATCAGGATCCTTGGAAAGGGCTCGTTTTTCAATACCGCATCGGTTGCACGCACGCCAACCTATACCGTAAAGATCAATTAACAGCGATTGGGGGCTGGGATGAAAAGTTACCCGATAACGAGGACCCTGAACTCCATTTTCAGCTCCTCAAGGAGGGCGCTCCCTGGCAGCTTCATCCTATACCCTTGTGTGCCTATCACCACCACCAGCAAAACCAGTTAAGCCAGCACGACCTCAAAGGAGGTAGCCGGCGCCGCTTAGAATTGCTGGAACGGGTAAATACCTTCCTTCAGGAGCATCGTCCGGACTATTGGAAAAAAGAGGGGGCCTTCTTCACCGGCGCTACGCTCCGCGCTTTGCGGGTGTATGCAACGCATGACCCAGGCGCGGCCGCAGGTGCTTACGACCGGATTTTTGAGCAGGGTTGGGAGCATCCACCCGCACTCATTGCTCCGTGGGTACTGCTGGCATATCAGGTACTTGGCTTTTACCGAACTGAATCTCTCCGCCTACGGCTACGCAACTGGCTACCATCCGCATTGAAGAACTACCTCAAAGCTCCGAGAATATGAACTCCCTGCGACGACAT
>CAZTTF010000316.1:0-10079 GCA_964616365.1 uncultured Lewinella sp. | reverse complement strand
TTCCCCAGCCACTGCCATAGTTTTGTTGTGCCGTAAGACCAAACATAAGGCAACAAAGAAGGAGCGTTAATGTGTATTTCATAGTGGGTTAGTTTTTCTTTCAATGACGGAGCCCCCTTCTTAGGGTTGCATTTTACTCCGTTCAGAGCACGGTCAGCCTGGTACATGATACATAAGACTCCCCCTAAGTGTAGCACTTCCGGGAGGAAAGCGCACCACCCCAGGTGGTTTTTGACGGACGTTGTTTGCCCCATCTACGTTTAATAGCCTCGTCACAAATTTTACCTCGGGTGACCGCGGGGAGTATAGTGGGCGCGGACGCAGGAACATAGCGGGGTATAAAAGCAGGGTCTAAAAGACAGGGATCAATCTACCCTATACTGCCTTTCACGGGATTCAACACATCACCTGCGCTCCCGCAAAATCAGTCTTATTAGCACCTTTGGTGTTCTAGTCATAATGCATGAGTTATTATGCGTGCATAAGCGTGCAAGACGTACGAAATACCTAGCGCAAACATGTTGCTACTCTTTCCTGACACCAATCTTTAAGATCAAATAATGATCTATGCACCGAAAGCTTCCGCCACTAACTGCTCCTGCTCAGCCTCGTGGACTTTCTTGTAGCCCGTTGCGGGAGATGCGGTAGCCATGCGGCCAACGTACTGCAGCTTATGATCAATGGCGGGGTTGTAGTTGAACTGCTCGCTGATGTAAGACCAGGCGCCTGCATTACGGCTTTCTTCCTGAACCCATATCACTTCAGCACCGCTGTACCGCTTGAGCAACTTCTTCACCTGTCCGGTAGGCAGCGGGAAGAGTTGTTCTACCCGAACTACTGCCACATCATCTCGCTGATTCTTTTCCTTGAAGGTGGCCAGGTCAAAGTAGACCTTACCGGAACACAGCAGCAGACGCTTCACCTTCTTGTTTCCGCGTGCACTCACCGTTGGGTCATCGATGATTTCATGGAAGCGGGTGCCGGGGCCAAAATCTTCTACCGGGCTAACAGCCATCGGATGACGCAGACCGTTTTTAGGGCTCATGTTGATGAGAGGCTTACGGAAATTCCAGGCCAGCTGACGGCGCAGGGCATGGAAGAAGTTCGCAGGAGTAGTGATGTTGGTCACCACCATATTGTACTCCCCACACAGTTGGAGGAAACGCTCCAAACGAGCACTTGAGTGCTCAGGGCCCTGACCTTCGTATCCGTGCGGCAGCAGTATTGTCAGACCATTCATTTTGGCCCACTTGCTTTCTCCACTGGAGATGAATTGATCAAACATGGTCATGGCACCGTTCGCAAAATCACCGAACTGCGCCTCCCACAACACCAGATTATTAGGGCTTGCGGTAGCATATCCGTACTCGAAACCAAGTACAGCAAATTCCGAAAGCAGAGAATTATAAATCCTTAAGTGCCCCTGATCATCACTCAAACCGTCGAGGCGGTTTAGTTCGGCACCATCATTACCTTGCAGGATGGCATGGCGGTGACTGAAGGTACCGCGACGAACATCCTGGCCTGACATCCGGATGCCATACCCGTCAAGCAGCAAAGTAGCGTAGGCGCTCAGTTCGCCAAGCGCCCAATCCAGGCGGTTTTCGTCTACAGACTTATTGTACCCTTTGTAGAGGCGCTCCATCTTTTTGACGTAGTCAAAATCCTCTGGCAGAGTAGTCAGGTGCTTCAGTACCTTATCAAGCACTTTCTTCGGCACTCCGGTAGCAGGAGATTGCTCAAAGAAGGACATTTTCCAATGGTCCCGCTCCATCATCGCCCACTCATCTTCCAGCTCCTGGTAGCGGTAAGGCATATCTGGATTAGCCTTTACTTTATCGTAAACCTCCTGCATCTGTGCGCGAAGGTTTTTGTGCATGCTGTTCGCCTCTTCCAGGGTTACCTCACCACGTTCTGCAAGCTTCTGCGCGTACTGTTTACGTACATCATCATGCTGCTTGATGCGGCTGTACATCTGGGGCTGCGTGAAGTTAGGATCATCCCCTTCGTTGTGTCCGTGTTTGCGGTAGCACAACATGTCGATGTACACGTCAGAATTGAACGCATTACGGTAGGCTACGGCTAAGCGGGAGATAAACATTACGGCTTCAGGGTCATCTCCGTTAACGTGGAAAACAGGAGAATGCGTTACGCTTGCGACTCCACTGGAGTAGATGCTGGTACGTGCATCATCCTGGTCGGTAGTAAAGCCAACCTGGTTGTTGATGATGAAATGAATTGTGCCCCCTGTCTTGTAGGCGGGCAACTCACTCATCTGAGCAGTTTCGTACACAATTCCCTGCCCCGCCACAGCGGCATCACCGTGAATCAGGATTGGGAGGATCTTATCATAATCATTGTTGTAGAGCATGTCTGCCTTTGCCCGGGCAAAACCCTCTACCACCGGGCCTACGGCCTCGAGGTGACTGGGGTTGGGAGCAAGCTCTACCTGTACCTTCTTACCTTCTTGAGTATCGAGGCTACCCCGGTAGCCCATGTGGTACTTAACGTCACCATCACCTTTGACATCTTCAGGCTGGGCACCCTCAAACTCCTGAATAATGCTCTCAAGGCTCTTATTCATGATGTTCGTGAGGGTATTCAAACGGCCACGGTGAGCCATTCCAATCAATACTTCTTCCACTCCGTGAGTTGCCGCTTCGTTGATAATCGTATCGAGACTAACGATAGCAGCTTCACCACCTTCAAGACCAAAGCGTTTGGTGGGTCCGTACTTTGCCTTGAGAAACTCCTCGAACGTAACAGCATCTGTGAGGCGGGAAAGGATATGTTGTTTATCCTTCAGGGTAATATTGTAAGGATTATCCGCAGCACGGCGCTCGAGGCGATCACGTAACCAGCGGCGCTTTTCACGTTCGAAGATGTGGTTGCACTCAAACCCAATTGACCCCAGGTATAAGTAGTTCAGGCGATCAATAATATCCTGAAGCGTACTTGGCGGAAGGTAAATCTCCTCAGCTGCCTTAAAGACTGTATTCAGGTCACTTTCGGATAGTCCGAAGTCAGCGAGATTCAAAATGGCATCCGGGTCCTTAAACTCGTGGATTGGGTCGATGTCTGCATCCACATGGGCACGCAGGCGGTATGCCTTGATCAGAGAGAATACGTCAATCTCTTTTTTTACGTGCGTCCAGTTAACATCGCCATTATCATTGGTAGGTAAAGCATCTCCGGCGGTTACTCCTCCGTCACTGTTTTGGGAAGCGTAGTCAAATCCCAAAAAGAAATCACGCCAGCTATCATCAACGGACTCAGGGTTTTCCGTGAATTGCCGGTACATGTTTTCAATGTAGCGGGGGTTGGCGTTAGAAAGGTGCGAAAAGTTGGTCATATCAGGTCTGATATTCGGGGCGGAAGAAGCCGGTGTGCTTGTTATACGGGAGTCGTGAACAGCTGAAAGTCAGTGAAAACTGTCCCTGGAGGGTAAACGATGCAAAGTTCGGGAATATCTAGGAAGCTTGCCAGCATTCCAGCCCTAATTTATCGTTCCCTTTGTCGGATACTATATATTATTTACAGAAAGGGGATTTTCACCACCTCTGCGGAGAGTTGCTTGCGCCCCAGGTCTATTTGAAGCGAGGTACCTGGCTGATGGTTACCTACTTGCACATAACCAAGACCAACGGGATAATCCAGAGAAGGAGCGTGAGATCCACTGGTCACAGTGCCGACTAGGTTGCCTGCTTCATCCAGGATGGAATGACCATTCCGGGGAGATCGACGTCCATCAACCTTGAAGCCGACTAAACGGCGGGAGAGTCCATCTGCTTTCTGCTGAAGCAGAAAGTCGCGGCCAACAAAATCGTTTGCCTTCAGCTTCGTGATCCAGCCGAGTCCTGCCTCCAAGGGAGAAGTTTCATCGTTCAGGTCGTTGCCATACAGACAGAAACCTTTCTCAAGACGCAGGGTGTCCCGACAGCCTAAACCACATGGTAGTAGCCCGGCGCCCTTCCCTGCAGCCATAACGGCCGACCATACATCTTCAGCCCGATCAGCATCGAAGTAAAGTTCAAAGCCCCCGGCTCCAGTATACCCCGTAGCAGAAAGGATGACATTGTCCACACCCGCAAAGGTGCCTCGGGTGAAGTGGTAATACTTAATGGAGGATAGGTCAGTATCCGTTAACTTTTGGAGTACTTCAGTAGCCTGCGGACCCTGCACCGCCAGCAGCGCTGTACGGTCACTGATGTCCAACATCTCAGCGTCAAACGTATTGTGGCTGGAGATCCAGTCCCAGTCCTTCTGGATATTACCGGCATTGACTACCAGCATGTAAGCCGGATGCTCACCAGACATTCCCATTGCCGGGTTAGGTGGTAAACGGTATACGAGCAGGTCGTCAACGATGCCGCCCTCCGGGCGGGGCAGGCAACTATACTGTGCCTGTCCTTCCACCAGACGATCCACGTCATTACTGGTTACATATTGGACAAGGTCGCGTGCCCCCGGGCCACGCACAATGAATTCTCCCATATGGGAGACGTCAAACATGCCAACACTTTTCCGAACAGCATGGTGCTCCTCTTTGAGGTTGGTGTAGGTAAGCGGCATTTCAAAACCAGCAAAGTCTACAAGCTTTGCCCCAAGTGCCCGGTGTGTTTCCGTTAGTGGAGTTGTCTTCATAGTATAGGTATCTGTGGTGTGAAACCAGCTTAATAGCGATAAGTTGTCCAAACCTGTTGCTTTGACAACATTTTCCTCATGCCTCCCCTATTGCAGGAAGCATTTCTAATGAGGAGACGTATATACCTAAGTCAAAGTGGTTTGGGACTTTATCACTTGCTATCGCGGCTGCTGATTTCGTTAAAAAGCCTCGCCGAAACTAAGGCTTCGCCTACGTTTTTTGCCTCGTCAGAAACTACGCTAGCCGCGCGCTAATTGTCCCAAATCACTCCGGCTTAGGTATATTAACCGGATAAGCACTAACCGAAAGTTCATTGGCTCAATTCGGCTAAGTATTGTTTACGTACCAGAACAACATAGGTTTGATCGCTGTGGTGGAGGCCCTGGTTATCAGTCCTGATCAACAGGAAGATAGATTCTGAATTTTGTCCCACGGGGCTCGTTGTCACTTAGTTCCAACACACCACCATGCTTCTCTACGAGTCGTTTGACAATGAAAAGGCCTAGGCCGGTTCCTTTTGTTGTCCGGGTGTCTTCACTCCCCACACGGAAGAACTTGCGAAATACTTTGGGCTTATCCTTATCCGGGATACCAATACCATTGTCTGCTACCTCCCAGATCAGCTCAGTTTCGCCTCCCCGCTGTAACGACGTATGTATTTCCGGTGTTGGCTGACTGTATTTCGCAGCGTTCTCCAACAGGTTAACTGCTACACTCATCAAACCCAGCCGGTCCCCCCGGACACCATCAAGTCCGGGCTCTATGTCAACGTGGATTTTTGCGGTCCGGTACTTCATGGACACCGTATCCGCGGCCTCTTGAATCAGCCCTCCCAGATCAATATTCTCCTCATTAATCTGGTACACATCTTCCAACTTTGCACTGAGCAACAGGTCATTCACGAGCGCCGTCAAACGGTCGGTCTCAGTTAGTGCATTGGTGGAGAGCTTTTGTTGTATTTCAGGCTTGAGTTCTCTACGCTTTTGGAAGGTCTCAAGAATCAATCGGATGCCTGCCAGGGGAGACTTAAGCTCGTGGGTAATACTCAGCAGGAAATTACGCTGCTGTTCAGAAGCCTCGATCTGTGTCCGGACACTGCGGTATAAGAAATAGGCCGCACCAGCAATTGTTAATGCCAGAAAAACAGCCTCTCCCAATACCATTAATTGCTGCCGATCAAAACGCTCCGTGAGTTCCTGATACCGGACCGTCTTCTTAAAGTCTTCCGGCTTTTCGATTTCTCGCCGGATAGCCAGCTCGTAGGCAAGCTTATCTAAGCGGGCTTCATGTGCTTCAGAGTTCTTACGCAATAGCAATACCGACCACCAGCCAAAGGCCAACAGCATATAAGTAATAACCAGGTAAGTAACAACAGGAAGTCTTCGCACCGAACTTTATTTGGATCACAAATGAAATGGGTAGCCCGGCATACTGTTTGCCAGACTACCCATCATTTTACAGAGAATCAACCCTTGGGGTTTATTTTACAATCTCGAAGTCTGTGCGGCGGTTAAGCGCCCGCCCACTTTCACTGGAATTATTAGCAACAGGTTTGTTAGGTCCGTTACCAACGATAATAAAACGATCAGGGTCCATATTGTACTCCCTTGTGAGGTAAGCAGCTACTGCCTGAGCACGCTTTTTACTAAGCGCGATATTGGAGGCCAGGCTACCGACGTTGTCCGTATTGCCCTCAATCCGAACACGAGCATTACCGAAAGCTTTAGCAATTGGCACAAACTCTTCATCGATGATACCTTTGGCCAGGTCATCAAGCGTAGAAACACCGGTAGCAAAGTTGATACTGATGCGCTTTGTCGCAATTGCTTCTGCAGCAGCTCCTTCACTTTCAGAAACCGGAGAGAAATCAGCTCGGCCTTCGCTAGCGTGTTCTGGTCCTGATAAATTAGCCTTACCATCTACTACAAGGTTACCGTAACCAACAGACCTGAAAGGAGAAATACTACCGTTGATAAACCCAAGATTCTTGTATTCCTGAGCCATTCTTCGGTAAAGATCTCCACCTGTTACTCCCCTAAAATCGCTATTCAGAGAGAAGAAATCTTCGTTGTCACCGTGAGTCGTTAACCGAACATTATTGATCATTGCCAATGCATCTGCTTCTGAAAGTGACATCTCACGGCCTAGTACTTTCGCCGCTGCCTGCTTAGCTCCATCATCAGCATTAATTTCAGCAGCTCCCCGCATCCAGCCTTCGTACACCTTTTGCAGGCGGTCCCGATTAGCTTCTACGTAAGAGCGTTTTGCGAAGAATACATCAGCAATGATGTTGGAAGCTTTACGGGTACTTTCCAATACTTTTGATCCGGGAACAGCGCGTACACTGAGCTCATCGTCCGGCGACCATACTACCGCGGCGTCAACATTGCCACTCTTAAATGCCGCCGCAGCATCAATTGCCGATGGTTGTGGTACCAGATTGACCTCACTTGCATCGAGGCCTCCCGCCTCCAGCAGCCATAGCAGGAAGGAATGACTAGGCGTTAGTTCTGCAACTGCAATAGATTTCCCTTTGAGATCTGCAACGGAGTTAATTCCCCGCTTCACCACCACCGCATCACCTCCGCGTGACCAGTCTGCCTGCCAAAGCACTACCGGATCAAAATCCTGCAAGTCCGGCATAATCGTGGGCATTGCATCAATTGTCCACCAGTGCACATCAATATCACCATTTTTCCAGGCTTTCAGACTTGAGGTAGGGTCGTCGTTCAGTACGAATTCAACGTCTACCCCATACTCCTTACGGAAACGGCTCTCGGCGTTGGGCTTAAAACCATTGTTGAAGTATTGACCTCCGGCATAACCACCCCAGGTAACTACCCCAATGCGAATAGGGTCTTCACCCGAGTTATTGGAACCGCCAAAAAGGCCTCCACCGCCATCGTTGTCAGTGTTACCGATTTGCTCAGTAGGATTATCTCCGTTTCCTCCCAAGAGGCTGTCTAAGAGCTTACCTCCGGTCAGGAAGTTGAACCCAAATACCAGCGCCAGCAGGATCAGGATGGTAATTAATAGCTTACTAAAAGTTGTTAAACGTGCCATGTGCGTGTAGTTAAAAGGTCTTATCCCCCAGGGATAAATGGAAGTTAAACTATAGTTACCTCGGTCATCAAAGGAGAAATTCCAGCCAAGTGATTTTGTTATCTAACTAACCGACAAGTTGAAGACCTGCCATAGCTGCAACAGAAATTGGAAGTGAAGCTAAATGGCAAAAGTAACCGTCAAAATCACCCGGGGTAGCCGAGATATCTATCTGTCTTAGGTAGAGTATTAAAAAGCCCGGAGCGGCCTGGCTGGCTGGCTCCGGGCTTCCTTTAGTCCGCTGAAGATTAGTCGAAGAACGAATCGTACTGATTCTTTCCGCCTGACTTCCGTGCCCGCTCAGGCACCGGCGCGTCAAGATCAAGCACCTCATTTTCGCTATTGGCTTTCAACAAGAGTTGGTCCTTTTCCTCACCCAGTAGCAGGCTGGTAGATTCTTTTTCCCATTGCTCCAGCATCTGCATGCCTTCTTCTTCGAAAACGCCGTTCTGCAAGTCTACAGAATCCATGAAATTCGCAGACATTTCCATAAAGCGCTCCATCTCACCGACCTTATTGGCAACATCCTCCGTAATGTTCTCCATGGCCATATCGAACATGGCACGCTGATCAGGATCGCCGTTAATTACGCTCATCGCAGATTTCATCGCTCCGTGGCTCGCATGGATCGCTTTACGCTCCTGCTCTTTTACCGCTACCTGGTCCTTGATATCTTCAGCAAGGATCTGGCTATTCTCATACATCTTCGTAAGTACCCGGTAAAGCACCTCCATTTTCTTGTAGAGTTCTTCAAGGCGCATGTTGCTATCCTTTAATCGGCCAGCTCTCCGGCTCTTAAGGATCATTACGTTACGCTTGTTGGTCTCTTTTGCTTTACCAGCAAGCTTAAGATTACTCGTAATCTCACGCTCATTCTTAACGATAAGCTCTTTCAGCTTATGCATCTGTGCCCGTAGCTGAGAAATCTGCTTGTTCATCTTGCGCAGATTATTCTGCAACTCCTCAACGTAAGTCTTAAGAATACCGATTGGGTCAATCTGGACAAACATACCTGTGATGGCGCGCATCACACTTTTGTACATGTAAAAGATAAGGTTCCTCATCTTGGGGTCCAGAACCATATAAATAAGAATACCTAACACCGCAATTACTCCCGCTAAATACAAAGTATTTGCAAGGATTGTGGCCCACGGCAACGAAGCAGCTAAAAAGCCTACTCCGCCTAGGATGGCAACTAAAAACAGTAACCCTGTCACACCTTCGGGCTTTTGCCAAAAGGATTTTTGTTTCATTTGTGGTGCTTCCATAATTAATTTTATCAGATAAGCGGTGGTCAAAGATAATCATCTTGCCGCGCCATAACAAAAGGTTTCCAGAACGGTCAATGTTGTCTCACCTCGACCAGCATCCGGAAAATATCGACTATTTGAGGTATTGCTTCATTTTTGCCACATCATCCTCAATTCCTTCCGTCAGAATCTTGAAGGTTGTTTCAAAATCAGCCTGTGTCTTCGATAGTTTAGCATTGCTCCGGTTGATGTCTTCCTGGAGCTTCTGCTGGGTCTTTTTCGTCTTGGCAATCTCCGCTTGCAGCTCTTTAATCTTGGCTTCCTGACGGCGAATACTTGTGTCCAGTTGCTTAAGTTCTTCTTTCTTACTGCTGACTTGCTGTGCCTTTTGTCCTGCCAGCGCCTGGCTAAACTTCGCCTGTTCCTTATTGAGGGTATTCAGGTAATGTTGTGCGGAATCAACCAACTGTGGAGGAGTTACGCCCATACTCTGAGCAGCAGCGTAAGCTGTTTGGAAGCGAACATCGTCCGTAAAGTTCATCTTCTTCAGGTTCTGTAACGACTTTTTGTACTCCAGGTAATCAAACCCGGGAAGATTAGCAGATTCCATGGCCGCCATCAGGACCTTCACAAACTTATCACTGACTTCTCCCGAAGTAGTTCCTCCCTCGTTTGGATTGCCTCCCGTCCCGGTATTTTTGGGCGCGGCCGCAGGTGCAGAAGCAGGGGATCCAGAAGCTGCAGTAGACTTACCGGATGTCTGTTTACCAGATGCTTTAGCATTCGATTTTTTTGCTGGCTCATCCTCGAAGAAGATTGAGCGAATATTCCATTTTTTCTTTGCCATATTATCGTTTCGCAGATAGCAATCTACGATCTTTTTTTAATCTCCAAAAATCCTATCACTTAGATAAGAAGAAGGCGATGTAATAGTAGTTCCTTAAAACAAGAAGGCCCCGTCCGCGACTAAGTCGGGACGGGGCCTTCTCTTCCACCCTTCCGGGTGGGGCTAATGGTTAGCCGTGCTTAGCGCACTACTACCATCTTCTTCGTAGCAGAGAAGTCTCCAGCTACCAGTGTGT
>CAZTTF010000315.1:0-3804 GCA_964616365.1 uncultured Lewinella sp. | reverse complement strand
GAATGATTCCTCGTTCCGCAAGCTTTAGCTCGCCCAGCATCTCCAAGGGAGTAATCTATCTCTGATCGGAGCTCTGCACCTATTAACCTTCCTCTGCACCCGCGTCCGCGCCCAACTTCAATTTGCGGCAAAGCTTATGGTCTAACGAACTAAAGATATAACTGACTACTTTTTAACGGTATAAGGATCTAAGCTGCCAACATTTGGTCCTCTTTTGCTACAAGGCTACCTTTGGTAACCCAAATGCCTTCCATGTCCCGATTTACCCTGAAACTCTGGCTTGTACCCTCGCTCTTATTAGTAGCAGTTTGCTTTAGCATAGTTCCCGCGCTGCGCCCACCGGGCGCAATTGGCCCGTACCTCAACGATGTCTTTTCTCCGGAACCTCCTGGAGAGGTCAGTCGCTACGACGTGGAGGATGTCTTCCCTGGTATTGGCTTTCAAGGACCTGTTCGAATATTGTCTTTTCCGGATTCTACCCAAGGGCTCGTCATCATGGGGAAGCGAGGCCAGGCTTGGCTGGCTAACCCCGAAACGCAGGAAACCCGGGAAATTCTGAATATTTCAGACCGTATCCTCAATGGATGGGAGGGAGGCAGCCTTGGCATTGCGTTTCATCCGGATTTTGCAACCGGAGGTGAGCGGGAAGTCTTCGTCTTCTACCGGTGGAAGCATGAGTTGTTGGACTTCACCGAGGAGGGCTACAATCGTCTCTCCCGTTTTCAGTGGGATGAAGAAAACCAGCGGGTAGATGCTGATTCTGAGGAAGTGCTCCTACAGCAGTTTGACCGGAAGTCCTGGCATGCCGGAGGCGATATGTTCTTTGGTCCCGACGGATACCTTTACCTCTCATTGGGGGATGAAGGTCTGCACGAACAGCATTGGGCAGACAGTAATCAACGCCTGGACCGGGGAATGTTTGGTGGGATAATTCGGATCGATGTTGATAACGATGTCAGCCGTAGTCATCCCATTCGCCGTCAACCTCTCCCGCCAAGCACACCACCCGAAGGGTGGCCAGCTACCTTTTCTGCGGGCTATATGATCCCTAATGATAACCCTTGGCTAGACCCTTCCGGAGGTGGCCTCGAGGAATTTATCGTGCTTGGAGCCCGCAGTCCACACGCCATGTTCTGGGATGCGGTTACGGAGAAAATCTGGCTGTCCGATGTTGGCTCAGACCACTTCGAGGAAGTGAACCAGACAACCATTGGCGATAACCTGGGCTGGCCCTGGATGGAAGGCCATGAGCCTACTGGCGATTTTCCACGACCGGACAACGTCATTGGTCAGGAAACTGCCCCTTACCTCGCCTATCCCCACGACGTCGGTAACTGCGTTATGGGAGGAGGAGTGTACCGAGGAGCGCTATTTACTAACCTGTTCGACCACTACGTGTTTGCCGACTGGGGCGTGAACCGCCTGATGGCCGTAAATGCTATTGGAGGAGATAGGGAGATCAAGACCTTAATTGGAGATATTACGTCCCTACCGCACGAATTCCCTCCGGCCGCCAAGCTGTCGGGTGTTTACCCACAGGCCAACGGAGACATCTTGCTCACAGTGATGGGGAGTAGGCTGAGTGTAGGACCAGGAAAGATCTACCGTTTGGTAAAACGGGACGTCGTGCCAGATCCACCGCAGCGTCTTTCTGAGCTTGGGGCCTTCACGAACCTGGCAACCCTAGAAGTCGCCCCGGGAATTATCCCGTACCGGACCAACGCCCAATTGTATAGCGACGGGGCCAAGAAACTTCGCTGGTTAGTTGTACCTAATGATGGAACCTACGACGAAGCAGGAGAACAGATTGAATTTCGTGCCGATGCTTCCTGGACTTTCCCCGAAGGAACAGTGTTTATCAAGCATTTTGAACTCCCTAATGCCGGCGGTAACCTCCGGCTGGAAACCCGATTCTTTGTTCTCGGAGCAGGAGGCAAAGGCTATGGCCTCACCTATCGCTGGAACGATGAGGGAACGGATGCCTTCCTGCTTCAGGGGAGCGAAGAACGTGCTTATGACCTCTTCGATGAGGAAGGCGCGATTATTGAAAGTGGTACCTGGACTTTCCCCAGCAGAACGCAGTGTTTGACGTGCCACACCAATAATTCTGACTATGTACTGGGAGTACATACACACCAGCTCAACGGAGATATGACGTATCCGGCAACTGGCCAGACGTTTAATCAGCTCAGTTTTTTGGAATCCATCGGAGTCTTGGATGGCCCGGTAGGAGACGTGAATGATCTGCCTAAGGCACACGCTATTGGTGACGAGACGGCTTCGCTCGAGTTACGGGTTCGCTCCTATCTGGATGCCAACTGTGCTAGTTGCCATCGCCCTGGGGGGCTCGAGCAAGTTGACATGGACCTTCGGTTCATGACGGCAGACCCAATTGACCGGCGCCTTATTTCGGCGCCAACCCGAAGTCATGCTTCTAACCCGGACTACAATCTTGTTGAGCCCGGAGATCATTCCATCTCTGAAATTTGGGTGCGCGACGCAAGCATGGGTGCCAATCAGATGCCTCCGCTTGGTCGCTCTAAGGTGGATGATGTCTGGGTGGATCGTCTTGCGGAATGGATTGATGGCCTTGGCGAAGAGGAGGAGGTAAATTATGACCTACTTGTATACCCCAACCCAACGACTGCTAATATTACGCTGCAAATTCCTCCCGATTGGACTAGCCCCTACCAAATCCATTTATATGACGTTGCTGGTCGGGTACTTCAGGAGGCTCAGATAATGGTCACGATAGAGGAGTTAAACGTAAGCGCTTACCCAACCGGTATTCTGTTGCTCACTATTGAAGATGCTGACGGAAGACGTGTCGATAGAAAGGTGATTAAGCGGTAGAACGATAACCTCCTTACAAGATTTTCCGCTGTAGTAAATCCCGGGCTTCCCTTTGGGCCAACAGCTGTATACCAAAGCCGTATCTTCTGGCCTATGACCTATCAACTTACCGCCGGCTCGCTGGCTAACATGAAAATTGTTGACATTCCCCTGGCTCCGCCGGCACCGGGCGAAGTCACTGTGGCCGTACAGGCCATCGGCCTGAATTTTGCCGATGTTTTCGCCATCTGGGGGTTGTACAGTGCAACACCAGCGGGCGTTTTTACGCCCGGACTTGAGTACGCCGGCAGGATAACAGCCGTAGGAGATGGCGTGGAAGGTATCGCCGTTGGCGATGCGGTGATGGGCGTAACCCGCTTTGGTGCCTACACCACAGCGCTCAATATTGATCAGCGTTACGTGCTTCCCCTACCCGAAGGATGGTCTATGGCCGAAGGGGCGGCTTATCTGGTGCAGGTCCTGACGGCTTATTATGGGCTGGTCAATCTCGGCCAGCTGCAAGCGGGGCAAACGGTGCTTATTCACTCCGCAGCAGGGGGCGTTGGTACTTTCGCGGGCAGAATTGCCCGCCAGCTTGGAGCATACACCATCGGTACCATCGGCAACGATGCTAAGATGCCTTACCTGGAAAAGGAAGGCTATCACGATTGGATTGTGCGCAATAAGCGCACCTTCAAGGCGGATTTACAGCGCGCACTGGGTGAACGGGAGCTCAATTTGATCATGGAGTGTATCGGGGGAAAGGTTTTCTCCATAGGTTTTGAAGCCTTGGCCCCGATGGGACGGAGTATTGTTTACGGAGCTGCCCGCTACGGGTCGGTTGGCAACCGGCCGAATTACCCCAGGCTTCTTTGGCAGTACCTGACGCGCCCCAAGATTGATCCGCAAAACCTTCCGGAGATTAATAAGTCCGTAATGGGCTTTAACCTCATCTGGTTATACGAGCGGGCG
>CAZTTF010000314.1:0-5218 GCA_964616365.1 uncultured Lewinella sp. | reverse complement strand
TTGACTATCCGGGGCGCGGTCGCAGGTGAACAGTAAGAATACAAGAAGCAGTGAAAGCAAGTAGCGCACGATCAGGAGAGTTTTATCCAGTCCAATAATAAGGTAAATTCCTCTTCCTTTTTATTTCCAATAAGGAGCGCTATTTCTGAGAGCATTTCCACCGGGTAATTTGGCAAGTCAAGTTTACGCCCCCTGAACTGCGGTCTCAGCGTTGACAGTTCAATGTCCACCTCTTCCCATTCGCCACTGGTCTCAAAGTATCCGACGTAGGAATGGCGGTCAAAATCACTCGTCTTTGCCCGAAACTGATACCGCTTCCCATCCCCTTTTACCCGCAGGGTTGCCTTAGAGCAACCCGCTATTCTGATGGCCGGCATCCGGTAGCGGAGGGACGAAAAGCCACCGTTATTTTCCAAGCTCACAAGGCCTGAGTACACTCCATGACCGGCTTCGTCCAGTCGAAAATTACCGTTCGAGACACCACCCATCACCGTGTCATCCACCGTAACCCAATCCCGAATATCAGAGTCAGGAGTAAAATCAAAAAGCGTCATGATCAGATATTGAGTTAGCAAAACAACGCACTTAAATGGATGCGTCTGCTGGTCTAACGGAACCACTGGGCTAAGGTTCCCGGAAACATCCCTGACCTCTTAATCCATGCCACTCCCTACAAAAAAACAGGTAGTTAGTAGCAATTGGCACTAAGGCCAACACTACCAACTACCTGCTTAAGGTTTAGCACCACTTTAAAAAAGGTACTTAACATCGCCATTTGCTCAGCTATCTCTATTCGGAAAATATCAGAAAAAAGCTTTAGCAGGACTTTGGGTATCCGTTCAAAAAGCAGTTGGTTCTTTGGTTGAGGAGCTCTGCTCCGATTTGTTGCTAATCGGAGCAGATCTCCTCAACAAGGCAGACCTTACTGGCTCTTGCCCGGATACGACATTGGTGAGGAACGCAAACGATGCATTTCCTTAGTTATTCACCCGCAGGCGAACAATCCGGTCTGTGTACTGGAAGTCCTGGTACTTCCCGGGACAATCAAAGCAGCTCAATTTAACGCTTTGGCTACTTTCTTTTTCAACCGTGAAATACAGGCCACGCTCTGCCCAGGTCTCCATGTTGAGGGCTCCGGCAAAGTTTTCAAAAGCAACAGTGTTTGTCTGCTCATCGTAGTTAAAAAGCAAAGCACCTTCCAGTGGATCATCTCCTGGCGGAACGGGGCGAGGCGGACAGTATACAGCTTGGCTGGCAGGCGCATCAGGGTTGAATACAGCACACCAGGTTGCTCCACATTTCTCAAACAGGAAACCTTGGGAAGTAAGCTCAACGGTAGTTTCTGCCCCGCTTTCAGCGTTTAAGAAAGTGACGGAAGCCAGCTGCCCGTCAAAGGGCAGGTCTCCGGCTTTGCGGGCATCTTCAAGGTCCTGGGCAGTAGGGCCACTAAGCGACTCATCGGTGGCAAAGCAGCTAGTGAGTAAAGCCGCCATGAAGCAGCAAAAAAGGGTCGATTTCCAATTCATAGTGTGGGTGTTGGTTCGAATTCAGTAGTGTACCAAGTGAAGATACAACGCTTAAATTTAAGTGTTTACACGCTTACGCTGTGTCTGACGCTTGACAAAAAGCACCTAACAATCCGCTTCGCAACCATCGGGACAGGTTTTTATCCTGCTGACTTATGAGACATAGGATGAGCCTCCTTAATCCCACCCAAGGTGGTTTTAGGGGGACGCAGACTATGTCCAAGCGACTCGTTTTCGGGTTTTTCGAGGTAGCTGCTCATAGTATGTGTTGCTTGATAGCGACGCAGGTAGCGTTTCCAAAGGCTCATTCTATGCGTCAGATTTTGCTGCGTTTGCTCTACACCCCATTTTGGTGGGGCAATAACCTATGACCATTACGTTCTATATTTACGATCCCCTCAGGGAGGCTGATATTTCGGGTAGGCTTTGTCTGCCACTGCTCCGCAGAATGCTCCTTTGCACCTGCGCGCCCGCCAACTACGTCTCCTGCTACCTTTTCGTATTACCCCGTTATGAAAGCTATCATCTCTCCCGTACTGTTTTTTGCCACGCTGTTATGCGGCAGCCTGTTCGCACAACAACCGTACAAGGGTGATTTGTCCAGCATGACTGCTCCGGAACAGGCTTGGGTAGATTCCGTTATGCAAACGCTTGACTACGATGCGAGAATCGGCCAACTCATCATGATTCGCGCCCATTCGGACCGGCCGCCGGAGCATATTGCCCACGTCAAAAAAGAGATTGAAAAGTACAAGGTCGGAGGCCTGTGCTTTTTTCAGGGCACCCCTGAAAAGCAGCTGGAGTTGACGAATGCCTACCAGAGCCTGAGCGATATTCCGCTAATGGTCAGTATGGATGCAGAATGGGGGCTTGGTATGCGCCTGCCCAAGCAAACCATTAGTTTCCCCCGGCAACTTGCGCTTGGGGCCATCCGGAAAAACGAATTGATCTACGATATGGGGGCCGAAATCGCGCGTCAAATGCACCGGATGGGCGTTAACATCAGCTTCAGCCCGGTACTGGACGTAAACAACAACCCTAACAACCCTGTAATCAATACACGTAGTTTTGGTGAAGACCGGTACAACGTTACCGTTAAGGGCTATCAATACATGCGGGGGCTGCAGGAAAACGGGATACTAGCAAGTGCCAAGCACTTTCCCGGACACGGGGATACCGGCGTTGACAGCCACTATGACCTGCCAGTAATTCCCCACGACCGGGCCCGACTCGACAGTCTCGAGCTCTACCCTTTCCAAGCCCTGGTCCGCTATGGCATCGGCTCCATCATGGCCGCCCACCTTCAGATACCAGCGCTGGATGACCGGCAAAACCGGCCGTCTTCTCTCAGCAAGCCAATTGTCTATGACCTGCTGCGCAAAGAGATGGGCTTCACCGGACTTGTCTTCACCGACGGGCTCGAAATGGAAGGCGTAACGAAGTATTATGGCGACGGCGAAGTTGAAGCCGAAGCTATTGCCGCGGGCTCAGACATCCTCCTGCTTCCCGAAAGTACGCCTGCGGCCATCTCAGCCATCAAGCGATACGTAGAAGAAGGCAAGATGAGCCGCGAAGACATTGCGCAGAAATGCCGTCGTATTCTCCTGGCCAAATACCGCCTGGAGCTGACCAAGGCTACCTTCCCGAAATTGAACAACCTGCGGGGAGAATTAAACAGCCCGGAGGCGTACGCACTGAAGCAAACTCTATTTGAGCACGCCATGACCCTGGTACGTGACCAAGAAAAACTTGTGCCGGTTAAAGGGTTAGACAAAGGAAAGATGGTGGGCATCCATCTCGGCGTCAATACGACCACCACCTTCCGGAAGCGCCTCGACGACTACGGGAATTTCACCCACCTGCAGAGTGGGTACCAGATCAGCGCTGCCGATCGGCAGCGCATGCTTGACGCCGTTGCCAAAGACGACCTCGTCGTCGTAGGGCTCTACAGCGATGGCAGTCGGTTCCGGGAAAAAGTTCCGGTATCGAAAGCAGCAATTGACTTGCTGCGGGAAATCGACAAGAAAGCCCGTCTCATCGTCACGGTATTCGGCAATCCTTACAGCCTGTCCAAGCTGGATGATTTCGAGACCATTTTGGTGGCCTACAGCCGGGACAAAGTAGCACAGGATGCTGCAGCCCAGGCACTCTTCGGAGCAAACAAGATTGACGGGAGGCTGCCCATAACGGCTTCTCCCCGTAGCCCTTTTAATGCCGGACTGGAAACATCTGCCGCCTTCAGAATGGGCTATGCCGAGCCGGAAAAAGTCGGACTCGATGGCAACAAGCTGGCCGCTAAGGTCGATAAGCTCGCGCGGGAAGCGATGAGCAAGAAGGCAACCCCCGGCATGGTGGTCCTCGTTGCCCGTAATGGCAAGATTGTTTACGAAAAGGCTTTTGGTCATCACACCTACAGCAAAAAGAAGAAAGTCCACCCCAACGACATCTACGATCTGGCTTCGGTCACTAAAGTTGCTGCTACGACTATCTCCATTATGAAACTGGTGGAAGAAGGGAAGCTAGCCCTGGATGTCCCCATCAGCAACTACCTTCCGGAAACCAAAGGCACCGCGGTGGAATTCCTTACCCTAAGGCCAATACTTGCCCACCGGGCGGGACTGCGTAGTTGGATTCCTTTTTACGCAGAGACCCTGAACCAGAGTGGTAAACCAAGTCCGAACTGGTACCGGAGTCAGCCCACCGGAGACTTCCGCGTCCCTGTAAGTAATAACCTATACATGCACCGGGAGTACGTAGACTCCATGTACTACAAACTGTACCACAACGAACTTCCGAACAAGGGGCAGTACCGTTACAGCGACCTAGGGTTTTACCTCATGGCTAAGTTGGTAGACCAAGTTAGTGGTCTGACCGTGGACGAGTACGCCGACCGCAATTTTTACAAGCCGATGGGGCTGCGCAGCCTTACCTATCGTCCACTGAAAAAATTCAGTAAGAGCCGGATTCCCCCAACGGAGAACGACAACTACTTCCGGCACATTCGCGTCCAGGGGACGGTCCACGATATGGGTGCCGCCATGCTTGGGGGCATCAGCGGACACGCCGGCCTGTTCGGCACCGCCAGAGACGTGGCCACCGTTTTTCAGATGTTACTGCAGGAAGGCAATTATGGTGGGCGGCAGTACCTCAAGCCGGAGACGGTCAGGCTATTTACCAGCCGCTATGCCGGCGAGTCTCGCCGGGGACTTGGTTTCGACATGAAACAGTTGAATGAAAACCGGAAAATGAACCTCTCACCGCTTGCCTCCGAGCGGGCCTTTGGCCATTTGGGTTTCACGGGTATTGCCGCCTGGGCTGACCCGGTTGAAGATCTCGTATTTGTGGTACTGAGCAACCGCACTTTCCCAAACATGAACAATAATCTGTTCGGCCGCCTCGACACCAGATTGCGCTTGCATTCTGCCTGTTACGAGAGTATTCTGCCCGGAAAAAGCTTTGAGCAGGGCAAGGGAGGCTACAGCAAAGCACCTTAGTTAACTCATCGCAGCCCTGACTGTACTAAGGCGAGGTTTGGCAATGATGCTCGGTCTCTTCTAGTGGAAGTGGACCAAATACTTAAGTATGGTTTGTTTCGTCTTTTAGTAATTTAGTCCGTTAGGCGGCCCCTGCAGGATTCGAACCTGCAACCTTCTCCTTAACAAAGAGCGGCTCTACCATTGAGCTAAAGGGCC
>CAZTTF010000313.1:0-6998 GCA_964616365.1 uncultured Lewinella sp. | reverse complement strand
GCGCCAGCTGCTGGGGCAGTTGTGGTAGATGGTAGTGTACAGGAAGCGTACAAGGAGACTGTCTCGGTATCTTAGGGTGTTACCGGTAGGCGTTAAATCACTGCCCTTCCTTGAAAAAGTCCTACCGCTTGCGCAAATTTTTTATATTTGAGCTGTCCCGAAAGCATACTTTAAATGACCCGTCTTTACCTCCTGGCAGGCATGCTGCTGACCTGCCTCCCGGCAATTGCACAGCAAAACGACTTGAATACCTACAATGCGCTCTCCGCCCGCGTGTTAGCCATAGATCATGAGTTCGCCAATCAGGACGACATCATGGCTGACCTGACTTTTGGGCTCGAAATCGCTTACCGCAGGCAACTGAGTAAGCACTTTGGCATCGCCCTACCGCTGAAGCTGGGGACGATCGACGTTGGCGCATTGGATAATATCTCCATCTTCGGTCTCGAAGTGTTGCCCACATATTTTCCTTTCGGGACGGAGACCAAGCTATCTCCTTATCTGCATGCCGGATACGGCTTTGTTGCCGAAGGTGTGGAAACATCCAACCAGCAAATCCCGCTTGGGGGCGGTATCAATATTAAGATTGGAGACAACTCCTGGTTCGGTCTGCAGGGGGAGTACCGAATTTCCAACCAGGAGCTGCGCGATAACGTAATGGCTGGCTTGGGATATACTTATCGTCTCAGCAGCATCGATAGTGATGGTGATGGCGTGGCTAACCGGGATGACCAGTGTCCCGATTCCCCTGGCCCGGCAGCCTCCAATGGCTGCCCGGATATGGACCTGGACGGTGTACTTGATGCTGACGATAAATGTCCCACCCTTCCCGGCCTGGCCAGCCTCGCGGGCTGTCCCGATGCTGATCAGGATGGCGTAGCCGACCCCGACGATAAATGCCCTGAGCTGGCCGGCCTCGCCGTATTGTCCGGTTGCCCCGATACTGACGGAGACGGGGTGCCTGATCCGGAAGATGATTGTCCAAATGCTGCCGGCGATGCGGAGCTGAATGGTTGTCCCGATCGGGACGGAGACATGGTCCCTGATGATGCCGATGCCTGTCCGGAAGTACCAGGTGCCATCGCCATGAATGGTTGCCCCGATACTGATGGCGACGGCATTGAGGACCGTGAAGATCAGTGCCCGGAGGAAGCCGGCGTACTACCTTCCGGCTGCCCGGATCAGGATGGCGATGGTGTTCCCGATAAGGACGACCCCTGTCCTGAGACCACCGGCCAGTACAATGGCTGTCCGGATACGGACGGAGACGGGCTCTCGGATGCGGTAGATCGTTGCCCAACCCAGGCGGGTACTGCGGACAATGACGGCTGCCCCGAAATTGAGGAAGCAGTGAAGCAGACCCTGGAATATGCCGCCAAGGCAGTTCAGTTTGAAACGGGCTCCGCAGAACTGATTAAAGAAAGCTACATCACCCTGGGAGAAATCGGTGGCATCATGCGGGAGTATCCGGACTACGACCTCGTGATCAGTGGCCATACGGATAACGTCGGTGAGGCGGAGTCCAACCTGCAGTTAAGCGAAGAGCGTGCTGCTGCTTGCCAGGACTATTTGGTAGCAACGGGTATCGATGCTTTCCGGATTCGCAGTACCGGCTACGGAGAGACGCAGCCTAAGGCAGATAATGCCCGATCGGCAGGGCGCCGGGAGAACCGGCGCGTAGAATTTGAGTTGGTACCCAGAAGGTAATAACCTAGCCGTAGCTTAATGTCCCCATCGTGGGAGGTTGACCTAAAAAAAAGCCGGCCCCCAGAAATGGAGGCCGGCGGTAAGTTAATAGGGAAACGTTCGTGGGATTACTTTAGAGATTCGCAATACGGCTTGTCAAATGAGATTTCGCAGGGGAATCGGTTGCCAGCAGGAGTTCTTACCTTCGGGCCAATCTTTTTTTACGATTTTTTTTCGCTGCTGATCGCGTACCTCTAATCATGCCTCAACACCCCGACCATCGTTACATTGTTGCCCTGCGGGAAAACGATTCCCGTTTGCTGGCTGAGCTCTACGAGCAATGCAGCCCACGTATTGCAAAATGGGTCACGAACAATAACGGGACGATGGCGGATGCCAGCGACCTCTTCCAGGATGCCCTGATCAGCCTGCACCGCAGTGCGCACAAACCGGACTTTGAGCTTACCTGTCCGATCAGCGCTTTACTGTTCACCATCTGTCGAAACCAGTGGATCAGTCAGTTGCGCCGAAAAAAAAAGGAGGCAGCGGTAAGAAAAGTAACCGAAGAGCGATATACCCCTGATACTGCTACGGTTTCGGCTTACGAGCGGTGGGAAAACGACCAGGTGGAGAAAGAAAAACTGGATAAGTCATTGTCTCAGCTTTCCGAAACGTGTCAGAAGTTATTAGCGTTGTTGGGGCGGGGAACATCTCCCGCCGCCGCAGCCGAAAAACTTGGCATGCCGAACGCCAATACTGTTTACCGCCGTAAGAATGCCTGCCTGACCCGCTGGCGCGATATTTTTCACAGCCTTAGGTAATGCCGCATGGAAGAACAGGACTACATACTGATCGAACAATACCTGCAGGGAGAACTGCCGGCAGCGGAAGCCGCTGCGTTAGAGGCTCGGATGGCCACGGAACCCGCCTTTGCTGCGGCCGTCGGAGAGCGGAAGCTGCTTAATGGCCACCTGAAAGCGGTTGCTCAGGAGCCAGCCCTGCGCAGTACGCTCCAGCAGTTAGGAGAGCAGCATTTTACGGAGCAGGTGGCAACAGTCAGAAAGCTTGGCACTAACCGCCGCTGGCTGTACGGTGTTGCGGCTGCGGCTGTCATTGCCCTGGCAGTACTACTGGGCGGTCCCTGGCTTTTTTCCACTGGTAACAGCTACGAGCAATTCGCACAGCACGATCCACTGCGCCTGACGGAGCGGGGCAGTAGCCCGGATCTGGCCGCTCAGATTGAACGGGCCTTTAATGATGCGCGATATGCCGAAGCAATCCCCTTGCTCCGGGAGTATCTACGTCAACAGACCGAGGATGAAAGGGCACGATTGGCCCTCGGGATCGCACTGCTGGAAGACGAAAAAGATGAAGAGGCCGTGAAGATATTCACCGAGATTGCCGCCGGTAAATCTACCCTGGTGCCTTACGCCAACTGGTACCTGGCACTTGCCGCGGTCAAGCGCGGTGATAATGAAGCGGCGCTTGAATTTCTTGACCTGATTCCCGCCTCTGATACTTATTTGACGGGTAAAGCCAATGAGTTACGCGCCACTCTTTAGCGTTCAGTACGCCAGACCTTTTTTATACAAAAGCAGGTTGTGCCGGTTGGCCCAGCGCCAATTGCACCTCCACGAAAATTTAGGCTGTCACGTACTGGTTTAAACATGTATACTTGCCTCGGGCATTAGAGATAAAATTTTGACGAGGCTATTTTTTTGCTCAACGAGGCAAAAAACATAGGCATGGCCACTGTCACGGCGAGGCTTTTTAACGAAGCTGAGTGAAAAAAGAGTCCGTCAAAAGTCATCTGGAGTGCCGGAGGCAAGTATATCCCTATTTTATGCTCAGGAAGGCGCAGCGATGCCCTTTCGTTATCCCTTGAGTTATGCTACGATTTTTTCTACTTATCTGGATTTTTATCGGTTTGCTGAGTAGTGCTTCCGCACAACTGCTGAATGAACCATTCAACGCCAATCTTACTGGTAATGGTTGGGTACCCAACGGTGCTAACCTGAGCTGGACACCTGACGGGACCGCTGCCGCTATCCCCGGAGCAGACTGGCGGAACCGCAGCCCCATTCGCTCCGCCAGCCGCGGCGGAGCCGCGGTGTTCACCGGGTCCGGGAACGGCACAACGCTGCTGTCTCCTCAGTTCGATGCCGCCGGTACGGAGTTGTTCCTCACCTTTTACCACTACTTCCGATCCGCAGGCGGTACGATCCAGGTTCGGGTCTTGGGTAATGGTGGGGTCGAACTTTTACGGACTACCGTCGTCCCGAACCTGGGGCAAGGACAGGAAACCTCCTCGGGTAAATTTGAGATCATTGATCTGTCCGCGGTGCTCCCCCTGCCTCAACCGTTTCAGCTGGAATTCTCCGTGGTCGGGGAGTCTTTCTTCTGGCTGGTTGATGATATTAGCTTATGGGACAGTCAGCAGACCTATCCTACTTTTCCCCGCTACGTCGGGGAGAACCTGACGGCCTTCGGAGTGCCTTTTATTACGGATTCCCTTGGGGCCGCAGCAGTTCCTTTTCAGTTGGTCGTAGACTTCAACGATGCCGCTACGCCAGCCATCCAACAGGATATCCTGGATCAGCTGGGGGCGGTCCGGAAAGAAACCTGTGTATGTGACCGGATCGAACTCTGGGAACTACCAGGCGGCATCTTCTTTGATCCGGTTAGTGGCGCTCCATTGGGGGACCCCGGAGAAATACTGGAGGGTACCCTCGGGTCAAACTCTTCCGGTAACGTAGACAATATCGAACTCAATTTGCTGAATTATCAGGAGTTGCAAAATGTTCCCGTTGTACCAAATGCGCCACTGCAGGAAACACAGATTGCCGGACTCCTCCCTGCTCCTGCGGACGCGGTAAAAATTGCCGTGCTGGATAGTGGAGTCGATCTGGACCATCCCGACCTCGTCAACTACTTTTACCGCAATGACGATGACCTTGGCAACAACACCGATGATGACGGCAACTGCTACCCCGATGATGTGATTGGCTGGAACTTTGTTGATGGAAATAACAATCCCTCTGATGACCATAGCCACGGTTCCCACGTGGCCGGAATCATTGCCCAAAACCTGGAAGCATGCCCCGACTGTCCTTTTCAGATCATCCCCTACAAAACCCACGATAGTTACGGTGTAGGAACGCTGTTTGCCACTGCCTGCGCTACGCTGCAGGCCAGTGTTATGGATGGTGCAGACGTCATCAATGCCAGCTGGGGGTTTTACGGTGGAGGAAGCGACATTTTGAAAGGAGCCATCGATACTGCCGGAAACTACGGAGCCCTCGTGGTAGCGGCAGCGGGAAATGACTCCCTTAACCTGGTAGCGGACCAGCAGCACCCGGCAACGTTTGTATTGCCCGAGGTAATCGCCGTAGGCACTTTTCAGGAAAACGGCGGAGCCTTTAGCCGGGCAGATTTCTCTAATTACAACCCGGTATTTGTCGACATTTTTGCGGAGGGAATAGCTATCATCAGCACGGTGCCAGACAATGATACGGGCATAAAGACGGGAACCTCCATGTCAACTCCTGCGGTAGCCGCTGGTGCAGCCTTGCACGTATGTGGCAACGGAGCCAATCCTGCAGTAACCAAGAACTTCATCCTGGCGAATGCCGAAAAGCGTCCTTCTGAACTTGGCGACTTTGTGCTGGACGGCAACCTGCTCGACCTGACTGTAATCTGTGATCAAGATGCAGACTTTACGGGTTTTCAACCCGTGAACTCCAGTTTCAGTATTTACTTGTCGGAAGATGGACAGACGGTGAGCATCCAGGCTTTACAGCCCATTAACGGGCTAAGTGTAGAGATTCTGTCCAAAACCGGTCTGATGCTTTTTCAGCAGACTAACATCGAATTAGCTGACGGGGAGCCACTGAACGTTGACCTGTCCTCCTCCTCCGTTGCGGAGTACCTTGTGGTTCTGCGTTTTGGCGGACGTACCCTGGTACAGCGACTAGCGCAGCCTTAGGTGTAGATGTCCAACGAACGCTTGGTCGCCGATCAAATGAGGCGTTAAAAGACCTGCTGACCGCTGATACCTGATTTCTTTGCGGTACTTTGCCGGCCATGTTGTCTCTTCGTTTTTATTTCTTGCTGGTTGGCGGGCTTCTACTGTGCCCGCTGTCTGCGCAGTGCCCAACGCAGGCTGAAATACGCACTGCCATCGCAGATTCCGCATTTGTGCCGGAGGTCTACGTCCGTGAACTACACGAAAACTGCGCTTCTGCGGCTGATTCCCTGGGCCCGGCTTTCTATGCCAGGAGCCTCTATTATAATGGACTCAACGACCTTGAACGTGCGATCGTCTACGGCAAATATGCGCGTACTGAGTTGCAGCGGGCAGACACCACCATTCAGCTGGCGAAGATCAGTTACAACCTCGGCCTGTTTAACCTCTGGGCCGGAGACTTCCGGGAGGCTAATTGGTTTTTCCGGGAAGCGAGCCAGCTGTTCCCTCTTATTGATCACCCCCAGCGTTCACGGCGGTGGTTGCAGAGCATGGAAGACCTGGGATATACTTATCGTTTGTTGGGAGATTACCAGCGAAGCGAGGAGACCTTGCTTCAGGCGCTCCGGGAAGCAGCGCAGGTAGGTAATGATAGTAAACTGGCCCACTTGCAGTTGAAGCTGGGGGAAGTATATGAGGAACGCGGAGATTTGGGCGCGGCCGCAGGTGCCCTGGACGGTGCCGTGGCAGGGTTTAAGGCACTGGATGATGCCAACTGGTTGGGTATTAGCCGTATCAGCCGGGTAACCTTATCCCGTAAGTTGGGGGAAACGGAGATAGCCGCTGCAGAGATCAGGGATGTGCTCCGGAACAAGCAGGATATCTCCGAATACAACCTGGCGCGGGCCTATAGTCTGGCCTTACTGCTGGCGGTAGACCGTAATGAACTAGAGGCCGCCGCAACGTATTTTTCTGAGAATCTGGTGGTGGCCCGACGGGTCGGCGATCCACAGCTGGAAGCGCAGGCGTGGGACAACGGTGGAGAGGCAGCCCTCAAAGCGGATGATTATCCCTTGGCTATTGAGCGTTTTGCGGAAGCCATCAGTTTACTGGCCCCCGGGTTTCGCTATGCTGACGAAACCCCCGTTCCGGCAGCTAGCCATTTGGCGGGCAGCCCGTACCAAGTCAATTTACTTACCTATTTGGGAGACCTGGCCCGGGCATTTCGCCGGGCTGGCCGTTTGGAGGATGCCCTGGCGGCGCTGCGCGCCGCCGACCAGGTAGCCGATCAGATACGTATTGGCCTCGGCGGAGAACAAAGCGCGCTATTTTGGCGGAGCAAGGTGCT
>CAZTTF010000312.1:0-16074 GCA_964616365.1 uncultured Lewinella sp. | reverse complement strand
CAATAATATCAGCACTCCCCCTGAGCTAAAACTCCTGTCAGGGCAAGCCCACCATATATCTCTAAGACAATGATTAGCACCACCACCACTACCACTACCACTACCACTACTAAACGGATTAACTTTTGGTCCTCACCGCGTAACATCAGTACTGCCCTGATGTACAGTTTCGCCCAGAGAGACGACATGGCGGTTGTAGACGAACCGCTCTACGCACACTACTTACTTCGTCAGCCAACCGATGCTGACCACCCCGGAAGAACGGAAATCCTGGCGAGTCAGGAAGGAGACGGGGCCCTGGTTGTCAAGCATATGCTGACGCACGATTACCAAAGTAAGGCCGTACTGTTTAAACAGATGACACACCACTTGATTGACCTTGACCGCAGTTTCCTGAAAGAGATGGACAACGTTCTCCTGATTCGGGATCCACGGGCAATCCTAAATTCTTTCAGTAAGGTGGTAAGTGAGGTCACTGCTGAAGACATTGGCTTGCCGCAGCAAGCTACCCTCTTCAAGGAACTTTCCGCAGCGGGCAATCCTCCCGTAGTTGTTGATGCAGCCAAACTGTTACAGGACCCGGAAGGTGTGCTCCGCAGGCTCTGCCAACACCTTGATTTGCCATGGTCGCCAGCAATGCTAAGCTGGCAAGCTGGAGCAAGACCCGAAGATGGCGTATGGGCACCGCACTGGTACACAAACGTCCACAAAAGCACGGGCTTTCTCCCCTACCAAAAAAAGGAGTACATACTATCTCCAAAACTAGAGATGATTGCCACTAGCTGCGCTCCGGTGTATGCGATGCTGCTCGCAGCAGCAATCTAACTTTCTGACCGCACTCGTTTTCCTTGCTTACCTTGGGAGCTGAAAACGACTGCAAACAATGTTTGTCTTGCCCGAAAACACGACATTCAATCCTCCATCCTTAAAACACTAATTCTTTGCTCCAGAAACTTAACCCCGCCAACGCTGATATCCTCGTTTACATTGACGGAGAAATGCTGCATCGTGATGCCGCTAAAGTGAGTGTTTTTGACAGTAGTGTGCAAGGTGGTGACGCCGTTTGGGAAGGATTACGGGTATATGATGGCCGTGTTTTCTCATTGGATGCGCACCTTGATCGTTTATTCGACTCCGCGCATGCCATGCTTTTCAAGGGTATTCCCTCCCGGGACACGGTTGTCGAAGCGATCAAGAAAACACTGGAAGCTAACAGCATGCGTGATGGTGTTCACATCCGACTTACCCTCACTCGGGGAATTAAGATCACTTCGGGTATGGACCCCAGACTTAATCAAGAGGGCTGTACATTAATTGTATTAGCGGAGCATAAGCCACCGGTTTACCCTGAGACCATCAAGCTGGCAACAAGCTCAACCCGGCGCAATAGCCCCATGAGCATTGACAGCAAAATCCACCACAACAACTTGATCAACAACATCTTAGCTAAGATCGAAGCTAATAATGCCGGCGCTGACGCCGGTCTGATGCTGGACAAAGATGGCTACGTAGCAGAAGCTAATGGTGTAAATGTGTTCGCAATCCGCCGGGGAACTGTCTATACACCTCATGCTGACTTTTGCCTGCCCGGCATTACCCGGGCAACCATTCTCCAACTGTGCGCAGACAATGGAATTCCTCATGCCGAAAAACGGTTATCACTCACCGAATTCTACACGGCAGATGAAGTATTCACCACTGGAACAATGGGAGAATTGACAAGGGTGGCAGATATTGACGGTCGCGAAATCGTCAACAAGCACAGCACCTCAGTACTGGATGAACTCAAAGCGTTATTCCGCGAACTAACTTTGTCCGCTGGCACCCCACTTGTCTGAATCAGCACCTCTCCGGATTGCCAATCACATAAGGTTTCTGTTACCAGTAATAGGAATAACCGACGTAAGGCAATGGCGGAGGAAAAAAGCTTTCCTCATCCAGAAACACCGTAAAAATGCCAAACTGCCAACGGTGGCGGCGAGAACCATAAGATGCATTGAGGGAGGGAAATAATGAAAGATCACCGAAACGGTTGCTTTCATTCGGAACAGCCATGAGCATTTCACTGTACACGTGCCATTTTTGACCAATCTGGCCGCCAATGCCCAACCGGTAGGCCGTTAAGGGAGACTCATCCTGAAAGGCATCAGTATTAAAAAGGATACCCGCCCCGATGTTCATAAAACGCTTTTCATCTCCGAAGGTCACAATACCAGCAACATCACCGAGGACAATCTGAGTATTATCAAAATTGACCACCAAGGGTACCCACAATTGTTGTCCGGTGATCCCCACATGAAGATTTGGCGTCAAGCTGGTTCGGATTTTCTGAGTAAACAAAACTCCTAGTGGACCAGCAACTCCAGCCCCAAGTTGAATGTTTTCGTTTAAGTTCCATTCCACTACACCGTAGAGAAGGTTAATGACCCTTACCTGCCCCTTTCCTTTGAGGGGCAGCGCCGTTCGTTCATAGGTCAAGTCCGTAAATCCAGGTACTTCCTGAAAGTAACGCTCTCTGCCTTCGGGGCTATCAGAGGCCGTAAAAATGCCTAGATAGCGCAATTCGTTCAGGGGAATCGCCGAAGGCTCTGCCGCTGACCGAAGCTGAAAGTAAATCGAATCATTTGCTATTTCCTGAGCTACTCCCAACATCTTTGTGTAGTCCAACAAGATAATCTGATGAAGTTGACTCGTATCACCAAGAACCACCTTATAATGAATCCTGGATTCGTAGGTCTGCGCCGATAAAAGATTAACAAAAAGTACACAAGCAAAGAAGAGATAGGTGCGCATCAGCAATGGTCGGATTTATTGGTGATAGGACGGTAAGATAAGTCTCACCGTTGGTTGTAGCGATGAAAAACTTTTATCTGTTACTGGACGTATTCATCACCTTTGTTGCTAAAATGTACCTTTATCCGCTAACTGGTACCCAGTAATCCAAGTATTCCCTCCTGATGGAAAGCCCTCAATCCCCTACTCCACCAATTAATCCTATTCACCATCGACCCAGCAGGCTGTTCATCATCCTGGGTGGCTTTTTCGTAGCCAATGCGCTGGTCGCTGAATTAATCGGGGTTAAGATCTTCGCCTTAGAAGACACCCTTGGTGTCGCTCCCTGGGATTTCAACTTGTTCGGAGAAGTAGGTGCTTTGCAATTCTCCGCCGGTGTATTGTTGTGGCCAATCGTCTTTCTTATGACCGACTTGCTGAACGAGTATTACGGTAAGAAAGGAGTACGTATGCTTAGCTTTTTGACTGCGGGACTGATCATTTATGCCTTCATCATGATTTTTGCGGCCATCAGCCTGGCCCCAGCGGATTGGTGGGTGGAACAATCTGTACAACGGGGCGTACCCGATTCCCAGGCGGCTTTCAGCGTCACCTTCGGGCAGGGGCTGTTCATCATTGTAGGATCACTAACAGCCTTTTTAGTTGCCCAACTGACGGACGTCATTGTGTTTCAGCAAATTCGGAAAAACACAGGAGAAAAATGGCTATGGTTACGCGCCACGGGCTCCACGCTGGTCAGCCAACTTGTAGACAGCTTTATCGTTTTATACGTCGCCTTTAAATTAGGTCCTCAGCTTTTTGGCGGGCTCAATGATCCCTGGCCATGGTCCCGAATATTCGCAGTAGCCACCGTACAGTACGTCTTCAAGTTTATCACCGCTGTTGGCATGACGCCAGTTATTTACTGGTTTCATGACCTTATTGATCAGTACCTGGGTAGAACCGTTGCCCAGCAAATGAAAGCTCAGGCGACCAAGGGGTAAGTATGTTATGCGCGGCCGCAGGTGCCAGGGGAGGTCAAAAAGCAGTGAGCGTGACGATCAGACGTATATATCAACAATAGTCAGTACGCCAAAGACAACGCTTGCTACACCGTTTGTGGTAAAAAAAGCCAAATTCACCCTGCTTAGGTCTCCTGGCTTGACCAGACTATGCTGGTAAATCAAGCAACTGATGAAGACCAAACCGGCTGCAAGGCTGAGCCACTCGAACTCAGGATAGGATGCCGCTTGCACGGACAAACCGTAAACCAGTAAGGCCGCACACAGTAGATGTAATACTCGCCCAAGTCGAAGTGCCCGAACTGTGCCCAGGCGTACGGGTATGGAAAAAAGGTCTTCTCCCCGATCAAAATCCTCATCCTGTAACGCGTAGATGATATCAAATCCCGCCACCCACAGCAGGACGACCAACCCGTAAATCACGGGTAGTACAGCAAACTGTGCCGTGACGGCCACATAGGCACCTACCGGCGCCAGCGCTAATCCAAGGCCCAGGACGAAATGACACAGATACGTAAACCGTTTGGTATAGCTATACCCCAGGATGACAAGTAAGGCGATTGGAGAGAGGTAAAGGCAGAGGCTGTTAAGCATGCCTGCTGCCACCATGAACAACAGACAGTTGATAATGATAAAAGCAAGCGCAGAGCGACTTGAGATTGTACCTGCCGGAATTTCCCGGACGGCAGTCCGGGGGTTTTTACCGTCAATATCCCTATCCTGCCAACGGTTAAATGCCATAGCCGCCGAGCGGGCAAACACCATGCAAAGGATCACCAAAAAAAGCTGACGCCACTCCCAGCTACCAACATCCAGTACCGCAAGGAAGAATCCCAAAAGGGCAAAAGGGAGCGCGAAAATGGTATGACTGAACTTTACCAAAGACAAAAAATCTCCAAATCTGCGAAACACGGACATGCGGAATAACTTGGTGGTACCCAACAGACACACAAACAACTGAAAGGTTGCCGATTTAAGCACTTGTTCTCAGTCAGCCCACCAAGTACTGCACAGCAAAACCAGGTTCCCAGAGAGGGTCTGAGACTGTAAGCCAACCTATGTGTGGGCCGCAAAAGTACAACCTGAGCCAGCTAACCTTACCATCACTAACGCCGCAGGACGAATTCTCCTTTTATGTATCGTTCCGTTCCGTCCACCAGCTGAACAGTAGCCTGGTAGATGTACACGGCCTGCTGTGCAGGCCGCCCGTTAATCGTACCATCCCAACCGTCAACGCCTTCATACATCAGGGTCCCCCAGCGATTAAATATCTGAAATGTCAATATCGCCGTAACCCGGTCGCCGTACTCCAGACGATATACGTCGTTAAGGTCATCTCCATTAGGGCTAAATGCCGAAGGAGCATATACTTGCGTACGCTCATCCACCCGCACCCGAATCCGGTAAGTAAAAGCACAACCATCCTCACTTACCATGTCAAGCGTATATTCAGTTGTCTCACGCGGAACGGCGATTGTAACCAGGCTATTAGGACTCCGAAGCGTGGCAGGAGGAGTCCACATCACAGAAGTGAAAGGGAAAACTACCTGAGGGTCAAGCAGTACACTGTCTCCTACGAAGATCGTCGTGTCTTGTAATGGATTGAAAACTGGTCGTAACGCATTGGGGACAATGTAGTCCACTTGTACCCGACAATCATCGGCATCGATAAAAGTCGCAGTCCCTAAACCAACCGGTGGTCTGAAATCCCCTACCCGCTCTACCGGAAGAAATAAATCATCATCAAGACTCATTGCATAACCACCTGCACCACCACTAATCGAATCCAGTTGCAACCGCCCAAAGCCACCTAAACACAAAGGTGGTAAAGCGGTTAGGGAAGCAGTGAGTCCTCTTCTCGGATCAATCACTACTGAATCCCGCACCAAGCACCCCTGACCATCAAGTACATCAACGAAATAGGTTCCTGGCAAAAGGTTCCGGTTCACTTCGTCAATCGGCCCGTTACTCCACATTATTGAATACGGTGGCACACCCCTCTCCGGCATAACAATGGCGAGGCCCAGGGTATCGTTGCAAAAATCTACCGGATTAGTCAGTACCTCAGTACTAATATTGAGATCGTTAACCATGATGACGGAACGGCCACTGAAAGTTCCCGGGCAGCCACCTGCCCCAACGGCAACGATGCTCCACGTAGTCGACTCCTCTGGCGTAAGCAGAACCCTAGATCCGTCCTGAACGCCGCTAAGCGGCAGCGTATTCCCCTGTAAGTCTTCGAGCAGCGCATTGACACCACCAGTGCCATCATAGGCAAACCTGAGTTCGATTGAGTCGCCGCGGCAAATAACATGATCTCCCAAAAGGCGTAGCTCCCCTACTCTTCGAAAGTTTACGTTAACTGCCACCAGAGAGTCACAGCCATTGGCCGCCTGGCCAACCAGATTGGCCACCCCTCCGGGATCGTCTACCGTAAAAAAACGATCCCCATAAAAGATGGTATCCCCCGCACAGGCCGCTGTGCTAAAACTCCCCAGCAGGACCTGCGGTATATCAAGTCGTATGTACACCAGACTATCACATTGTCCCGGCCGGGGGAAAGCAACTTCGCCTTCCGGACGGGCAGCATTGAAAATATCACCCGTTTGTGGAACTTCATAGCTCGTACCGGGGCAAATAAATACATCGAGCGTATCTGTGGCCGTAGGAACGGTGAAGTTCAAATCAACTTCGTAGCGAATTCCGCAAACTGACCCGTCGTCAAAAAGGAAAGTATCCGAAGGCATGGCCTCCGTAAACAACTGGCCGCCAATCATAATCCCGGCGGGGTTACAAACATCTTCAAAGCGACGAATAGTATCGCGGGCATCATCGCCCAGAAAGTCCAGGTCAACTTCATACCTAATGCCACACGCAGAGCCATCATCCACAATGAAGGTATCGGAAGGCATCATCGGAGTGAACAGTTGGCCGCCAATGGTTATGCCTGCCGGATCACAAATTTCTTCAAATCGTTGAATAGTATCTGGGCGCACGAGGGTGTAATCAGCAGTCAGGCTTAAGGATGCAGTACACTGTTGATCCGCCAGCCGGCTGGTCTGCACGGTACCGCCATTACGGAATAAGTCCGCTGCAAGTTGCATGGTATCTGTAGCCATGAGGACTACCGTTGTGTCAATGATTACTGGCTGCCCGCCATTGCTAAGGCTAAAGGTCAAAGCGAATGGTCCTACCCCCGAAAACGCTACGGGTAGTTGCAACGAGTCGCCGTAACAATCCGGGAGAACAGAGAAAGTCATCAAAGCGAAATCAGGAGCATTGTCCAACAATCCGACGGCAAAAGTGGTATCCACCGTACATCCACTGGCATCTTCCAGTACCAAACGATATCTGCCCGAATCCAGCGGTACCACCGTATCGCGAGCAGGAAACGAAGGCTCATCCCAGGAGAAGGTAAACGGGGCCTGCCCTCCCACCGGAACAATAGCAAGCTGCCCCTCTCCCGTACAATCAACCGGAGTAATATCAGCCTGTACCGTTATATCACAAGGCGTGATGGTAATGGGTACCGTGCAGGTGTCTGAAGTACACCCCGACTGGTCAGTCAGGTATATTTGGTAGAGGCCTTCGGAGGTAAAGCTGAGGGTGGTATCTCCAGCGCTCACATTGGTCACTACCCCCTGCTGTCCGGCACCATTATCAAAGGAGATAATAAAAGGAGGGTTCAGTCCGGAGAGGTTAAGCATTACCCTTCCCGGCACGTTACCAATCCCGGGCGTCGTCATCCCGCAAACCAAACCCGGCCGCTGGCCGTCGGCTAGGACCAACGCAAAGGTATCCCTACAACCGCCAGCTTCCGTTACTTCCACCTCATAGGTCCCGGCCAGCAGGTTGGTTTGTTGCGCACCCGGCGGCAGGACAATCCCTTGTGATTGTCCTGGATATACCAACCAATTATAAGTGTATGGGCCACTTCCACCAGTAGCCGTTATGGTGAGACTCCCATCGGCCCCACCGAAGCAGGTGGGAGGAATCAATACCTCACCGGCCGGATCCAGGGAAATAGTCGACTGGGGAATACTGGAGACATTGAAGAAACTGGTATCAGAAGGGCAACCGAAGGAATCCTCTACGTAAAAGCCATAGTTCTGAGTAATGGTCCCCGGTACCCCTGCAAGTCCCGAGAAGGTTACATCTCCCAGATTCGAGAGGGGTAACTGCGTTAGGTCATTACCTGCATTATCCGTCAAAACAACCGTGTAGGGAGGAATACCTCCGCTATTCACGGAAATTGTGGCATTGCCGTTGGCAATGCAGGAAGAAGAGGCTACGGTGCTGGTGAGTGTTGCCATTACCCGTCCAGGGTCAATGACTGAAATAGGCCCGGCCATTATCGGCGGGCAACCGCTCTGATCACTCACCGACACGAAGTAATCACCGGGAGGAAGTGGTCCTGCCTCCTGCAGGCCGTTGAAGATGTCAATGTTGTTTCCACCACTCCATACGGTGTTGATAAAACCATCATTGCCGGCCAGGCTTAGCCGGATGATTGAATTATCAGCACCTGAGCAATCGCTAACCAACAGTTGTATATCGGTAATAACTAAGGGGCAATTTTCTTGCATTACCTCCTGCATACACATTGCCTGCTGGCCAGCAGCATCCGTCACCGTGATGGTGTAGGTCGCTACTCCAAGATTAGCCAGAACAATGTCTCCTGCAGCCTGATTCGTCAGCGTAGTTGCGCCAGGCCCACCGGAGATCTGTACTTCGTAGGGGGCAGCCCCTCCCGAAACAGTAGCAATAATAGAGCCCGCTACCATCGCATTCGCATCGTTGCGCACCGCACAGGCCAGCGCTAGGGGTGCCCCATCCGTCACCTCTACAGTGCAGCTACCTTCGTTACACCCCGTGGCATCCCGCGCAGTAATGGAATACTGACCGGCCGGGAGGCCGGTGAGCTGCCCCATTGCTCCGCTAACCTCCACAGCACTCGCGGCCGCGCCCGAATACTGCACCGTGTAGGGAGGAACCCCGCTGGCAAACGACAGCGATATTGCTCCGTCACTTAAACCGGGCCCGCTGGTTTCCTGCGCCAGTTGACAATCCAGCCCTACCGTTCCGGCAAACGGCTGGTACTGCACAATGAAAAGTCCAACATTTACGCAAAAGTCGGAAGCGTTAGTCTGGCGGGCATAGAGGGTATCAAGTTGAGTACCTACTGGCTGGTAACTGCTGATGGCATTGGTGGCGTTTGCAGCTTCAACTGCACTGCCATGAAACGAAACAGATGAAATACTTGGCGGGTAAAAGTCCGCGAAGTCAGTGACAGGAACCGGGTCCAGACTACCACCGGCATCGCACAGGAAGTAGGTTGTATCCACCGCCCGGCAGCTTACGGGTAGCGATGGCAGGTCGCAGTTGTCATTTCCGTAGGTAGATGATCCGATCAGAAAATAAGTCCCCGGATCAGGGTCAAGTAATTGTGTATCGTAGGAAAAATCGAGGGAGCCACACGGAGAAATGACTGAAATTGTGCGCAGCGGATTACCTGTTCCCGGGCCATTAGCAAAAGCACCTGAAGTACGTTCACAAGCATTTTGCAATACGTACACCGGATCAGTCCCCTGGCAAATATTGGCAAAGTCTTCTGCGCTAAGATCTGCCGTAGTAGTGGTACCTGTAGTAAAAAAGACGACAACTGCAGAAGCGGGAATGGTATCTCCGGGACCAAGTGGAATGACGTTTGCACATCCTGGCAATGCCGCTATCGCCGGGGCCCGAAATCCACAAGTAAAGGCATTCCCGGAGACATCAACACCGACATCGTTATTGTCAGCGCCGAAATTGTTGTTGGGCACATCAAAACCAAGCTCATTAACAGCTATTGGTCCAAGACCGTTACGCAAGACGATTAGTTCCGCTTCCACGGTAGTACCGCTTCCGTTAGGATTCGGGTGCTCCACACAAGCGTTTATCAAAGCCAGTTCCGGAGTAAGGCATTGTGCCTGCACCACGGTGGACGTGAGCAAGAATAGCGAAAACAGCAGGTAGTATAATTTCATTTTTGGGATAAGTGGAGGCGTAGTTCAGGTGGTCCTAAGATACTACAGTTCTCAGGGATGAATTATTGTGTGTAAGCAGACCTCAGGGCTACCTCAAAGTCTACTCTTTTCAATACTTAGAGTCGTCAAACGAGGTTTCTTTGTGATCACCCTATAGCGGACCTCTTCCGAAGCTAAAAACGGATACCTTCGTGGGGTACGTTTATCGGAGGTGAAGCTTAGCCTGCTATTACACAGACACCTTTACGTCCATGATCAGGCAAAACGCTCTTAAATTGAGCGGGCGCGGACGCTGGCGCAGTGAGGGACAACGTTGAGGGGCAATGCAGGCTTAAGACTTTAGGTGGAAAGGTGCTACATTTGGCCCAGATGGTAATTGGTGCGAAGAATAAAAAAAAGCCAACAAAAAATTACAACTAACTCACAAATACCGTATCTTTGCGCCCACTTTGAAACGTCCTCCGGCGCCAACGGGCCCAAATTCCGGAACAAAACGTAAGTTCATGTCAGCACAATCACCTTTTATCTTACCCCTGCGCGGGCTTGGTCAGGGGGTTTATGTTTATGACCTTGCCGTTGACGACTCTTTCTTCGCCACCTTCGAAGACAGTCCACTTAAAAAAGCAAATATTCAGCTTCAGTTAACCGTCGACCGACGGACACGGGAGATGACCATTGATTTTGCTTTTGCAGGCACCATTGCCACGGATTGTGATCGATGTCTGGCCCCCATTAATCTTCCCATCGAAGATCAGGGGCAATTGATCGTCAAATTCCGTGCGGATGCTGACCAATTGGAAGACGATGGAGAGATCGTCTATCTTGATCCGGATACGAGTTTGTTTAACGTTGCACCTTACGCTTACGAATTGATCATTTTGGCAATACCAATGATCAAGACTTTTGCGTGTCAGGAAGGGGAAGCCCCCTACCCTTGCGACGAAGAAATGTTGGATCGCATTGACGCCACTGTCGATTATCTCGATGACGATAGTGAAGATGGCGGAGATGACGACGACAAACCCAGTCCCTGGGACGTTTTAAAAGACCTTCAATAAAAGAAAAAAATCTATCCAGTCATGGCACATCCCAAATCACGGATCTCCAAGCAACGTAAGCGTAAGCGTCGTACTCACTACAAGGCAACAGCACCAACACTGACTGTATGCCAAACTACCGGTGAAACGCACCAGCCACACCGTGCTTACCAGGATGCCGAAGGCAACCTGTTCTACAACGGTAACATGATCGTCAAGGCTCCTGAGGTTGCTGACGAGTTTGACGGCGAAGAGATTGAGTAAGTAAAGCTCCGCTTTACCAGTCAAATAACACAATGCAATAGCCTGCCAGCGGATAGTTGGTGGGCTATTTGTGTTGAATACTCCCATCAGCTATTTCCAGGTGATTCGCGACAGACTCGTTTTGCCCCCAACTACGTTACCATGATGGTGGCCATGCCTACGTTTTTTGCCTTGCTGTTCACAAAAACAGCCTCGATACGAATTTCACCTCTGGTGATCCCAGGGAGGATATCCCGACTAATTGTGAGAATCACTTACCTTGCGCAAAAACAAGAATACTGTGTCTAGAACCGTAATCAATACGCCTAACGCACCCGCTCCTGTCGGTGCTTACAACCAAGCCATTTTACACAATGGCGTACTTTATGTCAGTGGTCAGATAGCCCTCAATCCTTCCTCCGGAGAGCTGGTGCTAACGGACATTGAAACAGAAACCCGTTTGGTAATGGACAACCTCGGCGCTATTCTTGCAGCTGCCGGAACTAGCTTTGCCAATGTCCTTAAGTGCAGTGTCTTCGTCAGCGACATGGAGAACTTTGGCCGCATCAATGCGGTCTACAGCGAGTATTTCGATGCTGCAACTGCTCCAGCCCGGGCATTAGTCGAGGTAGCGAATCTTCCAAAATACGTAAACGTAGAGATCAGTTGTATCGCAGCTGTTGGTTAAGGCCACCTCCTGCTTCCACCCCAAACCAAAAGGCCCGCTTTCCTCAGAGAAAGCGGGCCTTTTGTGTATCCTTGACGTCCAGGCCTACTGCTTCCCTTAACGTGAGGCTAGCGGCACGACTATTTATAACTAATTGATTTACAGATCACTTAAGTTACGGTAGTAGATCCTGCCGTATGGCAGGCATAATTGATTACTTACTGCAAACTCCTCACTTAATAAAATGTGCCCCAGCCTTAGGAATCAAGTAATATGGGGTTGATTTGGCCTCAAACTTTCCGTTTCTTAGTCAGAAAAGGAGAAGCTTCGGGTAACCCGACTGTAGCCTGCGAATACACCGTAGCCACCGCCTACGTTTGAGAAATTTGGACTAACGGCCCGCTCCGAAAAGGTATTATAGATACGACGCTCATCCTGGATGCCAGCCTGAAATTCGTAGTAGTCACGAGACACCGTACGAAGTTCGACCACTAGATCACCAATTAGTTCTGTTTTGGGATTCACCTTACTGACCAGATCAATCATGATTCCTCCACCAGGCTTGTCAGAGACTAAATAACTAGATTCTCCGATTTTGGTGTTCTCCTCTGTTTGATTAATCGCTGCTTCTACCGACTTAAAGACCGGATCACGGAGAATAGTATCCCCGGATACCGACATAATGTGGTAGGGAAACACCAGCTGCTTAATCCGCAGATCATAGAAGTTTTCGGCAAAGTTGGGGTCATTGTAATCGACGAGCAAGCGGAAACTATAGGTTTCGTAACCCGCTTCATTGACGTTGGCTACTAAGTCAGAGACTAGCAGACGGGTAATGTCCACCGAAGTTGGAATTTCACTTGATGCCGTAACCGGAGTGAATCCCGGAGCACTCGCCTGCAGCGTATAGGGTATACCGACTACCGGAATGAAGTCATGTGATCGGTAAACACCAGCTCCACCAGCTTCATTGGGAATGTAATCCAGTGTTTCTAGTAATAGATCTCCTTCGTAAATATTAATGGAGGCATCAACAATTTCCTGGTTGTTATTACTAGCCACAATTGACTGAGAAGCAGTAAGCCGCACGGTTACTTTGTCGTCAGGAGAGAAGTTAGAGGAAATAATCAAGCGAGATTCTTCCAGCTCAAAGGGAGGTTCAATGTATTCCTCACAACCACAGAGGAGTACCGCCAGAAAACAGACGGACCCCATAAAAGAGCGTTGTGATAAGTGTTTGAATGACCTCATTGCTGAAGTAAAAATACACTTTAGTCATCTAAACACCAAAACTAAAGAATTGGCCTCGATTTAATTTTCAGGTGATATGAGATCATTGGCAGTAATCCAGGAATAAAAACCTGCTTAAAGCGCCGACGATTGGTAAGGTTTTCACCTGAACTTACGTAGTTGGATTCTACGTCGTAATAGATTGGATTCTTTCGATTATAAACATTGTAAATACCCAAGCTGAATGCATGTTCTACCAGGCTGTTCTTCTTGTTATTAACGATGAACCTTGCGTTGATATCTAACCGATGATTATCCGGCAAGCGGAACCCATTTTTCCGGTCAGTTATGTCTACTTCTATTTCCCGGGGATCAACGATGGTTGCGGGGTCTGCCAACCTTAGGGTCACACTGCTCAGGCTATAGGCTGCCCCTGAGCCATAGCGGAAGTTAGCCGTGAGGCTAACCCTCGGGGAAGGTTGATACCTGATCAATGCTTTCATACTGTGTCTGCGGCCATACCTGAAGTCAAAGGGACGACCAAGGTTAATCTTCTCATCAAAATTTCGACGGCTTTCTGATAAGGTATAACTTAACCAGCCACTGAAAAGTCCTCTCGTTTTGTTCAGGGTCAACTCGAGCCCACTGGCAAAACCATCTCCTGAGCTGAGGTTACGCTGCCAATCCTGTCCCGCCTCCGTAAAACTCACCAAATCACGAATATCACGGTAATAAGCGGCCGCAACTAAATTCCAGTCTTCGCTAAGGTGCCGGGTGAACTGTACGCTGGTTTGCTGACTGGTTGATGGTCCGAAGGCCTCCGTTGCCGGTATCCAAAGATCCGAAGGAAGGCCAATCACAGTACTACTGATGAGGTGCACCGGCTGAGCGGCCTGATCAAAAGCAAATCGCCAACTGGTCTTATCATCGAATTTACCCGCCAGCAATAGTCTTGGTGACAGGTGGAAGTAGTTTCTACCACTACGCCAAAGTTGCCCCCGTAGCCCTATTCGATATTGGATACTCCTCCATTTACCGGCATAACTTCCGTAAGCTGATAGTTGGATGGGGCGTAGCACATTATCCTTCTCCAGTGCGTCAAGGGTAGGATGATCTTCAAGTTCAATAGCTCCGGCTCGAAGCTGCGGTAAGAATTCATGGAAATTGACTTCTCCTCCAAACCGAATTTCTCCGGAAGCCGGCAAATTCATCTGACCATCGAAAGCCATACCCAGTTGCTTGATAGCCGATCCATACCGACCACTAATCAGGTCAACATTGGCATTGAAGTCATCAAAGAGTTCTTTCAGGCTGTCTGACTTCTCGTAGGCAGCATCCACCACCAAGTCAGAGTAAGACAAGCGAAAATTGCCGAAGAAGTGATCGCTAAAGACATGGTTGTACCGCAGGGCGCCTACGGTATTCCCCCAAGCAACAGATTCCTGGCGCTCGATAACACTTTCATACGGGAATACGGCACCTCCGCTGGTCAGGATGGTTGCGTTATCGATGGTTTGCGCAGTATTCGAATAATCATCCGAGCCATTGAAAAGGCTCAGGTAAAGGTGTCCTTTCTCCCCTACCCGTTGGTTGAACTTAAAATTCAGGTCGTAGACAGCGTAATCCATGCGCCCGGTCCGCCCAGCATTTTCTTTCGCGATCTCACTCAGGCGCCCCAACAGTTCCTTTCCCCAGAATGATCTTCCGGTTACGAGGAATGAGCTCTTGCCTCGTTTAATTGGTCCTTCGGCAGCAAAGTGGGCCGAGAGTAAACTGGAGCCGACTTTGGTTTCAAAATCATACAGATTGCCATCACGGGTATGAACATCCAGGACCCCACCAATACGCCCGCCAAAACGGGCGGGCAACCCATCCTTATATACATCGACGCGACGGATAGCATGGTTACTAAAAATACTCAATAGCCCCGCAGCATGATTAAGGTTATAGACGGGAACCCCGTCTAGCAGAACCAGGTTGTGGCCGGACTCACTGCCGCGGATAAATATCCCGCCTACACCGTCAGCTCCGCTTTCCACGCCCGGCAGTAGCCGGGCAAGACGCAGGGGGTCCGCTTCTCCTCCGGGGCCTCCCATCTGAGCGGTTTCCTCCGGTCCAATACTGCTCCGGGTTTCCCGCAGGTAGGCTTCATCGACGCCATCTGGCGTTGGGGTGACAATAACCTCAGGCAGGTTTCCTGCTGGTAACAAATTGATATTTATGGTTGTATCTCCCTTAATCACAACGTTGAGGGACCGGCTCGCGTAGCCTACGTAGGAGAACTTGAGTAGCTTTCTCCCACCAGGAAGCGAAAAGGTGTAAAAACCATATTCATTGGACAGTACTCCGTCTCCGCTAACAGAGTCCTGTACCGCAGCAGCAATAAGACGTTCGCCACTTTTCTGATCTGTTACATTACCGTAGACCGTAAACATTCTTTTCGACAAATCGAAATCAGGGTAAATGATTAGGCCGTTGCCCGTATCCTCAAAAATAAGTTCAGTATCCCGGAGCAAAAATGTAAGCCAGTTGCGTAAAGTCTTGCGCCCCCCTGGAGACTTGATGGCGATTGGAGGAATCTGGTCTGGTCGGTAACTCAACTCCGCTCCAGCCTCATTGAGTTTTATGAGGCATTTTTCCAGCGGCATCATCTTTCGGGGCAAGGCAAAGCGTTCTCCGCCCAGGTCCTGAGCTGAAAGCACAAAAGGCCCGCATAACACCATTAAGAGCAGAAAGAACCGCATGAAAAATTACATTTACCAGGGTCTGTAGGTGAAAGGAGGACTACTGTACGGTAGATTGCTTTAATCAACAGTCACTGTTTCTACGTCCGCGCTCCCCGAAGCAAGGGATATAAAGGTACGTACTCAGCTAACGCACAAATGAATGCCAGCGTTGCCCGCTGTATCCCATGACCACCACAAACAAACTACTTACTTAGTTCCCACAGGTACCACTGACGACGTAGTGGTTTGGCTTTTCCGGTACATCAGCGACGGTGCCGCCACCAAGCTTAACTACGTTCTCCAGGATAGATGCCGGATTATCCGCCATGAAAGTACCGCTGATCTCGAAGG
>CAZTTF010000311.1:0-3822 GCA_964616365.1 uncultured Lewinella sp. | reverse complement strand
GCCCCATAGGCCAGAGTCGGGAACGCCGAGTCGTCGGATCAGAGGTCCAATCGGAGGAGATCATCAGCCCCTGCTACGACAACGTTCTAACTATTTCACCCTGCTGCACGGAAAAGAAAAGGTAGACGGGGAGTTCAGTTTGCTAGCGTGCCGCTACAACATCAGGAGAAGTATGTCTATCCTGGGTGTTTTTGACTTTCCTATATGCCTGAAAGGGCGTTTTTCTGCATTTCTGTTGAGTTTTATGCTCAGGAGCCTGAGGAAGGATGAGCAATTTAGCTTATTTTGGTGTCGGCCAGGATTCCTGGTTTAACGGCTTCAGTTTCTGGGTCCCAACTTGGGTTTCGGTATGTTAATTATCAAACCTGCTCCCGTAAAGGACAATTGAAAAAGGAAAAAATGAATAAGAAAAAACATAATCTGATCTTAATACTTTTAGTCGCAGTTGGTCATATCTGTTACGGACAAACACTTTCAAAACAGGTAATGGAATACGTCGCCGTAAAGGATTCCATAGTTCTAATTAAAAATGTTACAATTATTGATGGTACTGGAGGAGAAGTAAAAACCAATCAAGATATTATCCTTATTAAGGACCGTATTGTTGCTATTGGACAATCTGAGGATATCGATATTCCTGAAGGTGCCTACGAAATAGATGGAACAGGAAAAACGGTAATTCCTGGATTGATCATGATGCATGAGCATTTGTTTCACGCTAAACCTTTTTTTGGGATTTTCAAGATCATTCAGATGGCGAATACTTTTCCTCAGATGTATTTAGCTGGCGGAGTAACAACAATGAGGACTGCTGGAGGCTTTGAAGTTAATTCGGATTTGAATATCAAAAAACTAATAGAATCAGGTAGACGCGTTGGCCCAAATATAGATGTATCCACTCCCCATATTGAGAGAGAAGGATTTGAAGAATTTATACCACAACTACAATCCCTGTATGGAGAGGAAAGTATTGAGAATTGGTTGAATTATTGGTTCGACAAAGGAGTTACCTCCGTAAAGGTGTACAACAATCTCACCAAAGAGGATTTAAAAGAAATCATAAGGGTTGCCCATGGAAGAGACATCAAAGTAACTGGTCATCTCTGCTCTATAACACATCGGGAAGCAGCGGAACTAGGTATTGACAATCTCGAGCACAGCTTCGATGTTGCAACTGACTTTGTAAAAGACAAGCCAGAAAATAAATGTGTTTTTACTGGACAATCATTAATAGACCTTGACGATAATGATCCTGAGTTATTATCTCTCATGAAGTTCCTTATTGAGAAAAACGTAACTTTAACTTATACACCGGTTGTAATAGAGCCTTACACAGGCAGAGAAGTAGTTCCCGGTGGAGGTGAAGCTTCATTAGCTCCATATCTACTGGAACAATTAAAACAAGCACATGCTAATGCATTAAACACCAAGGGAGACTCCTTAAGCATGATTAGCCTAAAAAAAGAAATGAAGCGAATATTAAAGTTTCATGCTATGGGAGGTAAAATTACGGTAGGATCAGACCCAACTGGTGCTGGAAAAACCTTGGCAGGGCATGCTAATCAAAGAATGATTGAGGTACTGATAGAGACCGGGTTTACCATCGAAGAGTCTATAAAAATATCCACTCTGAACGGAGCTGAATACTTGGGAATAGACAAGGAAACGGGAACAATTGAAGCCGGGAAAAGGGCAGATTTAGTATTAATTGATGGTGACTTATCTAAAGATGTAACCACAATTAGAAACATGGAAATCGTTTTCAAAAATGGAGTTGGATTTAATTCAGAAAAAATATTTGAATCGGTAAAGGGAAAGGTTGGAGCATATTAAAAACCTATGCCGGTAGCACTAGGGAGTATTGCATAAACTGTGTCACTAATTATTCCCAAGATTAAAGAATTAAGAGAATAGTTTTAGTGAGCAGGGTTTCCGTCCCCGGCCCATGGGCCGGGGACGGTAACCCTGAGTCGTCGGATCAGAGATCCAATCGGAGGCGTTCATCGTAGATAATGGCAAGTTGTGAGAGGATCCGATTCCAGTTGTGCATCGACCTCTCCCCTAAAAACAACAACCACTCAAAACTAGAAATCTTCAGCTAAATGACCCTGTGATGTCATATCGGATACACGTGTTCACCTGATGAACCTGAGAGCATTAATTTTAGTCATTCCACAGATACATACTGGCAGATTACAGTAGACAACTTGTACTTTACAGTGGTTTGATATCTTGCACCTAAACTCAAACATAGCAATATGAAAACACCCTTACTGATCGTCCTATTGCTCTCATTTTTTGGCTGTTCTGATATTAACGATATGGAAGTAGAGAATGACATCGCTGTTACCGCATCATTCTCCATAGGCTCAGTGAATGGGCAGGAGGTTTCGATTGCTGGATCCCTAGATTATTGTCAGGATGGTATTACTCGACAAATCTCAAACGGAGGCTCAGGTGAAAACGGTTCTTACAATAGACTCGGTAATAGAATAATAGATTTAGAAGGATCAAACTCCGCCATCGTAGCCACCGTCTCTATTGGGACATCTGAAGAATTACTGGGCGTAGCTAATCTTGGATGGATTAGCGCAGCGGAGCGATTTACGCAAGGTAGTTCTACGGACGACTTTCATCTTCAGCTCGAATTTCTTTACAATGGAATCGTGTACTCGACTTTTCTACTTAACCAATTAAATCCACCTGAATCCGTTAAGGACAGCAATAGTGAAATGTCACTCAATATGGCCCTAGACGATAACGTCTACTGTAACCCCAATGGACAAATCATCACGTGCGAATGGAATTACTCAGGATACGCATATGGCAGATCAGACCGATTGGACAGCATCTATATTGAAGACGTAGTAGTTTGGACCCAAAACGGTTATTAGCGTATACTTCAAAGTGTTCACTACCAAGAAGGGAGCTACAGAAAAAATAAATGACGTGAGATCCTTCGCCAAGCCCCCTACCCCAACACCAAGCGCACCATTTGAGCGGTTTAATATTATTTTGCCGGACAGCAACTAAAGCAAACACATGGCAAAGCACTCTTTTTGGCAAATTTTGGTAGCAGCGGGCTTACTGTTATTAACGTCCGCAACAGTAACGGCACAGGAAGGCGAGCTCACGCTTGACGACCTATTTGCAACGCCAAAACTGACGGGCACCAGCCCGTCCCGACCTACATGGTCACCAAACAGCGAGCACTTCGCCTTTTCCTGGAGTGAACCCGGAACTTCTGGCCGAGGCCTTTGGGTATCTACAAGTGACGGAGAGAAAGTGCTTGTCAGTTCCAATACGGCCTCCGCGTCAGTGCGTGATCTAGTCTGGACCGACGATAACACCATCATCAGCCTGCGCGGCAACAGCCTGTGGCAGACATCCTTGAAGCAGGGAGACGACCTCCAGCTTATGTCCGTCGAGGCCGGTGCACATAACCTGACGCTATCGCCAAGCCGCAACCAGGCGGCTTACATACGAAACGGTGATCTGTGGCTTGCCGACTTTTCTTCCAAGCAGAATCGTCAACTCACCGAGATCGGTATCGCCAGCCTCTCGAGCTTAGGGAAAGGGCGCTACAGCCGGCCGGAACGTGAAATCGGTCCCGGCATCTGGAGTGGACCCACCTATAAATGGTCACCGGATGGCAAGACAATCGCGTTTCACGCCGTTGACCGGCGCGAGATTCGCAAGGTGGCCTTCCCGGATTACCTGGCCGACGAAACCAATCCCAACGAGGTACGCCGCGGGTACCCCGGCGACCCCAACGAGATCCGCAGGGTCGGCATGCTCAATGTAGAGAGCGGTAACATTGTA
>CAZTTF010000310.1:0-32305 GCA_964616365.1 uncultured Lewinella sp. | reverse complement strand
CCACCGCAACTTGTAGGGTAATTGTTGCCTGCCGTGAGTTGATCAATGTCCTTCGCGCTTTGAGACGGCAAGTGGCATTTTATTTCAGGTTCAGCATATTGGGCGCGGGATGAGGCCAAAAGTAGGACGCGAAAACACTACACTAATCGGAACACTTTACCACTAAGAAGGTAAGGAAGTAAGACACTAAGAGAAGACATATGATACCGTTTTAATGAATAGTCGTTGCGCTTAATATCCATTTAGCGAAAACCTCCTCTAGAATAACACGACATAAAAGCAAACTGAAATTCGGGATACAAGTGTTAAAAAAACAGTTCATTTTTTTTATAGCTATATATATACTTACATTGTGATTAATTATTCACCTAAGCCACTTTAATTATATTTACGCGCTATTCGAGTGGCTGTAAATCATTATGATGTACTTTAACAAAAATTACTCCATCAAAACAGCTGTGCTGTGCTGTGCTGTGCTGTGCGGCCTTTTATTCTTGTGAAAAAAACCTTTCAGTAGCACCTCCCATAGTGGAAGCCCCCGAAAAGCCAAGCCTTAACGAAATTGACATTGACGTAATTGACGGAGTTCTCTCATTCAGAGAACTTGAAGATTTCGCTCTTGCGCTAAAAGCTGTTTCTGGCCTTTCGCGTGATGAAAAAGATTCTTGGCAAGAGAGCAATCAATTCACTTCTCTTGGATCACGGTATAGATATATACAAGATCAAATTAACCTGAATCCAAATACAGAGGGCAGTAATTTTATTAGTCAAGATGAGCAACATCTGTTTTACTTTGATGATGCTAATACTTTGATGACTCACGCCCCCGATTTACTAATCGCTGAGCTGTTAAGTCCAGAAGGCTTTGTCTTCATTGAGGGCAATTTAAATGCTTTTAACTTTGCTTTTCATGCAATTGTTAAAAACGAGCCATCATTTGAGAAGATGCACCAGCTAATTGCAAGTGAGAGTTCTTCACCTCTCGAAGGACTTTACTACTTCCCCAAGCAGCCGCAGAGAGAAATAGTTATTTCTAATAGTGGCGAAATATCAACTCGTGAAGCTAAATTCTTCTCATGCCCTTTCTATAACCAGGGTGTTTGGGTTTGGGGGCACCGTAAAGAGGAGCAAATCAATGGTCAAAGACAAAGGCTTAGAGTTGAGCTAAGTCAGGCTATTTACCATTTTGGAGGATCCGACAATCGTGTTTTCTCTTACGTAGGATTAACCATCGAAAATAGAAAATGGAGTTGGCCTAATTGGATCGGAACCTTTCCCGATTACGAATATGGAACATTAGCATGGATAAATGGTCAACCGGCAACCAGTGGGGAGACTAGCGCAGGAAGTGTTGTTCAGTCGCTTAGAGTCGACCGTAGAATACAAGCTAATCTGTCGAATGGCAGTCAACGAACATTACGTTTTGAGACAAACGTTGTACCTGATCCTACAGGATGGTCTTTTGACAATCAAAGATTTGGTGATTCCGATGAGTACTACTTAATTGACAACGTTATTTCAACAACCATTCTACCCCCAAATGTCAGCATTGTTCAGTCCGGTGGTCAGTATGGTTTTTCTCGAGGTAAAATTTCGGTTAATTGGTTAAACAGAAGTACAACCATGGACATCCAACTTGGATGCCAATAGGCTCTCCGATTATGAACGCCCTACTCAACGGACACTTCATAGTGATTGTCTTGGGCCTTTTACTAGGATTTACCAGTTGTGTGGATAATTTTGGTGAATTAGCCTCCCTGAATTTAGAGCCAACACAGATAGTGGTAGAGGGTGTCTTGATTGATGGCCAACCACCACGAGTTTGGGTAGGACGTACTGCTTCATTACTTTCGGACAGCCTTACTTTTCGTATTCCCGACAATCAGGTGACAGTCACCATACTGGAAGATGGTGCTCCTTATCTAGTATTATCACCTAGCAACGAAGAGGCTATTCCAGGAGAAGCAGTTCCCCGAACTAACCGTCTTTTTAGTTTAGACACACTACTTGAACTAAGAGAGGGCAGCACATACGAAGTGTTGACTCTAGCTGAAGGGTTGCCTGATGCTAGGTCCCTCCCATTGGTCTACGAAAGTGCATTCACAGAATCTTCTGTGAATGTGCTTTCTGACACCAGTCTTATTAATGGTGAATGTCGCTTGGCCAACTCAGATTTAACAATTGAAAATATTTTACCTGCAAAAGCTTATTGGGTAGAATTATTTGGACGTAACCAGCCGATTGAAGACAGGCTTATTTTTGGGAGGCAATTGTTCCTAAGCGTTATTGACCAAGGCGAGTTTAGTAACCTTTTCTTTGACTGGGAAGAGGCAGGAGGAATTATCTGTACAACAGAGGATACTGGCCTCTTGATGCTACTCATAGCAACTGACGATGTATACAGCGAATACGTTACTAATCGCGATCGTGCAGACTTTGGCCTCGGTGGCATTTTCACTCCACCAGAAAGCCTACCCCAAAACGTAATCAATGGATATGGCTACGTTACCCTAGGCTCCTCTATGGAAATCCCATTTTAAAAAATTCCAATATGATGCATGTACGTGCCGTATTACTTATCACGCTTAGCTTATTTAGTACAAGTATTGCAGCGCAAAGTGTCAGAATCGCAGGAATAGTATTTGACAAGTTATCATCAGAGCCATTAGTCTACGCCTCCGTTTTTATCCCGGCTACTAACGCAGGCAGTTATACTGATTTAGAGGGGAATTTTGTCTTAAACCTCACCGAGTATCAGTTTCCAATTACCTTAAGTGTAACGCATATTGGTTACCAGGACACCACCATCATTATTGATAATACCAGAGAGGCAGATCAATCTATAAAAATTGGACTACGCCAACAGGCAGACCTGCCAACAGTTGATGTAAGGGCTGCCAGAAACTTGCAGGGCAATAGTAGTTCTTTTTTCTCTCCAGATATAAAACAACTAAAGGAAATGCCCATGCTGTTTGGAGAGGTAGACATATTAAAATCATTGACCCTTTTACCAGGCATCAGTACTGGTTTAGAAGGTACGAGTAACATTCAAATCCGGGGAGGTAACCCCAGCCAGACACACTTACTTATTGATGGGATTACGCTATATAACGCGGGTCACTTTGGCGGGTTTTTATCGTCCGTTGACCCCTACGGTGTGAAAGCCGTGAACATCTATAAGGGAGGAATTCCAGCTAAGTTTGGTGGTCGCCTGAGTGGTGTACTTGAAGTCGACGTCAGGGATGGCCGGAGAGATAAAAAAACCGAGGAAATTTCATTAGGCACAGCAACGTTTCGTTATGGCAGGGAAGGTAGTCTGGGGAAAAAAGGAAAATACTTATTAGCAGGCCGCTTTAGCTATCCGAGCTTGCTCGTTAATCTCTTTTCCATAAGTAGCTTTGAACGTGGTCAGGAGGGTAACAGAACCAACGCATCAATGTATGATGGCATGTTCAAAGCAAAGTGGCCGCTGGGGAAAGGGACACTTTCAACAATACTATTGACTACCGGGGATTTTGGGACCCTCCAGAACGTATCTGGTTTCAGTCTATTTCTAGATGAATACTCTTGGAACACGCAGGCACTTGCTCTTACGTATGATGTGCTCTGGAAAAATCGATTAGGATTAAGCCTTAAAGGGTACTCTTCCCGTTATGCATATACATTTGATTCATTTATTGAGGAAGGGCGACAACTTGAGGAGCCTGCCAGCAGGTCATTACGTCAGACTACCCGACTAAATGATTTAAACCTGACTCTTGACGCTAACTGGTATTGGTCTGACCTAGCAAAGATATCCGGCGGTATAGACTTAAAGTTCCATCGTTTTATCAGTTCGGCATCGGAAATGTTTAATATACAACCCGACATACCCCTACTTGACGATCGCACCTCAGGGCTGGAATATGGAATTTATACTCAAATTGACCTTAACGGCTACAAAAAAAAATTGACTGGCATGGTTGGCGTCAGGTTTAGTGGACTTTCGGGACTTGACGCAAGTTTCAATTATGAACCCCGCTTTCGTGCTTCGTATCAATTCATACCTAACGTTTTCTTAAATATTGGATACGATAGAAACGCTCAATACATTCATCAATTGACCACCAACAACGCAATTTTCCCCAGTGATATCTGGATACTAGCCGATCAGGACTTTTCACCTTCAACTAGTCAACAAATATATGGCGGTCTAGCCTTAGAAGCCTTCCAAGGCTCTGCTATTCTTTCGGTGGAACTGTTCTCGAAAGAAATGGACGAATTGATAACATTGAGAGATTTTTCCGTCGACTTGTTTTCGCTCCCTGCTGATTGGCGCACTACGGTTGCAACTGGAGGAGAAGGGCGGGTACAGGGTTTTGAAGCATCTTTACAAAAGACTAACGGACGACTTACCGGCTGGTTAGCTTATACACTGTCGGCATCCGAAAGGCGGTACAACGAAATAAATGATGGCCAGTGGTTCCCCTATACCTTTGATCGGACCCATGATGTAGCTATCACACTCCAATACGTACTAACGAACGGTTGGAGTTGCTCAACGAATTTTATCTATCAAACTGGTTCAACAGTTACTTTTCCGGTAGCTGCAACAGCCGAGTATTTTATATTCGCCGATATAAATAACGCCCGACTTCCTCCCTACCATCGACTTGATATTTCTTTCTCCCGCAGCTTCAAGGGCAAGAAAAAGAAACACGTTAATCATACCATATCACTAGGTATATTTAATGTCTACAACCGTCGCAACCCAATTGACTTTCGGCTCGAACCTACCAGTAGAACCGGAGTCAATCCAACAACGGGGCAAACAGTCCTTGTTGATGGATTCAATGTGCGGCAACGCGCAATTTTCCCGATAATACCTAGCATCAGTTACAAGTGGAATATTTTTGGGAACAGTGGAAAGTAGTATCATCACATCAGTTTATAAATGCAGATGCGGTCTCCGTCCGCATCATTTTTCCTTTTTCTTCTTCCCCGTCTGATTATACTTATTCATGGTATTCTGCAGCCCGTGCCCGGCAAAGCTCAGCACCATTTCTCCGGCCGTCTTGATCATGCCCGGCAGGCCTTCACGTTCGGCAGCCTTCCATTCGCCTAGCACGTAGTCTGCCTGCTGACCGGGGTGAAAATCGCGGCCAATACCGCAACGTAGCCGGGCGTAGTTGTTACCCCCCGTAAGCTGATCAATGGATTTGAGTCCGTTGTGGCCAGCGTCAGATCCTTTACCTCTGAGGCGCAGGGCGCCAAAATCCAGGTGCAGATCATCGACAACAACGAGTACGTTTTGCTTGGGGATTTTTTCCTTTTGCATCCAGTAGCGCACGGCTTTCCCGCTCAGGTTCATGAAGGTGTCTGGCTTCAGCAAAAACAACTGTTTGCCGCGGTGCTTGATCTTTGCCATGTGCCCGTGGCTGCAAGAGCTCCAGTCTTCGCTCAGGTGCTCCACTACCCGAAAGCCGATATTGTGGCGGGTGTCTTCGTATTTAGGGCCGGGGTTACCCAGGCCGACAATGAGAAATTTCATGGCAGGATCAATTGGTTCAGGAGACGGGCCGAAGAAGCGGCGGAGGTAGGTTAGCATAACAGTATGCGATTATGAGGTCGGACGCGAATACGACACCAACGTTTCCACGGATAAATCCGGGGCTAAAGTAGATAGTTCTACGGACTCGAGCTACGTGAAAAACACTTATGTGTGCAAAACGGTAGTTGGGGGCTGTAGTTCGCCAGGACTGCTTATTGTAACACCGGATTATCCGGCGCAAGGCTCAAATATTAAATATCTTCGCGCCAATGCAGTTTACTCTTCACCACACCGACGCCAAGACAGATGCCCGCGCAGGCACTATTGTTACTGATCACGGGGAAATACCGACCCCCATTTTCATGCCTGTCGGGACGATCGGGACGGTAAAGGGCGTCCACCAGGCCGAGCTGAAGGAGCAGGTAAAAGCCAAGATCATCCTGGGCAATACCTACCATCTCTACCTGCGGCCGGGGATGGAGACGATGGAAGCCGCCGGTGGTCTCCACCGGTTCATGAACTGGGAGGGGCCCATCCTGACGGACAGTGGCGGCTATCAGGTATTCAGCCTTGCGCATCGCCGCAAGATCACGGAAGAAGGCGCCACCTTTGCCAGCCACATTGATGGCAGTAAACACTTGTTCAGTCCGGAGAGCAGCCTCGGGATTCAGCGTAGCATCGGAGCAGACATCGTGATGGCATTCGATGAATGCCCCCCCTACCCCAGCACCCGCAAGTATGCTGAAGACAGCATGCACCTCACCCACCGGTGGTTGGAGCGCTGCGTGAAATTCATGGCCGATACGGCACCTAAGTATGGGCATTCGCAGGCACTTTTCCCGATCGTTCAGGGCAGCAGCTTTGATGACCTGCGGACCCAGTCGGCCGAATTCATTGCCAGTCAGGACCAGCCGGGCAATGCTATCGGCGGCCTCTCCGTGGGAGAGCCAACCGAAGACATGTACCGCATCAGCAAGCTCTGTTGCGACATACTCCCCAAAAGCAAACCCCGCTACCTGATGGGAGTAGGAACACCAGCCAACATCATTGAATGCATCAGTCGGGGGGTCGATATGTTTGACTGTGTTCTGCCCAGTCGGAACGCCCGCCACGGCATGGTCTACACCCGTGAGGGCATCATCAACATTAAGAACGCGCGCTGGCGGAATGACTTCACGGCTATCGATGCGCACCCGCAGGCTGCGCCCACCAGCCAGCAACACACCAGGGCCTACCTCCACCACCTTTTCCGGGTCAATGAATTGCTGGGGCCGCAACTGGCTACCCTGCACAACCTTGCCTTTTACCTTTCCCTGGTAACTGAAGCCCGGGAGCACATCATCCAGGGAGATTTTGCGGCCTGGAAGGCGCAAATTTTGCCTAATCTTGTCCGCAAGCTGTAATTCGGTTTCAACCGCTTTCGTAACAAAACAGCCCCAATCATCCACTGAGGACGATTGAGGCCGGCGAAACAACATAACGTAAATCTTGGTGGGGAGGGGGCAGGGCCGAGACATCGGATGAGCCTTTCTCCGGCTGCACCAGTAGAAGGAGGCATCTGGTGACCTTCCCTGCTCTTCTTTACTAACGCCTGCACCTGCGTCCCCGCCTAAACAACCATTTCCGGGCCAGCTAAAGTTGCACTTCCCTATCTTAAGGGCTGCCATGAAAAAGAAACAGCTCGTTCCCGTAAGGCCACTCCTGCACGACTACCTGCGCCAGCATCGACGGGAGGTCCAACTACCGCTGCAGTATGAGGACCTTGACCGGTTCAGCCAAACCACCACCTTGTTTAACCATGCCGGGGATGACACCCTCTGGCAAACCATTTACTACGACGAGTACGAACGGGACCAGATCATGACAGGGCTCCGGGAGATCTATGCGCTGCTGCGCATGGGCGGTGACATGAGTTCGCTGGAACACCTGGAAGTGGCGCGCGTAGATTACTGTTTGTTCGGCAACACCCGCCCCTTCCGGGTCAGGATCATCAACCGCCTGAACGACAACTACGATCACTTCTACGTCAAGCGCTCGGACGCCAACCGGATCTATGGACTGGAACTGGAAGAGCTGCTCAGTCCGGAGAAAGTAAGGTACCTCATTGATGGCTCCACCCTGATTGAGGAACACATCGCCGGCATACCGGGGGATGATTTTTTCGACACCAAGCTGGAAGACAACACCTTCAACCAGATTCGTATGGCCAAGGAGTTCGTCAAATTCAACGAGCGGTGTTTCGTCCGCCTGCTTGGTGACATGCGCGCCTACAACTACGTTATTAACATCACGCCCGATATTGAAGGAAGCCAGTTTAGGTTCCGGGCCATCGATTTCGACCAGCAGAGTTACGAAGGAAAAAAGAGCTTCTACCTGCCACAGTTTTTCAAGGAAAACAACCCCATCATCTTCCTGGGGATGAAGCACATCACTTCGGAGACCGTCCGGCAATACCAGCTCGAAGAGCGCGCCATGATCGGCGCCAGAATCAAGGCCGGTAACCGGAGGGTTCGCAGCTTGCTCAACGTGATCACGCGGGACGAAATATCCTCACTCGAACAGGTACGTCAACTTCGCGAAGAGCTGAACGAGCACCATCAATCATCCCGGTTCAACAAATGCCGAAACATGGGAGAGGTACTGCAGGCGCAGCTGAGGCTGGCGCTGGAGAAGGATTTCCGGCAGAGCTTGGGGTAGGAGCTAGGGGCTAGGAGTTAGGAGCTAGGAGCTAGGAGCTAGGGATTAGGAGCTAGAGGGTAGGGGCTAGGGACAAAGCCAACAGCTTCTGACTCCTAGCTCCTGATTCCTACCCCACCAGCTCCATCCATTCCATTTCCTTCTCTTCGATCTGTACGTTGAGCTCATTGAGCTCTTTGCCCAGCTCAGCGATCTGGTCGGGAGAGAGGCCGGAGGGATCGAGGAATTGCTGGTTGAGTTTCTTTTTGGCGTCTTCCAGCTTTTTGATTTGACCTTCCACGCGGCGGATCGCCTTGCGGGTCTCCTGCGACATGTGCTCCTGGGGGGCATCATTTTTGGGCGCGGCCGCGGGTGCCGTGGGTGTTTTTTCGGAAGCAGTGCTATCGCCATAGCCTTCCTCCTTGATCATTGTCCGGTATTCGGTGTACAGCCCGTTCCAGTCCCGGAGGTTACCACCGGGTTCGAAGATGAAGAGGTGGTCACAGATTTTATCCAGGAAGAACCGGTCGTGAGAAACGATCAGGACACAGCCGGGAAAGTCTTGCAAAAATTCTTCCAGGACGTTAAGCGTCATGATGTCCAAATCATTCGTAGGCTCATCGAGAATCAGGAAATTCGGGTTCTGCATCAGGATGGTCAGCAGGTACAGGCGGCGTTTCTCGCCGCCACTCAACTGACTCACGTAGACCTGCTGCTGCTTGCTGTTGAACATGAAGCGTTCCAACAGGCCCCGGGCCGTGAGCTTCATGCCTTTTTCCAGCGGAATGAACTCGGCAATATCCCGGATGACTTCAATGACGCGCATATCATCTTTGAGGTTGATCCCGTCCTGGGTATAGTACCCAAACTTCGTGTTCACCCCGTGAACGACCTTTCCGGTATCTGGTGCTAACTCTTTGGTCAGCATATGCAGCAGGGTGGATTTACCCGCCCCGTTACGGCCAACGATACCTGCCCGCTCACCTTTTTGAAACTTGTAGCTAAAGCCCTTCACCAGCGTACGGTCTCCGTAGGACTTACTGATGTTGTGGGCCTCCAGGATCTTACTTCCCAACCGCTGACCTTTGATCTCGATTTTGAGTTCTTCCTCTTTACGGAAGGAACCTACTTTTTGCTTGAGCTCATGAAAAGCATTGATCCGGCTCTTAGCTTTAGTGCCACGGCCGGAAGGCATTCTGCGCACCCATTCCAGCTCCTTTTTCATCCGCTTTTTGTCCTTTTCCAGTTCGGCGGCGGACGTTTCCTCGCGGGTAGCTTTTTTCTCCAGGAAGTCTGAGTAGTTGCCGGTGTAGTGGAAAATCTCACCACCGTCCAGTTCAATGATCCGGTTACACACCCGCTCGAGGAAGTAACGATCGTGCGTTACCATCAACAAGGTCAGATTCGTTGACTGCAGCCATTCTTCCAGCCATTCGATCATGTCGAGGTCCAGGTGGTTGGTCGGCTCATCCATGATGATAAGATCCGGCTCATCGATAATGAGTTTGGCCAGGGCCACCCGCTTGCGCTGTCCTCCGGACAGCGTGCTAACCTTCTGGTCGAAACGTTCAATGTTGAGCTTGAAGAGCACTTCTTTGATCCGGGCCTCAATGTCCCAGGCACGCAGCTCATCCATTTTGGCGGAGGCCTTCATCAGTCGCTCCGTGTCTTCGGAGCGGGAGAGGGCTTCTTCGTAATTCCGTACGGCGATGACCATTTCGTTATCGGAGTCGAAGACGGCATCCATTACGGTAGCATTGGCACCGAAGTCCGGTTCCTGGGGCAGGTAGGCCATTCTGGCCTCCTTATGGACGTACACCTTCGACCCCATTCCTTCAGGCAGGTCAATACCAGCAGCCACCCTGAGCAAAGTGGATTTTCCCGTTCCGTTTTTCGCAACGAGGGCTACTTTGGTGTTCTTTGCCACCTGCAAACTGACGCGGTCAAAGAGCACCTTTTCGCCATAAATCTTGGAGACATCGGTTAATTCGAGGTAAACCATGGGTAGTCTTGTGGTCAGGGGATTCAGTAGTACCGCAGGCCGCCACACATTGAAACGCGGGCGATCCTGGAAAGGGAGACGAAGGTACGAAAATGGGAGGGCTTGGCTTCAGTCGAATAAACCATCAATGGTTAAGCAGAGAAAGATTCTCAAGATATGGTGAATCGGCCAATACTGTTTTGTCCGGCTTTAGTCAGCTCACATAAACCGCTTGCTAACTCAGCGCTCACCTCCTGGGGGTTAGGCAATATGCTCCCATTAAATTGGAGCAGTTACCGCTTGAGAGCTCTTGCCGGTCTTTTTCTTCGACTTCGACGATTCGCAGATCGGGATTAAGTACGTACAGGTTGAATAGTAAATCCTGCGGTAGGTGCGGCGCGACCAGCAGTGTATCCGTAGCAACGATTACCTCGGAAAATTCTTGAACGGCAACTCCAGTATCGTCTCCTGCAGCGGTTAAAGCATACGCGCGTCCACCGGTAAGCGCCACGAAGCCAATTATTACCAGCCCGTTCAGGTAGGCATGCTTAAGCATTAGCCAGCGTAGTAACAGTGTCACCGGATAGGCGAGAAAAAGGAGCATCGGCGCAACATACCATTGGTGTTTGTTCTGACTGAGCAACAGCAGGGAACTTACTGAGAGAATAATCAGCAAGGAGAACTGTAAAAAGCGATCCTGCCCGAGCAAGGAGCGGATTTTTGTGCGCCTGCGTAACAGCGTAAAAGCTATACCGGCATACAGCAAATAAATCCAGGGCGAAAAGCGGATATCCAGGGTAGTTGGCAGGTAATCCCATTGATAGCCTTTTTCAAAAGCACCATCGGTAAAACGGGTTAGTCCGTCCTGCCAAAGCATTGCCTCCAGCAGGTTACTAATGCCTGGGGGATATACTATCGCACGCCCAAAATACCAGCAGATTACCAGGACGCTTACTCCCAGTAAGAGAAAAAGAGCGTAGAAGGTCAGCGAGGGTCTGGGGCGATCATGATAATAAAGTATCCCATAGCCTACCACCCCCGGTAAGATTAAAGCAATAGCAACTCCTTTCACCAAAAAAGCCAGACCGAAACTAACAATGCACAAGCCCCCCATCAAGGCACGAAAAGCGGAATCTTCTGCCGCTGCGACTAAAATGTCAGCGCCAGATGCATTTGGTACCTCCCACCAATAAAAAAAAGCAAGCAAGCCAGTGGTCAGTAGTAGAATGAATAATATATCAGTATCGCCATGCAACGCCACGTGGTAGCCTACAATACCTTTCGTCAACAGTAAAATCCAGACCAGTAGAATAGCCGTCTTGCGGTCTTTCCATACCGCCATGAAACGGTACACGATTACCAGAAAGGCAGACAGTGCGATCAGGGAGGGCAGTCTCAGGGAAAACTTACTAACGCCCAACAGCTTAAAACTCAGTGCCACTAACCACGAGAAGAGTGGTGGTTTAGTGTTAAAGGTATCCCAGTCATCGAGGTAGCGGTAATTCCACCAATCATTCTCCTGGAGGATACGCAGGGCGTTTATGCCTCTGCGTGCTTCGTCCCAGGCCTGGATTGGAGCCTGGACCATAAAGGTCAATATGCTTGCCGTCATTAACAGCAATACGCTGGTAAACAGCCATACCTTGTTCATTATGTAAGGATAGGCAATTAGTTGTGGTAGGCGCCATATACTACCTCCTAATTCGTAACGAAGCTACTATTTCCAGCCGTCTCAGGTAACCACTGGCATACCCCTTGCCATTCTCCCCTCACCTTGCACCTGCGTTCAGCGTCCAAGTCCCGTTTATTCGTTTAATTTACGGTATAGTTCCCTCACCCATATCTACCTCTTCATGAGTACTTTTCGTGCAAAACTGCTGACGACAGTCAGCGATCTATGCCATTCCTTGTTCATCTTTCGGCTTGACCAGGTGCAACAGCAGCAATTAGTAAGCGACAAAGCAAAGGAGGACCTCACGATGCTGGTTTTATTTTACGAGCAACTGTGTCATCTTGATCCTTTCCCTACCGATGGCAGCGTTGACGTAACCCCCTTGGACCAACTAAAAGCTGACCTGGCAGGCCGTGACAGTGATGCCGAGGCCAGTGAGACAATACTCCTCGATTGGGTTCGGGGCGTGACCAATGCTCCTGACCCGGTGCCGGCAGACGAAAAAATGGCTGCGGCGAACACTCCCAGTCCCATCAATCAACGTATGCTGGACGCTACGGCCCGGTTGCGTAGTGTGATTGACTCCTCCCGGCGCCGACTGTTCGGGCAGTACGACCGGGACCGTTACCGGGCGGCCCGAAATTCGTTTACGCTGTCACGGGAGGCCTATGACCACCGGCTGAAAAACAACGGAATTACCGCTACGGTAACTGATGCCGCGCAGGCCGAAGGCCCGCTCTACCAAAATATCCACACTGCAACCGGGGCCTCCTTTCCCGGAGCCATTCAGGCTGCAGCAGACTTTATGAAAGCCCGCATTTTCGTGGTTACTTAAGGGCACATGGGGAAGTCTCCCCCCGACCTCCCATCGAACATTAATTAACCCGAGTAGCATTATTTTCCACCCCTGCGGCGCCCTTCAGATCCGCCCGCCATAAGCATCCGCGATGAAAAAGCTTGTCCTCCTCCTTTGCCTCTCTGCCATGAGCCTTGGCCTGACGGCACAAAACATCGGCACAGATCTCCAGCGGGTGATCAGGTTAGCCCCCGCTGCGCGTACAGCCGCTTCGGGCAGTAATAATCCCGCTCTGGACACCATTGTCCTGACCCTCGCCTACTACGGTGGCATGCCCGACGACACACGGATCAAAGCACTGCTTTCGGGGCCCGAACTCCTGGCGCATTATGCCGACAATGCTGCCGTCAGAGAATTCCTGCTTGAAGAAAAGCTGGACGTTTTACTGGAAAACTACGCTCCAGCCCCGGGCTTAGAAGTTCCTGACTTCATGGCTGCTTCCCGCCGGGAAGCTTTTCTGCGTAGTCTTGCCGGTCCTGAGCTTTTTAGTCGTGAAGGTCTCGTTGATCTCGGCAAGATCCGGCAAACCTTTACCACGCCTCCCGTAGCTCCTTTCAGCCTCAAAACTGCCGCTACAAATGCGGCCACCAATGGCCCTGTCCCTTCCGCCAACCTGATCAACAACGCCATTGCCGGATTGTCCGACTGGATCAGCCGGCGAGCGCAGGAAGAGCTTACTTATACCTTTCTAAACAAGCTGCGAGACGATATTCAGCGTAATGACCTGAACTTCCTCTTCCCTAAAACAAGCCAGTTCCTCCCCAGTCTCGACCTGTTGAACTATAAAGCCATTCTGCCCAGCTTGCGCAAAGCCTTTACTGAAGACCTTAATGCCATCGCCTTCAATCTTGGGCAGTTCCTTGAAGCAAAAGACCAGGCCGCCTACCGGGACCCCGCGACGTACAACGTCTTTTTGATCTATCGCATTCTGGATCTGAACATGCGGGACGTTCCGCTGGCAGATATTTTGTCGTTCACCTATTCGGAAATTGCCCGAGCGCGGATCGACACGCGCTGTCAGATCGATCTGCTGATCGCTGCTGCCGACACCAATAACGTCGCCTACCAGGACATTCTAAGCGCTTTTGACCAATACGTAGTGGCGAACAACACCCTCAACCGCCAGTTCCTGGCGGCAACAGACGTCATTAGCGAGCAATTCTACAATCCCATTTTCGACGCCGTTGAAGCCGACGATTTCACCGCAACCAGGGCCGATAGTTTCATCGAACGGGCAGGAGAAATATTCCTGCCACTGGACGCTGAGAAGCTACCGCTGAAGAACAACTACTGGGAAACCAGTAAAGATCCACCGGCTGCAGGCATCGTAAAATCCTGGCTCCGTGGCCAGGAGGCCTACGCTTATTACGAAGCCTACCCTACCCTTACACGTTTCGATGAATTGTTTGGGCCCAAGGCGACTACTTTTTCCCCGCAAGAGCGCCGCGCAGCCGGCCTCACGGCCGTGCGGGAAATCCTTGCTCAGCGCGCTGCCCTTGATGTATACCGCCAACAACTCGTCCGGTTAACGGACGCACGATCTTCCCTGATCTCGCTGCAGGCCGAGATCAGCGACCAGCGGCTTGCTGACTCGCTGGCTAAAGTCTCGCTGGACGAACAGCAAACCACCCTGATTGCTGACATTGAGGAAGAATTAGCTGCAGCGTCTCCCCGGCAGCGCCCAGCGCTGCGCTTGCTGCAAAAAATTGCCCAGAGCATCCTGCCGGAGGATAAAAATGCCCGGGCCCTGATTGCGGGCACCCGGAAACGATTGGTAGAGAGGGTGGTTGCCACCGGCAACCCGAACTCGCCCCTTGTGCAAAAACTGGACCGTAGCCCGCTTGAAGCAGCTGACCTACCTCCCTTACAGCAAGCCATCAATGCTACCAATAGCGCCTACGACGCCCTGTCCAGTGCCCTGCAGCGGTATAGTGACAACCAGGCGGACACCCTCATTCGGACGTACCAAAATCTGACCACCTTCGAGACCGTTTTCGGGATGGCGCAGCAGACTTTCTTCCTCCTTTCTGATTCAAACAGTGACCTTTTTCTTGACAAGAGACGAATGGCCATCTTTCAGACTGACCCTTCCGCCAAATTACTGTTGGCCGGAATGGCGAAGGAGCGTATCGGCCGGGTTCCCAACCTGGGTAACCTCAATGCAGATGGCCTGACGGACTTCCTCCTGGATTTCAGCCTCTACCTCTCTGATTTCCGGGCATCTCTTAGTGCGCCGCCGCCACCCAACCTCTCCCCGGAACAAGCACAGCGCATCCAGGCAGTTAGTTTCATTGCTAATACTGTTCAGTCCTTGCTCAAAGCACCTATTCTCCAGCAATCTGATAATGGCCAGCCTCCGTTATCCTTAGCTGAGCGCTTCCCTGCTTTTGAAAAGGTGCCGGAAATCAGCCAGGAGCTAAACGAGTTGTTTGCCCTAAGCACCCAGGGGGAATATCGTTATGCCGTAGAAAACCTTCTGAACCTCATCAAACTGTTTGACATCATTCCAGAAGCCAGCAAGAAGCAACAGCGCCTGAGTGACCGGCGGGATAAGCTTCGGGCCCAACTCTCCGACCTGGTTACGCAACAAGACAAAAACCTGAAAGCCATTGGCCTGACTACTCCTACCGCCGACCCCATCGGAGAAAACCTTGAACTCAACAAGAAAGATCAGGAAGCCATCATGAGTTACAGTCGGGTACTGGCACAAACACAAACACAGGCTGAGAAAGACTCGGTTGAAAATGCCATGCTCACGCTCAAGGTGAACCGGGTGCGGGATGAGCTGGCAATCGTCCAGAAAAAGCTCTCAAAGCTGAACCCCAAGCAGATTGACCGTTTCCGCAAAAACGTATTTAAATACGGCACTTTCATGGCCGATGTGTCGACAGCAGATAGTGCCGCCGATATTCAGGCGGCACTTAACACCATTGCTTTACCTCCAGGCAGCTCGCAGATAAAACGGACCCAAGCCTCCAGTTTTGAGCTTGGTGCTTATTTCGGGGCTGCGCTTAGTCAGGAACGACTGGTGCTTCCCTCGGGTGTAGAGGCTCCGGAGTTGGAAGATGGTGTCTTCGGCGCAGCACTCTTTGTTCCGGTTGGTGTTTCCTACAGCACCAATATCGGCGGCAATAAGTCCATCACCTTCTTTGGATCTCTGATTGACCTGGGGGCCATTACGGCCTTCCGCATTGAGGAGCAAAACAACGGAACGGAGGTTGATCGGCTCCCGGAGTTCAAAGTCACCAACATCGTGGCTCCAGGCCTTCACCTGATGTACAACTTCCCCAAATCCCCCTTCTCTCTGGGTATAGGAGTTCAGGATGGCCCGAGCGTGCGCAAATTCACCCTCGCCGGAGAAACGGTCCAACGGGAAGCCCGCAGTGTGCGCGGCATGGTTACCTTCAGTGTAGACGTCCCGATATTCCGGTTCTTCAATCGGTAGGTTCGTGTTGACATCTGGAACAAGTACGGCAGGGCGCAAGCGCAGGTGCCATGAGGGGGCTGAAAGGGCAAAGATGGGTAGCCTAAGCCCCCTTTCCTGAACCGACCGGGTATTGAAGATTAGCCCGTGATCTTATCTACAGTGGCATTTCAAATCTTTACCTTAAGGTATTTACCGTACGCCTCCCCAATTTTCAGTTGACCGTAGGAGAATTTACCCTCATGCGCTGCAAATACTTCGCCTAACCGCTGCTCCGGATGGGCAGCAAAATAGGCCACCAGCTCATCAAGGTCTTTTTGCTGCATAAAGTCGGTTGCCGGCACTTCGCCAATGCCAATCCAGTAGGCCAGGTGGCCTTCGATGGTGCCTTCGGTCATTTTCCGCGAGGCGGCGATAGCCGCTACACCTTTACCTGCTTTGTACAGCTCAAGGGTAACTGCTTTGGTATCTTCTTTCGCCTTTGCCCCTTTAGCGAATTCCATCTGGTCCGTTTGCAGTGCTTTCCCCTGGGCATAATCCCGGATCATCCCGAGTAAGGCTTCTCCGATTCTATCATAGCGGGTTGCACCGAATTTACTGATCGCTAACAGGTTTTTCTTGTTGGTTGGCAATACGTAGTTGATCTCCAACATGGCCGAGGTACTGATGACGGAGGCTGGGCGTAGTCCGTCCTTAGCGGCGCGCTTTGCGCGCCAGTCGTTCATCAGGGCATACAGGGCGGGGTGTGGGATTTCTTTCGGAATCCGGGAGGTTTTACGCTGTGTTTTCTTGTGGTCCTGCTCAAAATCCAGTACCGCATCGGCTCGATGGCGCACGAAGGCAAGCGGAGAAAACTGTTTTTGGATAGAGGTAAAGAGGCGGGTGATAACAAATAGTTCCCGAAGCATGTCCTGATGGCGTTCCCGGACGTTTTGCAAGACCTTCTTGTTATCGCCTAGTATTTCCAGCCCCTCTACTTCAGGCCCGATTTCTTGTTGTAAAATGCGCAGGAAGTAGTCTGCAGCCCCAGTGAGTCGCTCCTGCAAAGCACTATTTGCTTCGGGCAGCATTGCTTCCTGAGCATACCGACTGAGGTGAGGTAAAAATTTCTTGCCCATGGTAACGACCTGCTCGTGCAGAAGACGGTGCAAGCGGGTGAAGACAACTGTGGCATTTCCCTGTAAAAAGCGCTCATTTTCGAGCAATGCCCGGTTGAGCCTACTGCTGGCCAACGACAGGGCTTCGCAGGCAAACAACTGCCGCAGGCAGTTGATCTGGAACGTCCGCTTATCAGCCAACAACTCCTCCCCTCCAGGTTGATTATCCGCTGCCTGCTGGCTGTAGTTTTTCACCACCACGTCCGTCTTTACGCTACTCCCTCCGATACGACTCCGAAGGACGATCCCCTCAAAAGTCTTGCACCTACTCAGGGCAACGTAGACCTGACCATGTGCGAAGGCTGCTTCAGCATCAATAACTACCTTGTCGAAGGTCAGGCCCTGGCTTTTGTGGATCGTGATCGCCCAGGCCAACTTCAGCGGATGTTGGGTATAGGTCCCGATAATGACGTCTTCCACTTCCTTGGTCTTGGCATCCATCTCGAATTTACGGTTCTCCCACACTACCGGCTCCACATAAATCGGCGCGTCATCACCGGGGCACTGCACCACAATCTGATCATCTTCTATTGCGGTAATCGTTCCGATCTTTCCGTTAAAGTAGGCGTGCAGAACGGTGTCATTCTTATTAAACATGACCTGTGCCCCTACCTTGAAAGACAAGCGCGCAGTATTGGGATACATCGATTCGGGGAAGACATCTTCTACCTCGGCCTCAAACTCATATACTCTACCGGACAAGCGAGCGAGCTGCTCGTCATTAATCTTTCGGGCGGTGCTGTTATGGGACGAAAGGGTAATGTATCCTTCTGCTTCTGTTGGCTCAAAGTTTGGCACATAGCGCTGATTGAGGGTGTCTATGACCTCCTGGTCCATTTGGTTGCTGCGCACTTTATTCAGCAACCCGATAAAGACTTCGTCAGATTGCCGGTAGATATGCTTCAGCTGGATGGTGGCAGGTCGTGCCGCGCGCAACGCGCGGCTACCGAAGAAATAGGCTGTCTCGTAGTGGTCCCGCATCGCGTACCAATCACTGTCTTTTACCACGGGAGGCAATTGGTGTAGGTCGCCGATCATCAACAACTGAAGCCCTCCGAAGGGGGCTTTAGAGCGTCTCAGGCGGCGCAGCACCTCATCGATTCCGTCAAGCACATCAGCACGCACCATACTGATCTCGTCGATGACCAACAGATCCAGGCTCTTGATCAGTGCCTGTTTTTTGGCACTGAAACGACGGCTACGCTCCGTGGTTGCACCGGGTAAAAGGACGCCAAAGGGAAGTTGAAATAAGCTATGGATCGTTACTCCCTTGGCATTAATCGCGGCTACTCCGGTAGGTGCCACCACTGCCATGCGTTTTGGCACTTCTGCCCGGATGCGGTGTAGAAAGGTTGTTTTTCCGGTTCCTGCCTTTCCGGTCAGGAATACGTGCCGGTCGGTCTGGCTAACGTAGTCGAAAGCAAGTTCTAATTCAGGGTTGGTGGCCATAGGCGGCAAAGTTGTTGATTTCTAACCGCAAGTAGGGTGGCCGCCAGAGATTTAGTCGTCAATTAAACGTATAAAATCGTTTATATACGGATACAAACGGTTCTGCGTATACCGACCAATGTTGCTACGCCCTCCGTAAACCACAGCTTACAAGCTTTTTCCGTGGCAGTTCCATGTTATCAGCATCAAATGTTGCTTTTAACGAAACCTGGCACCTGCGTCTACCGCCCACTTCAATTTATGCTCTCTGTGGTCAGCAACACCGCGCTTCAGCTTGATGGCTATTAAGCTCCACGGCCGTCTTACAATCTGAAAATAGAGCACATAAAGATGCCCGGCCAACCGTAGTTGACCGGGCAAACGATGATTGAGATCACGAAAAATCAGTTTCCGAAGAGGATACCGAAAGCGATACCAAGTTCGCTTCCGCCAATTCCGTATTTAATCTCTCCGTAGCCAGTGAGGCCTCCAAGCGGGATATTTGCACCCGCTCCAACGTTAATTCCGGTATCCGTAGCGCCAACGCTACCTAAACCACCCAAGTCAACACTGACATTCCAGATGCCAATACCAGCGAGGGCATAGAACTGCTGTCCGGCGCCATTGTCGCTGAAAATGTAGTGAACATTGGGGTTGAATTCCCAGGAGCTGCCGAACTCGGGGAAGAGGTAAGTAAAGTCTGCCGCAGCGCGCCAGGTTTCGTTGAAAGCATACTGGCCTTTGGCCTGAACTCCGAAGAAATCGAAGTTGCCTACCAGGGCTGCGCCACCTCCGTACTGGAGTTGCGCTTGCGCGGTGAAGCTGAAGAAAGCCAGCATACAAAGAGTGAGAGTGTAGCGTAATAATCGCATAGGGGGTATGGTTTAGTTGCTCCTTTATGCAAGGAAATAAGTGTGCGTTACAATACTAATCAATTTAATTCTTGACTTATCCACAAACAGACACGAACCCGGACGGTGGCAGCGCGTTTGTTGGTTGAACATTTTTGGTAACACCTGCACACTTCTCTATGAATATTCTAGTCCTGAATGCCGGCTCTTCCTCCGTAAAAGCGGCCGTAATCAACCCCATTAACGGTGAACGCAAGTTAGAAATGAGCGCCGAACGCTTACTGGACAAGCCACTGATCAATTTCTCGGATGGCACCAGTATTGAGCTGGAGAGTAAGGGCCCTGAGCGCGCCATTGCGGTCTGCCTTGAAGCGCTAAAGGACAAACTTTCCAATATAGAGCTGTCCGGAGTCGGCCACCGGGTAGTTCACGGCGGTGAGGCCTTTGATCGTGCTACCCGGATCACCGACGAGGTGGAGGGACAAATTGAGGCGCTCAACAACCTCGCTCCGTTGCACAATCCCGTCAACCTGCGCGGTATCCGCGCAGCGCGCAACCTCTTCCCCGAAGTAGAGCATTTTGCGGTCTTTGACACCGCCTTTCATTCCAGCCTACCCAGCCGGGCGAAAACCTACGCGTTGCCCAAAGACCTGATGGCCAAGCACGGCATTCGCCGTTATGGCTTTCACGGAACAAGCCATCGTTACGTAGCCGCGAAAGCGGCACGCTTTCTGGGTACCGAAGCCCGCAACCTGCGCATCATCAGTTGCCACCTCGGTAGTGGGTGTAGTGTGACGGCGGTGGAGTTTGGTCGTTCGGTAGAAACGAGCATGGGTATGACCCCGCTGGAAGGCCTGGTGATGGGAACACGCTCGGGGGATATTGACCCCGGCATCATTGATTTCCTCGGTAGAGAGGAAGGGCTGGACACTGCTGCTATCGACGAGCTTCTCAACCGCAAAAGCGGCCTGGAAGGCCTCTCTGGCGTTGGTAATGATATGCGGACCATTCTGGAGCAGGCATCCGCGGGCAACAAAGATTGTCAGCTTGCCCTCCAGGTTTTCACTCATCGTTTACGGAAATACATCGGCGCCTATGCCGCCGCCATGGGCGGCGTGGATGCCATCATCTTCACCGGTGGCATTGGTGAGAACAGCCCCGTTATCCGGCATCGGGCCTGCCAGCGGCTCGACTTCCTGGGAGCGATCATCAACGAGGACAAAAACACCTCCATCAAATTGTCTGCTACCAGTCCGGTTGAAGATTTCAGCATGCAACACAGCCGGGTAAAGCTCCTGGCCGTAAGAACGGACGAACAACTTGCCATTGCCACCCAGTGCAGCAAATTGCTGGACAAAGCAGACGCCGTGAATAGCCTCCCCACCATCCCGGTAGCTATTTCCGCCCGCCATATTCACCTGACACAGGATACCGTGGACGTTCTGTTCGGTAAAGGACATCAACTCACCCTCCGTAAATGGCTTAGTCAGCCGGGGCAGTTTGCCGCCGAAGAGACCGTCACCGTCGTTGGGCCGCGCAATACCCTGGAACGCGTGCGCGTGCTGGGCCCCGTACGCACCAAAGACCAGTTAGAGATTAGTCGCACTGACGAGTTCTTTCTGGGGATCGACGCGCCAGTGCGCGAGTCAGGCAAAGTAGAAAACACCCCGGGGTGTAAACTGATTGGTCCCGCCGGTACCTTCAACCTGGAAGATGGCGTGATCTGTGCGTGGCGCCACATCCACATGACACCAGAGGATGCTGAGGTATTTGGGGTGCAAGACCGGGACATCGTGGAGGTTGAAGTAGGCAGCGGTGAGCGATCGCTCACCTTTGGCAATGTGCTGATCCGGGTATCTCCCAAATACAAGCTGGAGATGCATATTGACACCGACGAAGGCAATGCTGCCGAAATCAGCTCAGGAGACGAAGGGGTTCTTTTCCAAACGGATGGGGCGGGCACACTCCGGAAGCGGAAGGTTTACATGTAAAAAAGAACAGCCCGAGGCAATGCCCCGGGCTGTCAGCAAGTGTTGTTACGGTGCCTTTAAAGGCACTAATCCGTGCAATTCACTATTGATCCATCAGCTCGCATCACTACGGTTTTTCCCCATGCTGATGTAACGGTTGCCCTGGAAATTCTCGTCAACACGCTAGAAGGCGTTCGGTACGAGCAAACCGGCAGTACGGTCAACCTCTACCGAAAATAGTAAACCGCAAAGCAAGTATGCTCCTTTTACTTAACCGGAGGAGCTCAGCCAGGTTTGCGCGGAAAGGTGGGGCTCTCACTGTTAAATCTGTACAACAGAGAGAATACCCTCGGAGCAGGCTTCAGTGAGCAGTTCAATGCTTTTGATCTCGACGACACCCTACTCCTGCGCCGAGGTTTAGGGTTCACGCCAAACCTGACCCTCTCGGTTGGCTGGCAATGATCAGTTAGCCAGTAGCTTAGCAATGCGCTCTGCACTCCGCACCGCACCATCCATATAGCCCGGATACAGTACCGCGGTTTCTGACCCTGCCAGGAGCATCCGCCCCCCAAACAGTGGCTCCCGAAACAGCGGATGGCCGTTGTGCTGATGCGGCAGCACATGCTGATCATACGGGCTGAAGGTAAATTCCTCCTGCCGCCAGACTGCTTCTTCATATTCCAGGTAATCATCAACGGCAGTACCGTAGTATTTACGAAGCTGTTTGAGTACCATGTCCCGTCTTTGGTCGCGGGTAAGGCTGAAGTAAGTGCCATTGAGAAAACCCTTGAGGGCAAATCGGTCGTTTTCGACGTTGCTGTGGTCGTACATCTCGGAGACGGGACCGACATTGCTGAAAATTGTTCCCCCGGGGCCGTCATCTTTCCAAAACGGCTTGCGGTAGCGCAAGCCTACTTTAATCGACTCCCCCATCCAGGTGTGGGTACTTGACGCGATGTCCCGAAAAGTAGCAGGCAGTTCGGGAGTAAATGCGATGGATGATGCCAATAGGTGAGGCGGTAATGTAGAGACCACGGTTTCCGCTACAACAGTCCCCTGGCTGGTAGAAACAAGCACACCATCTTCCTGCAGGCTTAAGGCCTGGACTGCGGTATTCAGCTGAACGGCTTCGGGCGATAAACCAGCATAGAGCGCCGTGATGAGGGCATCGCTACCTCCGGCGATCCGAAAGCTCGGCTCATCGTTATGCGGCAACTGCACGACCTGCGGAGGACTCGTCGAGATAGCTTCGTAGATCGCCCTGCCTCCCGTAAGTTGTTCGAAGGTATCCAGACCTAATCTCGCTAACAGTGCTACCAACCGGTCGTGCTTCTTACCCAACCAGGTTGCGCCTAACTCGAGGGGAGCGCCGCCCTCCGGGCGGGAGGTGAGAATACGTCCGCCCGTGCGGTCCCGTGCCTCGATGACGAGGTATTCTTTTCCCCGCTGCTCGAGCAGGTAGGCTAAGGTCAATCCGGAAAGGCCTGCGCCAATAATCAGGATGGGCGTCTTTGTCGTCTTCATACGCAGAGGAACAACATGAACCCTGATTTAGCTACACCAGCACAAGAAAAAGAACCGCTTTAAACAGACATTGCCGCTACATTTCTTCATTGCACCTGCGCTCGCGCCCCTACATTGAGTGTGCCATCAGCTATTTTCCGGGGCGAAAAGGTGCTCTTTTCTCAGCATCCATTTCTGCTTGTAGCCGTTGCCCGATCGCTTCCAGCTCCGCTACAATTTCCGGGTGCTCTGCGGCAAGGTTGTAGCGCTCTGCAGGATCGCCGTGTAAATCGTACAGTTCCTGCCCCGTGGTCGTGTAGGCATACGTGCCTCCTATACCATCGTTAGCCACCTGATCAACGTAGCGATAGGCATGCTCACGGTGCAGTTTCCATTTGCCCCTCCGGACAGCATCAAGGTTACCTGACCGCCAAAAGCAGATGACGGATTCAGGCGCAGACGCTGGTGCCGTGGTTGGGTCAAAGAGCAATGACAGGTCCCTTCCGTCAATCTTTCGCTCCGGCAGGGCTGCCCCGGTTATTTCGGCAACGGTCGGGAGAATATCCGCCAGCGTTGCTGGCGCTTGCTGGATTGTGCCGGCAGCGACGCCGGCGGGCCAACGCACAATCATCGGTACCCGGACACCACCCTCCCAGGTGGTCCCTTTACCTTCCCGGAACGGGCCGGAGGAACCGGCATGGTTGCCGTAGGTCATCCAAGGTCCATTATCCGAGGTGAAAACGACCAGCGTTTGGTCATCAATGCCCTGCGCCTCCAGCTCCCGTAAAATGCTTCCTACCGAAGCATCAACTTCCTCCACAACATCCGCAAAGGTCCCTTGCCCGTTCCGGCCGGCGAAGTCCGGCGAAGCAAAAATGGGCACGTGTGGCATGCTGTGAGCTACGTACAACAGGAATGGCCCTTCCCGCTGCTCGCGGATAAACGTAAGGGCCTCTTCCGTATAACGCTGGGTGAGGAAGTGTTGGTCGGGGTTTACTTCCAGCGTATCCGTTCCATCCAGCAAAGCCAGGTCAGGATAGCTGCGCTCGGGCAGCATGTCGTTGCTGTACGGCAGGCCAAAAAATTGATCAAAGCCGTGTTTTTGGGGCATCGTTTCAGGGAAATGCCCCAGATGCCATTTGCCTACCATGCCCGTGGCGTAGCCGGCAGCTTTGAGTATTTCCGCCAGGGTGGTTTCGTCCTGATGCAGACCGTATTGTTTATCAGCGGTCCACTGCGGGCCGGGAGGCCCGATGACATCGGGAACACCCACCCGCGGAGGATAGCAGCCCGTGAGCAAAGCCGCCCGGCTTGGGGAACAGGAAGGCATCGCGTAGAAGGAGGTAAACTTCATCCCCTCCGCCGCCATCTGATCCAGGTGGGGCGTTCGCGCCTGCGGCGAACCGTAGACCGAAAGATCTCCGTAGCCCAAATCATCCGTTAGGATAATTACAATATTTGGAGGACGACTTTCAGGATCGGCGGCATTTTCCAAAGGCGATTCGGTGGCACAGCCAAAGAATAATAATAAGAGAGCGTAAAGTAAGTAGCGCATGATCGATACTTTTAAAATGAATCGAAGCACTAAACCTAAATAAAAACACCCGGAGGCGATGCCTCCGGGTGCAGATAAAAGCTAGTTCATGGGATGCTGGGTCAATTAGACAGCCTGACGACGGTTACCCAAAAGATTCTTCATCTTTACACGAGCGGTAAAAATGCGGCTCTTCACGGTACCAATCGGTACATTCAGTTTTTGTGCGATCTCCTGGTATTCATAGCCACGGTAAAACATCAGAAACGGAACAGAATAAATATCTCCAATACTATTCATCATTCGCTTCAACTCCTGCATTCGCAAAGAAGACTCTCCGGCATTATCTGTAGAATGTAACGTAGATACCGTAGTGGTATGTTCTTCAACGGTATGGTTAAGGTGACGACGCGTCTTGGCTTTGCGGTACTGATTAATGAAGGTGTTGCGCATGATAGTTGAAATCCAGCCCTTGAAGTTGGTACCCTCGGTAAACTTGTTACGGTATTTGTACGCTTTGATCTTGGTTTCCTGCATCAGATCTTCAGCGTCCTGACGGCTACGCGTCAAACGTAGGGCGAAAGAGAACAAAAGGTTTTCCAATTGATTTGTCTTCTGGGTGAATTCTTGGTTGGTCATTGCGATTGTCATTTTTTGAATCGCTAAAACAGTATCAAAGACCGTGCCAAAAATACAAAATATTGAAAATCAAACACTTATGATATAACAACAATCTTGCATTTTCGTATTTTTTGATTTTATTTGATCAAAAAATCATTTTTAACCAGCGGCTGCCTATCAGACACCATTTTTTTGAAAGAATAAACCGTGCATTGCAGTGTACTTCAGGTTCGTCTTTGCCTCTACCGACTACCTACCTGATACTTCCCCGTTGCCGGCGCTCATCAGACTTTGCCCCTTTCTCGAAACGGTACTGCACCGTGGCGCCAAAGCGCCACCCCGTCCACTGGAAGTATTCCTCCTGAACAAACGTTGGGCGGAACTGGCTATTTGCCTGAAATCGAGGAGCCCGGGCATTCAGCGTTACGGTCAGTTTACGATCCCACCGACGGCTTAATCCGATTGTTCCGTAGTAGTTTGCCCGATTAATAGACTGCACATCTTTCCGAGGGGCTCCGTATCGCAGCTGGCCCTGCAGGTTAACGTCCCAGGGAAGGGTTAACTGTGCCCGGATGCTTCCCGTCCAGGTGGCAAAGTCGAAATTGAAGTTCCGATCCTCAAATGTGCCCCGCTGGCGGTAACCATAGTAGTGGATGTCCCCTGATATATTCAGGGCTTCGGTTGGCCGGTAGCTGGCAAAGACCTCAAGGCCGAAGGCGGTTTCCCGATCCAGGTTAATCGGACTGGACAATATCGTTCCATCCTCAAAATCGAAAATGTTGACCGAAGACTGCTCCAGTACATTTTGAAAATAGTCAGTAGTAACCGACGCATATACTGCGGGGTTAAAAGTGAATTTATCCCCGCGGGCCAGCAGGTTGAGCTCTGCCCGGTTGCTGTAAGCCGGGTCCAGGTCCGGGTTACCATTAAACAAGTAGCTGGGGTTACGAATTCCACCGAAGGTGCTTAGCTGCCAGAACTGGGGCCGCCGGATCCGGCGGCTGAAGCTCATCTGCGTACTAACCTTATCCGTAAACTTCCACTTTGCATTTAGGGAGGGGAACAACTGGTTGTAGTCTTTCTTGATGTCCTGCTGCGTTTCCTGTAGATTTTCCACCCTCACGGCGGTGTACTCGTTGCGCAGACCCAGTTGTAGGCCAAAAGCATCTTTCTCGTAGGCATACTGCACGTAGGCGCCTCCAACCTGTTCGTAGTAATCGAGCTCATTTTCAAAGCCGAGGATGATCGCCTCGTTCTGCCGGGCAAAGTAATCACTTGAGATTACCCGGCTCTCTAACTGGATGCCTGTTTCCAGTTTACCGTAATTACCAATCTTGGTCTCATAATCTGTCCGCAGCAGGAAATCACTACTGCTCTCACCACTAAAAGTATTGTACCCTAGTAGCTGTTGAGCGTCGGGCGCCAGCTCACGCAAATCCGTGATTTCTGTCTCCTCTTCCGACCACGCATCGTGGTTAAAATAGATGGCGAGTCGTTTGCCCTCCTGGGCAAAGCGCTTATCGTACACGATGTCAACCTGGTGATAGGTACCTGGCTCGAAGTAGTCAAGCCCTTGCTCCAGGTCACGGTCGGCGTCTCCGCGATAGGCATAGGAGGTGGTGGTAAAGTCGTCGTTAATTACATCGTAAATAGCATACGAAGCCGTTAGGGTAGCCAGTTCGCTCAGCTTGTAGTCAAACCCGGTATAGCCTGACCACGCCTTATCGTTACGGTCCATATCCACCACTTGATCCAGTAGGGTGGTTCTTTCGTTGATGGTGGTTTCCCGCTGCAAGTCTCCATCGCCCCGGAAGTTGGCGTACCTGCCACTAAGGTTGGCAAAGGCGTTGAATTTCTCGTGCCTGAAATTAAGATTCAGGCCCGCCTGAAAATCGGCGGGCTGGCCAACGCCTAACCTTACGGAGCCTCCGTAGCCCCTTTGGTTTTCTTTTTTTAGGATGATATTTATAATGCCTGCCGTACCTGCGGCTTCGTAGCGTGCCGAAGGGTTCGTGATCACCTCAACACTTTCGATACTGCCTGCGGGAATAGCGTCCAGTGAGTTGTTATCAGCGAGTGCGGAGGGACGACCATTGATCAGGATACGAACACTGCCATTACCGCGCAGACTGACATTACCCATGGCGTCCACCTCGACCGAGGGCACCTGTGCCAGCACTTCATTTGCCGATCCGCCCTGAGCAAGGGCATCCTGGCCCACATTGAATATCTTCTTGTCGAGTTTCAGGTTCATCTGACTTTTATCAGCACGCACTTCCACCGTCTCCAGCTCGACGCCGGCGGACAGTTTGATCGGTGGCACTTCGAGGTTACCTTGTAAATCGATGGGCATTTCCTGCGTAGCAAAACCAAGGAACTCCACCCGAATCAGGTATTCACCTTTAGGTAGGACGAGCGTGAATCTTCCGACTTCGTCGGTTACCGTTCCATCCATCAGGGTACTATCCGGGGTAAGGACAGAAACGGTAGCAAATTCGAGTGGAGCGCCATCTTCGGTCACGACGATGGAAGAGAGAGCAACTTTAAGTGTAGGCAAGGCAGTAGCCAGTAGGTTACCGGTACAGGCCAGTAACCCGATCAAGATCAGGATGCGCATTTTGGGGTAGTTTTCTATGGCGTTAGGACGCCGGGGTTATTGAGGGGTATAAGGGAGGTAACAAGGGAAGCAATAGCGGCTTCTCCGATGATGTAAGGTTTAAAGGGGAGTTTAGAGAGGCGGGGTCGCAGGTGCAAAGAGAGGGTTGGGGGTGCAAGGTCCCATCCTGCACGCCGCCGGGCCCTACGAAGAGGACTGGCAGGCGCGCAGAATAGCAACAGGGTACGTCGAAGCGAACTAAGTAGTTATTTCAGCAGGGCTGCAATTTGCATGAAGCCATTAGTCGTAGCGACGTCGTAAGCGGAGGTTCCTTCGCTGGTCTTGCGGCGCTTGTCGGCGCCGTTGTCCAGTAGCAGTTTCACCAGGTTGATGTTGCCGGACTCTGCGGCTTCCATCAGTGGTGTCCAACCGGTAGCACGATAAGTCAGCTGGTAACGTTTGCTGAGTTCGGTCTCCGTCATCATTTTAGCATTCCAGGCCTCAAGTGCTTTTTTGCCGGTGTAACGAACTTTGTTGCAGGCGGCGTTAACATCCGCTCCGGCGACAAGCAAGGCCCGGACAACATTTGCAGAACGCTGCGTTAACGCTATCATCAGGGCAGTACCACCGTCATAGAGGGCGGCGGTACCGCCGCCACCGGGCACTTCCCGGCGGAAGAAATCATTGTCATAGTAATCCTGACGGGTTTCAAGGCTGGCACCGTACTCGGTCAATATCCTGACGGCATCTTCCTGGCCTTCACGTGCAGCTAGGAACAACGGTGTTGGCCCTTGGCGAGTGGCATTAGGACTAGCACCCTGCTCCAGCAAGTACCGCAGGACCTCCTGATATCCTTCCCGTGCGGGAATGATTAGCGGAGAAGTACCATCTGCATCGTTTGCCGTAACGCTAGCACCAGCCTCGTTCAAAAGGGTAATTACGCGCAGAGATCCATCACGCAGAGCGATCTCTTTGGCAGTATTACCATTTTTATCCGCTAAGTCCGGGTCGGCACCTTTTTCCAATAGCGTTCTGACAACATTGAAGTGGTTATGCTTGGCCGCCTGCGTTAGAGGAGTGTATCCCCAGTCGTCCGTCTCGTTGATGTTGGCCCCCAGCTCAAGCAGGCGGTAGGTATCAACGTTATGGTTTTCCCGGGAAGCCACAGTAAGTGGGGTGTAGCCATCACGATCGGTGCCGTTAATATCTGCCCCATCCTTCAGGAAGCTATCGTAGTTGTCAATATCGTCTTCAGCAACGGCTTTAACCAACCGATCTGTAGCTTTCCGGTTAAACGGTCCTTTTCCGTGCAACGAGGTAGGGTTCCCATTGTTTACTGCCCGACCAGCGCCGGGATTACGTGTAGCGCCACCCACTGACGCACCACCGTTGCCGTCGTAGACTTTCGCGTTACGGTCCAGGATATAAGGGAAGGCGATCTTTCCATCCCGACTTTCAATCCATCCCTTATCCGGGCGGATACGGTCTGAGCTAGCTCCCTTGCCGAGAAGCTCCCATACGCTGAAAACTGTCTTATTCCGGGGGAAGCCGGTCTGAGTGTCAAACGTTTTTCCGGGGCCAAGTTTTTCCAGCTCATCATCTAACCAATCAAGCATTTCATCCAGTGCCTGATCAAGGGCTCGGTTGAGCTCATCCTGGTCATCAAAATCAAAGCGCTCATCAAAGTCAAAGCGACCGTTAAAGCCACCGTCAAAGCTTCCCTGATCATCGTATTCCCGACTCATAAACTGACCACGAACGATGCGGATCGTTTCTCCGTCAAGCTCGACGGACTCGGAAGTGGCACCAGCTGCAACCAGTCGGTAAATCACTTGCTCTAATGCATTTTCCCGATCCTCACTAAGGGTGTAGGCTCCTTCTGTGTCACCACCGTCCCAAAGTTCATCAGCGGCGAAATCGAGGGGAGACCAGCCATTTTCTGCCTTGCTATTCGGATCTGCTTTTACCTTAAGCAGCATAGCAACAACCTCGTCTTTGCCTTCTTCAGCAGCGTAACTGAGGGGCGTACGCCCATTGCGGTCGGCAATATCCGGCTTCGCACCATTTTCCAAAAGCAGTTGTACGACATTGCCCTTGCCTTCTTCCGCAGCGTAGCTCAGCGGAGTACGCTGGTATTCATCGGTGATGTTGACGTCCGCATCCAGCTCCAACAGTTGACGAACGGCAAGCAATTTACCTTCCTCGGCTGCTGCATGCAGCGGATGAGTTCCTCCCTGCACTGAAAAGACATCTGCTCCATTTTGGATGAGCAGCGCAAAGAGGTTGGTGTGCCCTTCGGAGGCAGCCATAGCGAGCGCTGAGCGGGAATTGTTATCCCCCTTCAGGTTGGGGTCGGCACCGGCTTCGAGCAGAACGAGGGCGGAAGCATAACTCCCTTCGTCAGCGGCTTCGATCAGGGCTGTCCAGCCCTGGGCGTTGACGTGATCGACTTCAGCGCCAGCGTCAATAAGGCGGCGAACGATGCGGGGGTGGTCCTCGCTTGCGGCGAGCATCAGAGGGGTTAGCCCCATGGCATTCGTCCCGGTAAAGTCGAAGTCCTCCTTTTCGATCAGGTAGTTAACCAGCTGCAAGTCGCCTTCTTCGATGGCATCCATGAAAATTTCAAAAATGTAGTCTCCGGCTTTTGCCACCTGCACAAACTGCCGGCCCAGGTCATCTTGGAGATAAGTATTGATTTCGGCAGCCTCTGCTTCCGAAAGCCCCTTGCCGGGGGGTAGATGCTGTCTTCCCGGAGGGTGTGGCGGTGGTGGTGCAGCAGGAGGGACAGGTGCTGCTTTTGCTTCTACCCTATCCATTGCACCTGCGTCCGCGCCCAGCTCAGTCTCTACCTGCTGCCCCGAAAGGGTAATAGCAAGGCCCATAAAACAGAAGATGATAACTGCCGTGGTAAAGCCCTCGCCGTAGGTGCCCGTACCCAGATACCCCGACAACAGTCGTGTAATCCGATCCTTGAACCCATCACCCTTTCCGAAAAAGCCCATAGCTAGGCTGGAATTACTTAGCTCTGCTTCTTTTAATTGCAACAGCGTGCGGGCATACCCTACGGGCTCTCCAGTTGCTTCAATCGCGAGGTCATCACAACAGTGCTCTCTTTCTTCGTCAATTCGGGCAGAAATCCACCAGACAGCCGGATGGTAAAAGAACAGGATGCACAGTAAGGTCTGGATCAGGTTGACCAAAAAATCGTACCGCTTAATGTGGGCCAATTCGTGAGCAATGATGGTGCGCAACTGCGCCTCATCGAGCTCACCCAGCAGCCCACCGGGGAACAACACGGCTGGCCGCAGCCAGCCCGCAGTAAACGGTGAGCTTACCCTAAAGCTGGTCAGGTAGCGTACTGGCTTAGTGATCCCCAGGCGATCCTCCAACTCCTGCAGCATGGGAGCCAACCTGGCGGGGAAACGTTCCGTCCCGTAGTTTTTCAGTCGCTGTAAAAAGGCTAGCTGCCCTAAAAAGCGAAGTTGTAAGATCAGCACTCCCATCAACCAAAGGGTAACAATCAAAGGAAGGTGCGTATCGTAATAAGTAATCATCCTATTCCAAAAGGACGTGGATACTGATGCCCCTGATGTAGTCGCTACGGAAGTCTCCGGAGCGGTAGAAATGGTAATTTCTGCAACATCAGTTGTTGGCTCGGCCAAAGATGGAGTCCCGGTAGATGCGGCCGGCTCGATGGTGGTTGTCGTGGCCGAAATCGCAGCCGGACCTTGGTACAGCTGGGCAAAAGTCAGGACCGTCGTCACGCAAAACGCACACAATACACCAATGGCCACAACGTAGCGGGTACGGGCACTGTACTTCCGGAGCAGGACGAGCGCGAGTCCAAGAAGCACCGCAAAAAGCGCTGCCTGCCATAAAGTATGAACGAGCGTCCAACCCAGTGCATTGATCAGTTCGATGGATAGTATTTGCTCAATCATTACTTGTTGTTTTCGAGCTTATCAATCAGGGCTTTGAGCTCGTCAATGTCCTCCTTTGTTGTTTTATAATTACCAAGCGCACGCATGGCCAGTTCTTTGGCAGACCCTCCGAAAGTGCGGTCGATGAAGGTGTCCAGCAAGCTGTTCTGTGTGTCTTGTTGGGCAATTGCTGCAGCATAAATATGCTTTCGCCCCTGACTCTCCCGAGTCAAGTAGCCGCGCTCAAACATCACCTGCATGGTTTTAAGTACGGTAGTGTATACCACATCCCGGTCTTGAGACAGAGTGGCGTGTATATCCTTCACCGCTAAGGGGCCGCGCTCCCAGAGCAGTTGCAGCACCGCTAATTCTGAGGCGGTAGGCTGGTTGTTTTGGTCTTTAGACATTCTATTACGATTTTGCTCGTAGCAAAAGTACGAGAAGAGTCGTAATAGACGCAAGTTTTATTACGATTAAAATCGTAATAAAACGATTTAAAAGACACAAATGAATGATTATCAGCTATTTAAGTTAAAATAAACATCAATAATTCTGGCCACTTCCTCCGGAGAAAGCGCATCATTAT
>CAZTTF010000309.1:0-6330 GCA_964616365.1 uncultured Lewinella sp. | reverse complement strand
ACGAACCAGTGGCGGTTCGTGATTCCGGTCGGCTCTGTGGTCCGGCTCGGACCACCAAAGCTGAAGTTGTCCTGAGTACCGCCGTAGACATTGTAGAAGGGGTAATCATTATCGACCGCAACCTTGTAGAACTGCGTTACCGGGAGATTGGGGAAAAACCGCCAGGTTTTGCCTCGGTCCCATGATTCGTACACCCCGCCGTCGTTACCGTTGAGCAAGTAGTTGGGGTTGTTGGGGTTGATCCAGAGAGCGTGGTTATCGATGTGCTTATTACGCTCTCCGACGTTACCAAAGTTTTTACCGCCATCGGTACTTACCGCAGCAAAAGTATTCATGATGTAGACGCGGTCTACGTCTACGGGGTCAGCGACTACCTCCTGGTAGTAATTACCGCTGGAGCTGTAGGAGCTTCTTTTCTCCCAGCTTTCGCCCCGGTCGGTAGACCGGTAGAAACCTCCCCGGCCAGTCTGGGCTTCGACGACGGCGTAAACAACGTCCGGATTGGCGGGAGAAATATCCAGCCCTACCCTACCGATGTCACCTCCGGGCATACCCCGCATGATCTTGCGGAAGTTGGCCCCGCCATCGGTTGATTTGTAGACGGCAGATTCGGGTCCGCCACTGATATAGGTGAACACGTGCCGGCGGCGCTGGTGAGCGACTGCGTATATAAGGTCTGGGTCGCGGGGGTCGAGGTGAACTTCATGGATACCGGTGTGGATACTGATATCAAGGATTTTCTCCCAGTTTTCACCGCCGTCGGTTGTTTTGTAGAGGCCGCGGTCTCCCCCGGCACTCCAGAGCGGACCGGTGGCCGCCACGTAAACGACGTCGCTATCCCGGGGATCAATGGCAATCATCCCGATGTGCTCAGAGTTTTTCAGACCCATGTGTTTCCAGCGCTTACCGCCGTCGCTGCTTTTGTAGACACCGTCGCCGAAGGCAACGCTCCGCTGGTTGTTGTTCTCGCCGGTGCCTACCCAAATAACATTGTGGTTATTGGGGTCCATTTCCACCACGCCGATAGAGTAAGAACCTTGCTGATCGAAGACCGGCTTGAAGTTGAGGCCTTTGTTGGTGGTTTTCCAGACACCGCCGGCGGCGGTGGCAACGTAAAACTCGCTGGGGTTGTCGGGGTTGACGGCAAAGTCAGCAATACGTCCCGAAGTGAAAGCAGGGCCAATGGAACGGAAGGACAGACTGTTCCAGGCCGCATCGTAGCGGGCGTCTTTGTCCGTTTCCTGCGCGAACAGGCTGCAGCTCATGAGCAGGGACAGTAGTAAAGTGGTGGTACGTAGCACGTGGGTAGCTTATTTGATTAGATGCGAAATATACTCTGAAATCGGGATTATCTGCTCCGGCATCTCCAACCGTGTGTGCAGTGAGATGCATCGGTACACAGCAAAAGTCGGGGTGCTGTGCGCCGAGCTTCAGGAAGTGTTGCATTGGTGGAGCAAAAGAAAAGTTTATCGTTCCCCGAGCAAAACGACTAGACTCGGCGCACAATGCCTCGACTAAAGCCAACATACCATCCTACCCCGCCGTACCAGCCAATAGCTATGCGGGGCCGCAGGTGCCATGTTTACCAGAGTTTGTTTCCCTACCTTCACGGCTCTTCCTAAGCATAAAACTGTGCACCTGCGCCAGCGCCCGTTTGCTTAGCAGCAGCGCCAGCAATGGTGATCGTGCCGTACCATCTCACATTCCGGCCGTTTTCTGATGAAATATCACCATAAATAAAAACGTGAAATTCTTGTTAAGCGAACAGCGGTTTTGCAATTCTACCGACAAGCAGTATTTTGCGCCGCAATCATAGCCAGCGTTTCCACCACTTCACACGTTATGATTATGTTAATGCCCTTTTTTGTGTTGATCAGTTTTTTTTGATCAAAGTTCACACCCCCATTATTCAACCAAATGAAATCCATTAATCCATAACATTCCTGACTACCCTTTTGCCTCACTGAAGGCTGAATTCTCACGCACGCTCCCCCAAAGAACTTTAATACGCCCACTCTTTCTTCGATTAGAAATCCCAGAGCAAAAAGTAACAATCAAACTGTCCGTATTGGATAGCTTTTTTCAAGAATTCACTAGTTTTTAAAATCAAATTAAACCATTAAAGTATGAGACGATTCTCACTAGTCTTAGGGCTATTGTTCTTTGTCATGGGTGTCACGATGGCACAAAAGACGGTTACTGGTAAGGTAACTGACGACGAAGGCGAAAGCCTGATCGGGGTAAGTATCCTCGTTGAGGGAACAACTGCCGGTACGGTTACTGACCTTGACGGTAACTACAGCCTCACCGTTCCTGACGGTAGTAATATGGTAATCTTTAGCTACACTGGTTTCGCTGATCAGAAGATCGAAGTAAACAGTAGCACCATCCTTAATGTAACCATGGAGCCTTCTGCGGCTATTCTGGATGAGGTTATCGTAACCGCTTTCGGTACTACCACTAAGGAGGCATTCTCTGGTTCGGCGGATGTTGTCGGGGCTAAAGACCTCGAAATCCGTACCGTAACCTCTCCAATCGCTGCCATCGAAGGTAAGGCGACTGGTGTTCAGTTCACTTCTGCCTCTGGTGGTCCTGGTTCTTCGCCTGGCATCGTTATCCGTGGTGTAGGTACACTGAACGGTAGCTCAGCGCCACTCTTCATTGTTGACGGTGTTCAGTTCGAAGGTGCCCTGGTAAACATCAACCAGGAGGACATCGAGTCGCTGACCGTCCTGAAGGATGCTTCTTCTACCTCTCTTTACGGTTCACGTGCGGCTAACGGTGTTATCCTCATCACGACCAAGAAGGGTTCCAGAAAAGGTAAAGCACAGGTTTCTGCCTCTGTAAACCACGGTTTCGTATCTCCGGCCGTTCCTTTCTACGACGAAGTAACGCCTGGTCAGTACTACGAAACGATGTGGGAAGCACTTAAGAACTCCAGCGCTGCTAACGGCGACGCTCAGTTTGCTTCTGACAACATTTTCAACAACCTGGGTTACAACCCATTCAACGTTCCTAACGATCAGATCGTAGGTACTGATGGTCGCCTGAACCCTAACGCTGATGTAATCTACCAGAGCCTTAACTGGTACGACGAGCTACAGCGTAGCGCTACCCGTACTAATTACAACGTGAATGTATCCAGCGGTGGTGAGAACCACCGGGTATTCTTCTCTACGTCTTACCTCGAAGAAGAAGGATTCATTCAGACCTCTGAGTACGACCGCCTGACCTCTCGGGTAAACGCTGACTTTGATGCTAACGACTGGCTGACCTTAGGTGGTAGTGCCAACATCACGGTGTCTAACGCCGCTGGCCCAAGTTCTGCAGGAACCGGTAGCATCGTTAACCCATTCGGTTTTGCTAAGAACATCGGTTCTATCTACCCAGTCTTCGTCAACGACCAGCAGGGTAACATCGTAAGAGATATTGCGGGTAACCCAGTATACGATTCCGGTGAAGGTTTCCCTGAGTTTGGTGTTGGCTCACGTCCAATCAACCAGGGCCGCCACGCACTCCAGGAGCTCATCCTCAACGACGAGCGTGACCGTGACAACACTTACGGTTTCCGTTTCTACGCTGACATTGCTCTCCCAATCAAGGGCATGAACATCCGCCTGAACTACGGCCGTGACATCAACGAAGGTCTTGAGAAAGAGTACGAGAACAACATCATCGGTGATGCTCAGCCAACCGGTCGTTACAGCGAGACGCGTTTCAGAAGACAAGTAGAAAACTTCACGCAGCTGCTTACGTACAACACTACGCTCAACGACATCCACAACCTGGACCTGACCTTTGGTCACGAGACTTTTGACCGTACCTTCTCCTCCAATAACGGACTGGCTATTGACCAAACGGCTGAAGGTATCTTCGAATTCGCCAACTTCGCTACGCCTATTTCTATTGGCGGTGCGACCACGGTTAAGCGTATCGAAGGTTACTTCGCGCGTGCTAACTACAGCTTCGACCAGAAGTACAACCTCAGCGTTTCTGTACGTCGTGACGGTTCTTCTGTATTCAGTTCTGACTCACGTTGGGGTACCTTCTACTCCGTAGGTGCTTCTTGGCGCCTTGATCAGGAGCCTTTCATCCAGAACATTCCATGGATCGACCGCCTGAAGCTCCGTTCTTCTTACGGTGAGGTTGGTAACGACAACCTGGGAGACTTCTTCCTGTCTCAGCCACGCTTTAGCCTTACGTCTAACGCGGGTAACCCTGCCATCATCTTCTCTGACATTGGTAACCAACTCCTCCAGTGGGAGACCATCGAGAGCTTTGATGTTGCTTTGGAGTTCACCTTGTTCGACAACTTCCTTGACGGCTCTTTGGAGTACTACCGCAGAAACTCTTCTGACCTGCTCTACGATCTGCCGATCGCACTGAGTAACGGTGCTAACGCTTTCCCAGCAAACGCAGCCGACATGTACAACGCAGGTGTTGAGCTTGGCCTTACGGCTAACCTGATCCAGCGTAACGACCTTCGTTGGAATGTGCGGGTAACCGCGTCTACTTTCCAGAACGAAATCACGAGCATTCCTGACCCCATCATCAACGGCTCTAAGCGTTGGGAAGTAGGTCGTTCACGTTTCGACTTCTTCCTTCTCCGCACGGCAGGTGTTGACCCAACTAACGGTGATCAGCTGTTCTTCATGTACGAGCTGGACGAAATGGGTAACAGCATCCCTGTCCTCGAAGAGGACGGCACGCACGCTGTAACCAACGACTGGCAGGAAACTGAGCGCGCTTACACTGGTGACAGCTCTATCCCAGACATCCTCGGGTCTGTATCTACCAGCCTCTTCTACAAAGGATTCTCTTTGAACATCCTGGTTAACTACGGTATCGGTGGTTCTATCCTCGACAATGGTTACTCTGCGATGATGCACAGTGGTATCTACGGTCGTTCACTGCACCCAGACATCCTGAACGCTTGGCGTCAGCCAGGTGACATCACTGATGTCCCACGTCTGGAGAACGGTAACGTAAACCTCGTACGTACCCAGTCTTCTCGCTTCCTCACCGACGCTTCTTTCGTTTCCCTGCGTAACATCAACCTTGGCTACACCTTCGGTAGCGGCGTTACTGAGAAGCTTGGTATGGACAACCTCCGTGTTTCTGTTACCGGTGAGAACCTCTTCCTGAACAGCGCACGTACAGGTCTTGACCCACAGTTTAACCTCGCAGGTACGCCAGCAGGTAACGACTTCAATGCGGCAAGCATCATCTCTGTTGGCCTGAACGCCAACTTCTAAACTTCCCGGAATTTAATCCGCTGAGTCGTAGGTAAGCGGTGATCGATGCGATTACAATCAGCGCTCGCACCGCTTACCTTCGACAACCAATCAGCAGGTTAACCTGAGAATCATTTAAAAAACTAACAAGCATGTTATCAAACATCAAATATTCGTTTTTACTCCTGCTCGCAGTGGCGTTCTTCTCCTGTGAAGAGGATTACCTGGAGACCAGGCCAACCGACGCTATCTCGTCCGGTGACGCCCTGGCTACAGAGGCAAACATGTCACTGGTCATCAACGGTATGCACCGGACCATGTACGCGCAGTCTCAGACAGTACTTCCTGGCGGTAACGCCGTAGCAAGTACGGCACGTGCCAATGAGCACTACTGGGTTCCACTTGGTGACAACCTTGCTGGTGGACTGATCCACTCTGCTAATGCCAATAACCTCGGCTGGCGTGACCAGGCGCAGTGGACTTCACACACCGACCAGACCTCACTGACCGTTGAGATCCTGTGGTACCACCGCTACAACATCATCACGAACGCGAACTCCATCATCAACCGTGTTGCTGAAGGTGACCTCCCACTTACTCCAGGTCTCCGCACCATTGTTGGTCAGGCTTACGCTTACCGTGCTTACGCTTACCTCTCCCTGGTACAGCACTACGCAAAAGGTTACCTCATCGGTAACCCAAGCAGTGACCCAGGTGTTCCAATTCTGTTCGCTTCTGAAGCACCATTCGAAAGTGCACCACGCTCTACCGTACAGGAGGTATACGACCAGGTTTTCTCTGACCTTGACAATGCCATCGCTAACTTTGAGGAAGGAGAAGCACGCCCAACGGGCAGTGCTTTCCACAAAGCTAACCTGAACATTGACGTAGCTTGGGGCCTCCGCGCCAGAGCGGCGCTTGCTACCGGACGGTGGGCAGAAGCTGCAGAAGCTGCTGTAAATGCACGGGCGAACTACCCAATCATGGGTGAGAGTGACTGGAAGTCTGGTTTCAACACTACACTTCTTCCTGAAGTAATCTGGGGTTACAACGTAATCACCACGGAAACCACTTTCTTCCGTTCTTACTTCTACCT
>CAZTTF010000308.1:0-12276 GCA_964616365.1 uncultured Lewinella sp. | reverse complement strand
CCCCAGTTACCGACGGAGTGACAGCCGATGATAACGTCCGTCACGTCACCTTCGGTAAACTGGTTGAAGCCTTTCATTTTGTTGAATCCTGCTTCCGTAAGGGCCGTGTAAACGGCCGTCTCAGCCTCTTTGGCCGTTACTCCTGCTTTGATGTTGTTTTTGATGATAGTGCGTACTTCAACGGCCTGATCAAAAGCATGCTGGATGCCGGGCGGTACGGCTGTTTCGCCCTCGCGGAGGACGTAAGCCATGCGTTTCATGTCGGTGTACATATTCATGAGGCCAACGCCCCAGTCGATGAACAGGACGTCGCCCCGCTGGATGATATAGTCAGTCGAAGTAGCCAGGATTCCTCGTACGCCCGTGACGTAGACGGAGGGCATACCGAAAGACGATCCGACGTTATGCTTGAATTGCTGTTCCTTCATCCACCAGGCGACGTCTTCCAGCGTCGTTACGCCGGGGGTAATGACCTCGTTGGAAAATGCCCGTTCCGCGATGGTGTAGGATAATTCAAGAGCCTCACTGAAGGCAGCGATTTCGCTGGCTACGCGTCGGGAACGAAAATCAGAGACCAGCTTTTCGGCGGAGACGAAACGGGCGGCATATTTATCGCCAAGGACTTCAGTGAGCTCCAGGTAGGCAGAGTAGGAGAGGCCATCGGCACCGCCGATGTTTTTGGAATAGTTGAGCCCGATCCGCTGTGGGTCACGCTCCGCGACGTACTCCTTCAATTCCAGTTCAGAGCCAAAATAATCATAGGTATTACCCTTTTCTAGGAGGTAGCCACTGATACCGAGCGCTGCGCGCTCGATGCGGCCTTCACCCGGGTCGGTAAAGACGTAGTAACCGGTGGAACCGACATAGCCTTCGCCCATATCCGGATAGAGCGGGTCGAAGCGCCCTTCCCGGTTAGCGATGATCCACATGTCGATATTATTTTCCCGCATTACTTCCGGGAGGACGAGGTCAAATTTATCCTGGCGGATCTGATTCATTTTTCGCCAGCGGCGATGGGCTTCCTGGGCAGAGAGAGATGTGGAAAGACAGAGGAGGAGAAAAAAGTAAAGAAGGCGCATGGACAGTTGTTATGCAAGCCAAAATAAGGCAATACCCGGGTATTACCTTATTAGGTACTGCCTCTTCGTTTTGCTTTGGGGAAACATAAGCGCTTGGGCGGAGGATAATCAGCGTAGTATCAATGAATCGATCCAATGGAATAGGCTACCCCATAGCAACACGTAGTAAAAAAAGCTTAGCCACCCGCCATCTACTCCGAAACAGATACCGGATTGGTGAGTGACAGGGTGACTAAGAGAAAACTACTTTTCAATCGTTGAAGGCTAGCTACCGGCCAGGGCGCCATGGCTGTAGTGCTTCCCAAAGAGACAATTTATGGGTCTGCGAAGACAAAGTCTGGTTTGCATCAAATGCTGATTCGCTATCCTAATAGGTATCGGGCTGCCTTACCGAGCAGATAGACGACGGGAAAGAAACTCAGGAAAACCAGAGGGGGTAAACGTGGGGTTGCTTTTTGCTGCATCTTGGAATAGTTAAAAGGAGGACAGTTGTTTAGGTCGCACCTTGGAGCATCTGAAGGCGTCGGGACGCTCCAAGGTGCTTGCACGAATTACCGGACGATGAAACGCTCCGTCCAGCGCTGTCCTTTTTCGTCGGTAATGGTCAGGAGGTAGACGCCCGCCCGGAGCTGTGCTTCGCTGCGCCAGCTGTTGGTGCCTGCGGCCAGTTTTTGGGCGCGGACGCGGGTGCCATGGAGGTTGTAAATGGCCAGGTTGAGCGACCCTTCAACCTGTGGGAGTATTACCTGGAAATTTCCATTGGTAGGGTTGGGGAAGATGCGTAAGTCCGCTGCTGCCACGTCGTTTTGCAAGTGGACGATCTGACTGTATCGGTAGGTGCCGTCCAGGTCAACCATCCTGAGGCGGTAGTAGCTGTCGGGCAGCGGAGCAGCGTCAGTGAAGGCGTAGCGCGCGCTGCCTTCTTGTCCTTCCCTTGCACCTGCGACCGCGCCCAGCTCCTGCCACATAGTGGCATCAGCGGAACGCTCTACTGCATAGTGACTGAAGGCTTCTTCAAGCTCAGTAGACCAATCGAGTACGTTGGTTTTACCAATTACCTCGCCAGTAAACGACGTAAGCGTAACGGGAAGGACGCAGTTACGATCACCATCGGTAATGGTCCATCCATAGGTAGTTATCAATTCCGTCCGCGCGGCTTCCCCCACGCAGTAATCCAGTGTGGCCGCACCCAATTCAACGTTGGAAGGTGGCGTGCCGCCCGGGTTCCCCAGGCCTGACCAACCGATGAGGGTGGCGTCGTAATTATCGATGGACAGCGCAGTGTTATTAAGCATATTCTTCATATTGACCACCGCGGAGATGTCCCAGTCGCCAAGGGGCTGATCAAAGGCCGCTGCGTCATCGAAAGTACCTTCCATCTGAGGGATGGAACCGGTTTGCCAGTTGGCCAGCGACTGGTTAAAGGAAGTCGTTTGCTTGAACATGAAAGAAATGGTGCTGACCTTATTCATGTCCCAGCTACCGATGGGTTGATCGAAAGCTAGGGCCTGTTCAAACATGGCGAACATGCTGATGGATCCGGTTACGTTCTCGCCGATGTTCCAACCGCTGATGTCTTGATTGAACGCCACGGCCTCATCAAACGTGAAGTTGAAGTTGGTGACGTTGCCAACGTCCCAGGACGTAATGTCCCCGTTAAAATCGTACGCCCGGAAAAACATGAACGGCATAGCGGTGATCGTTCCCGTTTCCCAATTTGACAGATCCGGCGACTCCAGCGAACTACAATTCCGGAACATCCGCCCCAGGCGGGTTACCTGAGAAAGATCGGGCGCATCCGTTGCGAGTAGGCGCATGTTGGTACAGTTTTCAAATGCCTGCCACATGTCCGACCACTCGATGCTTCCCCACTGGTCGATGGACAGCACACTTCCGCTGTTGCCACTATTGGCGAAAACGATCCGTGGGAAATCGCCCCGGATCCGGACCTGGTATTCTCCTGGCGTAGCGTATTCGTGGCTGAGTGGGTTGCTGAAGGATATTACCTGATTCGGACTGCCGTCACCCCACTCCACTTCGTAGTTGTAGGTGAGCGCAGGGTCCGTGGGAATCGTGAGCGTCTGGTTGGGGTTGATGGTGCTCCAGGTCATGACGAAGGCCCCCTGATCGCAGGCGCGGTTGGGGGAGTCTTGAATGGGTACCGTGGACGTGCAGCTGCTTGAGTTGCCGCTCTGATCGGTCAGGGTGAGCTGAACGGGGTTAGCGCCCAGATCGTCACAGTTGAAAGATATTTTACTCGCCGCGTAATCCGTGATCGTGCAGTTGTCGGTGCTCCCACCGGCGAGGCTGATGGGGGCCAGGAAGGCGTCACCCGCTTCGCCCAGGATCAGGGTGATGTTCTGGCAGTCGGGCACCGGTGGGGTATTGTCGACGATGGTAACAATGGTAGTACAGCTGTCGGCCGCGCCGTTGCCTTCATCGTTCGTAGCTGTCAGAGTCACGATGTTTTCGCCCAGGTCGTTACAGTTGAAGCGAACGCTGCCGAAGCCATTGTTAGCTACTTCGACGAAGTTGAGCGTAAAGTCACAGTCCGCCGTAGTACCATCATCTACATTCTCGGTGGCAATCGTTCTTCTCCCGTTAGCGTCTAGGCTTCTGGTCAGGGACTCGACGCAACGCGCCACGGGCGGGGTTGTTTCGGTAATGGTGAGATCGAAAGAACAATTAATCGGAAAGCTACCGTCAATGTCTTGCACCTCGACGAAGACTCCTACCGTCCGGCCAATATCACCACAGTCGAGATTCGAGATTCCATCGTAAGTAATACTCGCGATCCCGCAATCATCCGTCAGGCTCAGTATACCCTGCGGATAAAAATCCTCGATGTTGAGGTCCGGGCTGTACTCCACCGTGATTTCGTCGGCACACTCCAATACGGGAAAATCCACGTCATTTCCCTCTATCGTGATTTGAAAGGAACATTCCGACACACAGCCGCCGGCATCTTCAAAGAAGTATTCTATGGTGTTGATGCCCCGGGGGAAGTAGTATTGGTCGGGCATATTTCCGGTTCCGGTAACGGGCACAAAGTCGAGGGCATTGTTGGTCAGGCGCCAGGTAACACCCGTGTCGTCGCCATTATTGACTTCCGTAAAATTATCACTCACCCTCCGCCCGCACTCGTTGGGAGGGGCGGTAAAACTCCGGTCGGGTCGGCAATTTAACGAAGGGATGTATCCGGCATTCAGCGTAAGGTTGAAGCTACAGCTACCCACGGTATTGGTGTAGGTGATCTCGGTGGTTCCGGCGATGAACTCGTAGTCTCCTTGCAGGAAATTGTCGCGGTCGTTTACTACCGTAGCGTTAGGTAAAACGAGCGTAACCGAAGGATCCGAACAATCCCCCGAATTAACGGGCCGGTAAAATGCAGGTGGAACGGTACCGATGCAGCCGTCGCTCAGGTTGACCGCCCGATCATTAGGGCAGATTGGCGCGATCGTTGTACCGACTTCCACGTTGATGGTGGTTTGGGTGGCGCAGATAGTGGTATCGGCGGAGTTGGCTACGGCGAGGAACCAGTCGTCCTTGGGGCCGATGTCGCCACAGTCGAAGGTTACGTCGGTGAAGAAGGCGAAATTATCCCCCAGGCCATTGAGGGCGACGAGGTATTCGAGGGGTTCGTTTAGTGGGTTGGTACTACCGTTATCCAGGTCCAGGCCGGTAACGACGGCTCCGATGCCGTCGTTGACGACGACGGTGATCATGTCTTTACAGAAAGCATCGGGCGCGGGGCCGGGGGTCAGGTCTTCGGTGAAAGTGTAGGTGATGAAGCCGTCGTCCGGGCTGTTGTTGTCGTCGCGCTGCGTGATGTTCGTTGCCGTGCTGGCCGAACTGGCGAAACTTCCACCGCCGCCCCCGGCTGAACCACCGTTGCGACCGGATCCACCACCGGAGAAGCCGCCGCCGCCACCACCACCGCGGCTGGAGCGCCCGTGCCCGCCGGGCCCGTAGCCGAAGCCACCGGAGCGGTTAGCGAAATCATCCCCCTTACGGCCGGTGATGCCGCCTGCGCGGCCGTTATAGCCATTATTGCCTTGTCCGTTAGTGGTGAGATAACCACAGCCCGCCCCGGAGCCGTCGTTGTTTTGATCAACGCCCGCCGCACCGTTGGTACCGCCGGCATTGGCGTCTCCTCCGGTGGATCGCCCGTCGGAACCCGCGGTTCCTGACTGCCCCGGCCGGCCATTGGACCTGTTGCTGGCATCGACATAGCCACCACCGCCGCCACCGGCTACTGCTAGTAGCGTCCAGCCGTAGTTGATGGAGTTGCTGAGGTTCAGGGTCGGAACGCTTCCGCCGGAATTAGCCACGCCGGGGTCCTTATAAAGGATGGCCGTGCCGCCGCCACCGCCAGCGCCACCATTCGTGCTACCGCCGCCGGTATTCTGGCCACGGGAGCCTACTACAAAGCGGATAAGTCCTCCAGGACGAAGTGCATTAGCTCCACGACCAAGGGGGAACCTAACGGATACCTGAGCGCCGTCGCCACTACGACCGGTTGTGTTGCCACGTTCAGCTTTGCCACCGTCGCCACCTTCGAGAAAGAAGGTGATGTCGGTGTATACAAAGGTATCCAGGTCTGCGGGAATCTGTAGCGTAACGGAATCAAGACCGGATATTTCTATCGGTGCTGTACTGAGGGTTAGAGTAGACTGCCCCTGAAGGTTCTCCGGTAGTAGAAGACAAGTGAAAAGTAGTAAGAGGAAGAACAAAAACGCACGCATAAAAGAGCGATTAAATGTCTTTCATAAAACGGGCAAACTGATAAAGATCAGTTTTGGCTAAACGTGAAAACTGTTTAGAAGAGAAAAGGCCGTTTATGAAAAATAGGTTAATGAAATACAGGGGCATTTACCCCTGCGGATCCCACTTGATCTGTTACTCCCAGCAGGAACTTGATCACAAAGATTGATCAAGCCTGATGTACGGCATTACACTATTGATTTTAAACTTTACATTATTGTTTAGTAGTACGTAAGTTGTTGTTTAACAGTGTTTTATGGTGTGTTTTTACGGCCTTTTTCCCGGGTGTCAGTAGGCGTTTCCCCGTATACTTCCGCGTAATAGCGCGAGAAGTGTTGGACGTATTTGAAACCGGTAGCGTAGGCAACCTCCGAGATGTTGTGTTTGCTCTCATGTAACAGTGTTCTGGCTTCGGCAAGGCGAAGCCGCCGAACGTAAAGCGAGGTGGAAAGCCCAGTCAAAGCTTTTAACTTATTGTGCAATTGACTCCGACTAACGTTCAACTCCTTAGCTAGATCCGGAACTTTGAATGCTTCATCTTCAAAGTGGGCGACTACCACCCCGCGAACCTTTTCTAAAAAACGCTGCTCTGGGTCGTCGATTATCGAGAGTTGTGGCGCGGCCACTGTAGATTGCGCCAGGTACTTTTGCCGGACACGGACCTGTTGTTCCAGTAAGTTGCGGATGTTGAGCCGGAGTTCGCGCAGGTCGAAAGGTTTTCCGAGGTAGACGTTGGCGCCCCGGGCCAATCCGCGCAGCCGATTTTCCAGACCAGTTTTAGAGGTAAGCAGAATAATGGGAATATGACTTGTCCGCTCGTCGTTTTTCAATTGATTAACCAATTGCAGTCCGTCTTGCTTAGGCATGACCAAGTCGCTGATAATCAAATCCGGGACTTGCTGCCGGGCCAACTGGCAGCCCAGTTCACCATTTTCTGCTGTAGATACCGCAAAGTCAGGGCTAAGACTGGAATACAGGAATTCTCGTAATTCCTTATTGTCTTCTACTACTAATAGACTAAGTTGATCTGTAGTCCCGGGAGTTTCAAAATTATCTGCCGGGATAACCTCTGTCGTGTTTTGACCTTGACTTGCTGTTGATCCTTGCTCTTCCAGTGGTAGCCGAACGGTAAAAGTGCTGCCTTCACGGAGTGCGCTCTCTCCTTTGATGCTGCCTTTTAGGCGGTCTACGAGTTCTTTGACATAGGCCAGGCCAATACCAAAGCCTTTCCCCAGTTGGTTGGCATTAGTGGTCCGTACGTTTCTTTCAAATATTCTGGGCAATAAGTCAGGGGGGATTCCTGCGCCATTATCGGTAACAGTAAAGACCATTTCCTCCTGATTTCGGTCTACGCTGAAGCTTAAGGTTACGCTACTGCCCGGACCACTGTACTTTAGGGCGTTGTCCAATAGGTTGCCGAGAATAGATTCCAGATAATATGGGTCAAAACCCGTAATGAAGGATGTAGGCTCGGTGGAGGTCTTGAGTTGGAGTCGGGCGGCGTCGAAACTGATTGTCCGCTCTTCGGCCATTTGCACCAGAAAGGCAGAGACGTCTCCTGTCCTGGCGTGGTAAGGAAGTTCGTCCTTTTCTACCGTAGCAACGGTAAGCATACGGTCTACCTGGTCCAGCATCCGCTGGCTGCTGCGCAAAACGGTATTCGCACCCTTTTTATCTTCCCCTGCCTTGTTCCGGCTCAGCCACTCCCGGGCAACACTGTTGATTACCGAAAGCGGAGAACGGAATTCGTGCGTGACGCTTTGATAAAGGGCGGCCCTGAACCGCTGCAATTCCTGGAGTCGGGTAGTTTCTTGTTGCTCGAGTTGTAGCTGAAACCGATAGGATTGGCGACGAAGGAGGTAGTAGGTTGCTCCGGCGATCAACAACAAGGCCAGTAAACCATAGATGAGATAGGCCGCGGTGGTACGCCACCAGGGCGGAAAGATCCGGACATGAAGTATGGTGGGCGTGTCATGCCAAATACCGTCGCCATTGGCGGCAATTGCCTTGAAGGTGTATTTCCCCGGAGGAAGATTTAAATAGGATACCTGATTCTGAGCGGTTGGGCGATTCCAGGTGTTTTCGGCTCCCTCAAGGTAAAAGCGGAACAATTGCTTTGCTGGGGCTGAATACTCTGTACCGACAAACGACAACTCGAGGTTGTTCTGATCGTAAGGGAGCTCAACTCTGGTGAGGAAAGTGGGCGATTTGACGGTGGCAGCGGTATCGACAACTGCTGCCCAAGCAGTGCCGTTGATTTTAAGGGCCGTAATCTGTACCGTTGGGGAGAAGGGGTTGGGGGTCACTGCTGCGGGATCAAAAGCTACCAACCCCTCGACGCAGCCAAAGTAGAGGGTGCCGTCGGGAGCCTTACCGTAAGCAAGGCGGTTAAACTCATTGGCCGGCAAGCCATCGTTAACATTGAAGTGATTGAAGGTGTTATCTGACGGTGAGTATCTACTTAACCCTTGGTTAGAGCTCCACCATAAATTTCCGGCATCGTCTGCTAATATTCCGTAGACATAGTTGTCCGATAACTGTCCTCCCTGTTTGTTCCAGTGGACAAAAGTGTCGGTAGTAGTATTCATCCGGGAAATACCACCACCGAGGCTGGTGATCCAGAGCATCGTGGAGTCAGAAGGGTCAGGTAATAGAGAGCTGAGCTTATTGTTTGCCAACCCTTTATTATTGTTGGGTTGGGTGGAATACCGTTTAAAGGTAACTGAGTCTGTAGTGGCGATAGCCTTGACCAGCCCTAGACTCGTAGCTATCCATAGAGTTCCATCATTGGTGATTGTCAGTCTTACTGACTGGGGGCGTTGATTGAATGCTTCGGGGAACGGAAATACGCATAATGAATCTTCGGCTGGATAGTACCCGAAAAGTTCTCCCCCATTAGCGAACCACAAGGTTCCCGTAGTGTCCATGCAAAGGTTCGTAGGTACTCCGAAAGCCGGTTTACTTTGCGCTATAGCCCGTGTTTTGTGTCTGGTCCACCTTCCGTTTTTGGTACTGCTGCTAATACTTAGGTTTGTACCGTCTTTTTCCAGTAACCATTCTGTTCCTGCGTGATCTCTGTATGTACGCCGAAAAGGAACCTCGCCGGGAGTATCATAGTCGATGCTGTGTTGCTTACCGATCAGCAGTTGATCGTAATTGTTCGTTGTAATCAAAACATTACCCTCCGCATCAATATTTATGGGTCTGCGCAGACTTTTTCCCTTAAAGTAGGTTCGGAAGCGCTGTTTACGTGAATCTACTTTTACCAACCCACGTCCGTTACTGCCGAACCAAAGGATGTTTGATGCATCGAGCAGAGGAGGCTGAACGTTGGTAAGCTTGAACGCTTCCTGATGTACGGCATGTTCCTTTAGCAGTCCTCCATCGTCCCTGAGCGGTAAGGCAAACTTTAAAAGTTCGCCGCTATTTGTAGAGACTACCAGTGAATGATCTTCGATGATACCCAGTGCTTTACTGCTGAAATCAGTTTCCCAGACCCGCCAGGCCTCCTGATCAAAATAACTAATTGCCGTAAGACTGGGAAACCATAATTTCCCGTCGATAGCAACCTGGAAGCTGCCATTTGTGATCTTCTCCGGAAGAGAGTACTTATCGAAATATAGTGGTCTCTTGCTTAGATTGATCCGATACAGCGTGTCGGAGGAACTACCGTATAAGTAATTACTGTCCGGACTGCTGGCAATCTGCATCAGCCTGACACCGCCTAGATATTGTCTTACTTTCGTTGCTGACAATCGACCCTCAGCCGATATGTTAAGGTGGAAACGGACAAAATAGGACTCGCCCATCTTATTAATGAATATGCCGAACCACCTTTTATCAGGAACCTGAACGAATGCTACGCCACGCATAGTTGACAGCCCAAGACTATCTTCCGGAAATATAACCGGGTGAAATGCTCCTGTTTTTTTCGCGTAAACGTCGATTCCTCCGGCTTCTGTGCCGACTAAAATGAAATCGTCAACTTCGGCAAGTCCAAAAATCCGATCATTTCGCAGGCTGAGGGAATCAAAGGGGGCATGGTAGAATGATTTAAAACTACGACCATCATAGCGGTTTAACCCGGAGAGCGTCCCAAACCAAAGAAAACCTTCTTTATCCTGAATGCGGCTCGTGATGAGCCCCTGACTCAAGCCATCACTTACTCCGATATACTCTACTCCCTGCCCCTTTGCACAAGCAAAGTAACACCAAAAGCATATTGTTATTAGGAAGCGATAGTTGTTCACAGACACGTCCGCAAAGATACATTGAGCATTCGCCTGGTTAGTTGTCCGGCAGTGGACACCATTAGAAATACCAACTAAAACAATGGGGGGAACCAGAAACTGATTCTTTAATTGTTGTGTGAACTACCTTGTGGTTTGCAAACACGCCCTTGATTTTACCTTAAGCTACTTCACTTTGTCTAAAATCAAACACCCATCAGCCATCAGATTCCTAGCCCTTGAGGGCGGAGGGGGAAAGGGGATTACTTACCTGGGGGCAATCCGTGCCCTTGAAAAAATGGAGGTGCTTCCCTTACCGCTGGATCGCGTTGGCGGGAACCAGATTGAAGGTATAAGCGGCGCCTCGGCGGGCGCCATCATGGCTTTGCTCGTTGCGATGGGGTTGAACTCGAAGCAGATCGAAAGCATCATCTACGATGCGCAGGAATTTATGGGCTTTTTCGATGCACCTGCGGTAGGACAAATGCGGCTGGTAGATGAGCAGGGATGCCCGGATGTGCACTATAACATTCCCCCTGGCAAAGACCCAAAGGAGATTATCCGGGAGAAGATGGATCAGATTTTCGGCTACCGAAAGTTGATTAGTACTACTGCGTTTTTTCTCAATCGTTTAGGGAAAGGAAAGGATGAACCCGTTTTGCAAAAGCTGCTGGAATTTCCCGAAGAATACGCCTACAACCTGATTTTCGACCGGGGTTTGTTCCCCGGACTGGCAGTGAGTAAGTTTTTCCACCGAATCATGTACCAGCACCTCGAACCAATCTTGCGCCAAGTGCTGGGGGGAGACCAGGTCAGCTGTACGCCCGACAACTCAGGGATCACGTTTGATCTGTTTTATCAGCTCACAGGGGTAGATCTGGTCCTTACCGGTGCAAATATCACCACCAATAAGGCTGCGGTTTTTTCCAAACAGCATACCCCCGATTTTCTGGTTGCTGAAGCCGTAAGCATCTCCATGAATCTGCCAGCATTGTTCAAGCCGGTTAAGGTGGTAACGGAGGTGAAACCAAGTGCTGCGGGACATTCGGTAGACTATCAGGGCTTGTGGGTTGACGGTGGGATACTGAATAATTTTCCGCTCCACGCTTTCGACGATCGGATCCCTCCGATCTCACCGCGTTTCCCGCACCTGCGGCCACTGAATCCGGCAATGCTTGGCCTTCGTCTGGCGGAGGGTGGACCCAATTCATCCAACCTTCCGGAGGTGTCACCAGACATGACGTTCCAGACGCTGAGTAATTATCTGGGAGGAATACTCAATACCGCTCTTTACCCATCGGGAAGCGGTCAAATTCGCACGCCCGACGAGGCAATGCAGACGATCGATCTGTACACTTATGAACTTGATCTATTCGATTTTGCCCCCCCTCCGGAGTTGAGAGATGAGCCTATTGCTAAAGCGGAGGCGGCAGTATTGGAGTATTTCCGAGAGTGATTCCTCGTTCCACGAGCTTTAGCTCGCTCATTATCTCAAAGGGAGCGACTTATCTCTGATCGGAGCTCTGTACCCATTAACTTTTCTCTGCACCTGCGTCCGCGCCCAACTTCAATTTGCGGGAAAGCCTATGGTCTACCGAACTAAAGGTATAATTGTCAACCTTCTAACGGGTAACGATCTAAGCTGTCAACATTTGGTCCTCTTTTCAGACAAGGCTACCTTTGGTAACCCAAATGCCTTCCATGTCCCGATTTACCCTGAAGCTCTGGCTTTTACCCTTGCTCTTATTAGCAACAGTCTACTTTAGCATAGTTCCCGCGCTGCGCCCACCGGGCGCAATTGGTCCGTACCTCAACGATGTTTTTTCTCCGGAACCTCCCGGAGAAGTAAGTCGCTACGACGTGGAAGATGTTTTTCCTGGTATTGGTTTTCAGGGGCCTGTCCGAATCCTGTCTTTTCCGGCTTCGACCCAAGGGCTCGTCATCATGGGGAAGCGAGGCCAGGCTTGGCTGGCCAACCCCGAAACGCAGGAAACCCGGGAAATTCTGAATATTTCAGACCGGATCCTCAATGGATGGGAGGGAGGCAGGCTTGGCATTGCGTTTCATCCGGATTTTGCCACCGGAGGTAAGCGGGAGGTCTTCGTCTTCTACCGGTGGAAGCATGAGTTGTTGGACTTCACCGAGGAGGGCTACAATCGTCTCTCCCGTTTTCAGTGGGATGAAGAAAACCAGCGGGTAGATGC
>CAZTTF010000307.1:0-10918 GCA_964616365.1 uncultured Lewinella sp. | reverse complement strand
TGGCCATGGCGCTCATGAAGATCGCCAACGACGTCCGTTGGCTGGCCAGCGGACCGCGCTGCGGCCTGGGCGAGATCACCATCCCGGCCAACGAGCCCGGCAGCTCCATCATGCCCGGCAAGGTGAACCCCACGCAGAGTGAAGCCCTGACCATGGCCATGGCGCAGGTGGTAGGCAACGATGTTGCCATCAACGTTGGCGGAATGACGGGCCACTTCGAGCTGAATGTCTTCAAACCGATGATGATCTTCAACTTCCTGATGTCTGCCCGCCTCATCGGCGATGCCTGCCGCAGCTTTGAAAAGAACTGTGCCGCTGGTATTGAGCCCAACAGCAAGAAAATCACGGAGCACCTTAACAACAGCCTCATGCTCGTAACGGCCTTGAACACGCACATTGGTTACGACAAGGCAGCCACCATTGCCAAGAAAGCGTACAAAGAGGAAACCACCCTCAAAGCCGCAGCCGTTGCCCTTGGCTACCTTACTGCAGAGCAGTTTGATGAGTGGGTACGCCCAGAGAAGATGACCGGAAGCCTGTAGGACTTTTCCGGAGGTGAGCTGCGGCAGAACGTACTGGCGCGGACGCAGGATGCAGAGGCAGGTTATATGGCAACATTTGTAGGTATTGCCCGCTAGTACAATGTGTTTTGCTTTAGAAAAAGGGTGGTCTTGTTTTTTCCGCTAACCCTGTATAGGAGCCGCAAGACTACCCCAATACCTGACTAATCAGCGTAGGGGGAAATTGCTTATCTTCGCAAAGCAAAACCCGTTGTCAGTGCCGTCATTCCATGACGCATGACAACCTACCCTTCTCCTACTGCAGCCTTGCGCATTAAAGACCTCGGAGCTGATGACCAGCCCCGGGAAAAGCTCCGTCGTATCGGTGCCCGATCACTTGCCGATGCCGAGATCATTGCCATTTTGCTGGGCAGTGGTGTTCGGGGACAATCCGTGCTGGAGGTTGCCCGCCGACTCCTGCTTTCCGTAGACCATGATCTCCATCAATTTGCCGATTGGAGCATTGGCGACTTCTGCCGCTTCAAGGGAATTGGCGAAGTCCGGGCCATCCGACTAATGGCAGCACTTGAGTTGGGCAGGCGGCGCGAAAGCGCCGCCCCCCGCACGCGTGTCTTGCTCGGCAATAGCGAGCAAAGCGTCCGCTACCTCCGCCCCCTGCTGGCCGACCTGCCACATGAAGAATTCCATTTGCTCTGCCTCAATCGGGCTAATAAGCTCCTGGGTGCCCACCTGATCAGTAAAGGTGGCGTAACCGCCACCGTAGCAGACGCTAAACTCATCTTCCGCGCAGCCCTTTCGCACCCCACCGCCACTTCCCTCATTCTGGCGCATAACCACCCCAGCGGACAAGCCTTCCCCAGTGAAGCTGATATCAGATTAACCCATAAACTCGCTCGTGCTGCTAAAAGCCTTGATCTATACGTGCTGGACCACATCATCATCGCCGGCCGCAACTTCTACAGTTTTGCCGACGAAAACATGCTGGTGTCGTAAAAGCTGAGCGACATGAACTTACGCAGCATTACAATTGCCAATCCGTCAATACAAGAACGAGTTTATCTCCTTTGCCACAACCCTCCAGCCGTTGGTGTGTTTGGGAAGGGTGGACTGCGGTCAAATGCCCGCTTTCCCTGACTACGCAAAAATCAGATGCTCACGTGGGTGAATTAAAATTCCTCAACCAATTTTTTTGGAAATACCGCTGGCGGTTACTGCTAGGGATCATCTTCATTTGCGTCTCCAACTACTTTAGGGTACTACAACCTCAGGTTATCCGTGAGGCGCTTGACCTGGTCATTGAGCAGGTGAATACTTACCGGATGTATTCCGGTTTTGAAACCGTTGGCGCTGAGTATTTCGGGGTACTGAGTTATACCCTGATGCTTTTCGCCGGACTGGTATTATTCCTGGCGCTGCTAATGGGATTCTTCCTCTATCTGACACGGCAAACCATCATCGTGATGTCCCGCCTGATCGAATACGACCTGCGGGAAGTAATTTTCGATCATTACCAGGAACTAAGCCTCGACTTTTACAAGCGCAACAATACCGGTGACCTGATGAATCGGATTACTGAGGACGTGAATAAAGTCCGGATGTACCTCGGCCCCGCAGTCATGTATTGTGCCAACCTGATTTCTACGATCGCTTTGGTAGTGATTTCCATGTTAGCCGTGAGCCCTACTCTCACGTTGTACACCCTGATCCCACTTCCCTTGCTTGCCATCAGTATTTACTACGTAAGCAACATTATCCATACACGATCTACCCTGATCCAGCAGCAACTGAGTAAGCTTACCAGCATTGCCCAGGAAGTCTTTAGTGGCATCCGCGTGGTCAAAAGCTATGGCCGGGAGAAGCAGCAGGTAAATTTCTTTGCGGGAGAGAGTGAGCAGTATAAAGAGATGAGTATGGGCCTGGCAAAGATTGACGCCTGGTTCTTCCCACTCATGGTTTTCATGGTCGGAGCGGCTACTATCCTAACGGTTTACATTGGCGGTTTGCAGGTGGTTGCCGGCAATATTTCAGCGGGTAACATCGCTGAGTTTGTCATCTACGTCAACATGCTGACCTGGCCAGTCACGGCCATCGGCTGGATCGCCAGCATCGTTCAGCAGGCTGCTGCGAGCCAGAAACGCATCAACGAGTTTTTGGAAACAAAAACCAGCATCCATGACCCCGCCCCCGACGAGCGCCAGCCACTCCAGGGAGCCATCACTTTCGAGAACGTCGAGTTCGTCTACCCCGATACTGGCATCCGGGCGATCAACAACCTCTCGTTCCACGTCAAGCCGGGAGAAAAACTTGCCATCATTGGCCGGACCGGGTCCGGCAAAACAACGGTAGCCGACCTGCTTGTCCGCATGTACGATGTCACCGGCGGCAGGATCCTTATTGACGGGAAAGATATCCGGGAACAGGGACTGTCCAACTTAAGGCAACGCACGGGGCTTGTCCCTCAGGATGTTTTTCTCTTTAGTGACAACATTCACAACAACATCGCCTTCGGCGCTGACCGGGAGGTCAGCCGCGAAGAGGTCGAGCAATTCGCCAAGCACGCTGCGGTATATGACGACATTGCCGACCTGACACTCGGCTTCGACACCATGGTAGGTGAGCGTGGCGTCACCCTCTCTGGCGGCCAGAAACAGCGCGTCAGCATCGCGCGTGCCCTCATCAAACATCCAGATATCATTATCCTCGACGATTGCCTGAGTGCCGTTGACACCAATACTGAACAGCAAATTCTGGGCTACTTCAACGAGGCCCTGGCCGACAAGACAGCCGTTATCATCACCCACCGGATTTACGGCCACCTCAAGTTTGACAAGATCATCGTGCTCGAAGATGGTGGCATTGCCGAAATGGGCACCCATGAAGAGCTGATGGAAAACGGCGGATACTACTCCGAAATCGTGGAAAGGCAAATGGCGGAAGAAGTCTAAGTACAGCTCCCCAATTGCCATAGATGGTCTAAACTTTCTCTTAAAAACAGTTGGCAGGGATGATTAACACCCCCTGTGCAAAACTTCCCCCCGCAATAAACCCCTTGCCATTAGTACCCTACGTGGTTAATCCGTAAGTTTGCCCAAAGTCCGATACCCAATGAAATTCAGCGTTTCCTCTTCCGATCTGCAAAAAAAGCTCTCTCTTGCCGGTGGTGCAATCAGCTCCAACCCGGTGCTCCCTATCCTCGAAGATTTCCTATTCACTATCGAGGGCAATCAGCTAACTATTTCGGCAACAGACCTAGAAGTGAGCGTGACTACGACCATGGAGGTAAATGCTGACGGCAACGGAACCGTAGCGGTTCCGGCAAAGATCCTCATCGATACGCTCAAGGCGCTACCACAGCAGCCAATTACGTTCAGTATCGACGAAGACAATTTCGGCATCGAGATCACCTCTGCTTACGGCAAGTACAAACTTGCCGGTGAAAACGGAGAAGACTATCCGGACATCCCTTCACCCGCTGAAGCTGACGAAGTAACTGTTTCTGCCCTTTCTCTTTTGGAGGGCATCAACAAAACACTCTTTGCCACCAGCACGGATGAGCTACGTCCCGCAATGACCGGTGTTTTCTTTCAGGTAGATTTCAGTAAACTAGTTATGGTAGCAACGGACGCCCATAAGCTGGTGAAGTACTCCCTGAGCGACATTACCGGAGAGGTAACCAGTAGCTTCATCGTACCAAAGAAAGCCCTGAACCTACTCAAAGGTGCATTACCAAGCACCGACGAGCAAGTGAATGTCACCTTCGACAAAGCCAATGCCTTTTTCTCCTTTGGCGACAACAAAATGGCCTGCCGCCTCATCGATGCGCGGTACCCTGACTACAACGCCGTCATTCCCGTCGACAACCCGAATGAGCTACTGATCAGTCGTACAGACCTTCAGCAGAGCCTCAAGCGTATCGTTATCTACGCCAACAAAACCACCAATCAGGTAATCCTCACCATTGCTGATGGTAGCCTGACTGTTTCGGCTCAGGACCTTGACTTCAGCAACGAAGCAACCGAACAACTGGCTTGTAACTACAACGGAGATCCGCTGACCATTGGCTTCAATGCCAAATTCCTCGTAGAGATGCTTGGCGTCCTCGAAGGAGAAGAGATCAAGTTGGAAATGAGCACAGCAACCCGGGCCGGCATCCTGCTACCAACGGAGCAGACGCCAGGACAAGAGATCATGATGCTGGTAATGCCCGTAATGCTAAGCAACTAAGAGCTTACTGAAGATGCTGCCTCCAGGACATACCGGTTAGTATCAGATTTGTGTGCTTTACGGTAACTAATAAGGGCGCTTGAGCGAACTTTGCCCTACTTTATTTCCGGTAATAGATCAAGGACGGCAGGATCGTAGTCAAAACTCTTTTCCGGGACCAGTCCTTTGACACCATCAAAGTGCCGGTAAAGGAAATCGAAGTCTTTGCGGATATCGCCCGTCAGGTGGTAGGGCTTAGAAAACTCAATCACCCCGTGCTTAAAGTCAAACCGACACAGCACCAGGGGCACCTTCGCTTTGAGGGCAATGAAATAAAAGCCCGTACGGAAGTGAGTAACCTTGCTACGCGTGCCTTCAATGGCGAGGCAGAGTTTGAAAGAATCCCGCTCGTCGAAGATTTTCACTACTCCGTCAACAAAGTTTGTACTCCTCTCCCGGATAACCGGCACACCGCCCATCCAGCGTAAAATGGGGCCAAGCGGCCATTTAAACAGCGTGGATTTTCCTACAAACCGAATGTACTCACCAAGGACTGCCCGCGAATAGACCCCGTAAGGAAAATCCCGGTTAGAGGTATGAGGCGCTACCGGAAGGACGTACTTGTCTGGCCAGTTGCCCTCATTATGGTCAACGATTTTCATCCCCAGTAAACGGAGCATCAATTTGGCTAGCCACTTTGGCATGTGATCAACTTTTAGTCCGGAGGTAAGGTAACAGAATTAGGTTAAATCGCCTCAAAATATCCCGTATCACGGTTCTTACGGACCTTGTCCCAATCAAAGTACCTTCCGTTCATCGAGACGTAAACACCGGGAGGCAAGGTCTGCACAAACCCCAGGGCGCTGCCCAGATTGAAAAACCCATCGGACGACGAGCCGAAAGCATAGGGGATCATAGCCCCGGTAAGCACAATCGTCTTATCCGAGATATCCGCGGCGGCCAGGTAGGCAGCAGTCTCCTGCATTGTATCTGTACCGTGGGTGATAAGAATATGGTTCGTCTCCGACTTCCGGCAATTATTAGCAATATTCTCCCGGTCCAAGTCCGTCAGTTCAAGGCTATCTACCATCATTAGTGTCCGGATATTCACATCCAGCGTACAGCGGCCACGTTCTAACATCTCGGGTAGATTGGAATCCTGAAAGAATAGTTTACCGGTCACGAAGTTGTATTCCTTATCAAAGGTCCCCCCGGTGATGAAAATTTGAATCATGGCTTAATTTGGTTGCAGTGGTTGCAGTGGTTGCAGTGGTTGCAGTGGTTGCACAGAGCAATGCTTGGGCGAAGGTAAAGTTCACGTACGGGATTTGGGCGCGGACGCAGGTGCAGGCGGGGAAAGTTTTAGCAGCGTGAAGCAGATAGATGGCAGGGAGTAGTGGCCGTCAGGTTAGCTTAACACTATCATCTGTAATTCAGCTTTCTACCATCCTGCCATCTGAATTCTGTCCTAAAGCCCGTACCTTCCCAGCATGGAAAAGGACATGATCATACTAACAGTTCTCTTTAGTGTTTCCGCACTGTTGATTGGAATTGTGATTGCCATGTATTACTATCAGAAAAAGCAAAATGCGGATACCCAACGTCAGCTTACAGACCAGGATTTACTGCGACTGATTCACCAGCAGCCCGACGGTTACCTGTCTCCACACATGCTGCGGGACAAAACTGACCTAACCCTCAACCAGGCACGGGGAAGGCTCAATGCCATGATGATGTTCGGGATTCTGAATCGCAGTGCCAACAAAAAGGCCCGCTACTTTTACAGTCTTGCCAATCCACTCCAGGAGCCGCCAGACTTAAACTTATCTTCCGACCCCTTCCTCACCGTTGAGGATTTGCTGCAATTGTTCGAGCACTACGGATACCGCCTGACCCCTCAAGACCTCATCATGGCCACCGGTTTGCCCCTGGCCGTCGTCAAGCGGGAAATGAAGTACTTCGAGAAGGAAGGTATTGTCCAACTCATTTTCCGCCACGGCGCAGGAACCGGGGTCACGGTTGAACGAAACTTCGTCTTACAAGAACCCTACCGCAGCGACCCTGAGCGCTTCCGGGCAAAAGCAGGAGTACTGGACCTCGAATTACAGGAGATATTGCGCCAGGACAACCTGATTGTTTAACCACACTGTACCGACGCCGGCACGACTGCCCAAACCGCTAACTCCGGACATATTCCTCCTGCAAATACCTTAATGCAGACCTGCTGCGCTACCTTTGTCGTTCACTACTGGCGATCACGCTCCTCATCGGTGGATCTAAGCAACACCCCGTAGCTCGCTACCTGACTTTTAGGTTTGGCTACGGTATGCGTTCCACCTCTTCTGGTCCGCGTTCGTCATTTTTCTGCGTCCCCTGCCCACCGCCTGGTGCTGCGCCCAAAGTTTCCGTTCCGGACGCCAAGCTGTATACGAATGATTGTACGCCACTACTCTGCTCTTCATCCTCTTCTCTGCACCTGCGTCCGCGCCTTGCTACTCCTGTTCCTGTTAGGTTCCGGCAGCCTGCTAACCGCACAGGTGAGTAGTGCTTCCATCACCGGAAAGGTCACCGACCAACTCAACGACCTCCCCGTCGATTTTGTGACGGTTTACGTGAAGGGAACCACTAAAGCCGTAGAAAGTGGTCAAACCGGACGTTACCGCATCAATGTTCCTGCCGGCGAGGCCTTTACCCTGGTCTTTAGCCGCCTCGGCTACCGCGAAGCTTCCGTACGCGTGCAACCACTGCCCGAAGGCAGTGCCAAACAATACGACGTTGCGCTTGCGCCAGCCGAGAGTACCGTTGAAGTTGTCGTTCGGGAAAGTAAAATCCAGGAAGGCGGCATGATTCGTGAAGCCCCTGAAGCCCTGCGACTGCTCCCCTCCACGACCGGCAACCTGGAAAGCCTGCTCCCCCACCTGGCCCTCGGGGTCAGCTCCGGCTCCGGCGGAGAGCTGACCAGCCAGTACAACGTTCGTGGTGGTAACTACGACGAAAACCTGGTCTACGTTAATGGTTTCGAGATCTACCGCCCCCAGCTCATTCGAGCCGGTCAACAGGAGGGGCTCACCTTCGCCAACATGGACATGGTGCGCAGCCTGAGCTTCAGCTCCGGAGGGTTTGACGCCCGCTATGGTGACAAACTCAGCTCAGTACTCGACATCAAATACAAGCGCCCGGACAGTCTCCGCGCTGGCCTCCAGGCCAGCCTGCTGGGTGGCTCAGCCTACCTCGAAGGGGCCACCAAGCCCAACGACGAAGGCCTGACAAAATTCCGCTACCTCTTCGGTGCCCGCTACAAAACAACCCGGCTGCTGCTCGGCAGCCTCGAGACCACCGGCGAATACATCCCCAACTTCGCCGATATCCAGACTTACCTGACCTACGACTTCACCCCGCAGCTACAGCTGGCCCTATTGGCCAACTACAACCGCAGCATTTACAACTTCACCCCCGAGGAACGTAGTACCGCTTTCGGAGGCTTCTTCGAGACCCTCCAACTCTTCACCAGCTTTGATGGTGGGGAACGGGACGACTTCCTCACGCAAATGGGAGGCCTCTCCCTGACCTTCATCCCTGAACGGGAGAAAAACCCACTCTACCTCAAGCTGCTGACATCTGCTTTTCGTTCCGACGAAAATGAAGCCATTGCTATTGGTGGGAGCTATCGTCTCGGGCAGCTGGACACCGACCTTGGGAGCAGCACTTTTGGCGAAGTCATCAACGAGTTGGGGGCGGGCGTACAGCAACAGTACGTTCGCAACTTCCTCGACATCCAGGTCTACAACGCAGAGTTACAGGGTGGACTTGAGCTGAACAAGATTAAAGATGACGTTACCACGGCCCACTTTCTGCAGTGGAGCCTCAAAGCACAAAACGAACGCGTTAACGATTTCATCAACGAATGGGAACGGTTGGACTCTGCCGGCTACTCCCTTCAATTTGACCTCCCGGGAGTCAACCTTTTCAGCGTTCTGAAAACAGAAAACGAGCTCAACTCCGTCCGTTTTAGTGGTTTTCTGCAGGACACCTGGAGCTGGCGTAAGGAAGACAAAGCCGACATCCGCCTAAGTGCCGGTGTCCGTGCAACCTACTGGGACCTGAACGAGGAATTTGTGCTCAGTCCAAGAGCCCAACTGCTTTACAAGCCACTGGGCGGGAAGGCAGACATCACCTGGAAGTTGGCCGGAGGGCTTTATGCCCAGCCGCCTTTCTACCGGGAAATGCGGGGGCCGGACGGTACCATCAATACGGACCTGAGGAGTCAAAAATCTGCCCACATTGTAGGCGGTATCACTTCTGACTTCTACTACGGAAAACGCAACCCTAAAAAATTCCGCTTCATTGCCGAGGCCTTCTACAAAGACCTTTGGGATCTCGTCAGCTATGAGATCGAGAACGTCCGTATCCGTTACTCCGGCCAAAACGACGCTACCGGCTACGTTGCCGGGGTTGACCTCCGGCTTAACGGTGAATTTGTGCCGGGAGCTGACTCCTGGCTCAACCTCAGTTTCCTGCAGGCGCGGGAGCGCCTGACGGGGGTAACACACCAGGAGGTCGTTGGCCGGGATAGCCTGGGCAATACCATCAGCGAAGCCGTTAACTATGTTCCCCGCCCCACCGATAATATCTTCCAGCTGAGTCTTTTCTTCCAGGACTACCTCCGTAACAACGAGAACTTCCGTACGCACGTTAACCTGACGGTAGGTGGTGGCCTGCCTTTCGGCATTCAGGGGAACAATACCGAGTTCCGCAACACCCTCCGGTTTGATACTTACCACCGGATCGATATAGGATTCAGCCTCCGTCTCTATGAGCAGGGAAAAACCAGGGAGAATATGTTTGCCTTCAGCCGTGCCACGCGGCTGAGCCTGGAAGTCTACAACCTCATGCAGGTAGCCAACCAGGCCGGGAACACCTGGATCAAGACCATCGGACAGCAACAATATGCCGTGCCCAATCGACTTACGGGTCGACGGATCAACCTCCGGTTACAGATGGATTTTTAGTCGTCAGAAGCCTATTGTCAGCGCTGCCATCAGGTAATGCCCACGGCTAATACCCCTAAACAAGTTCAGGGGTACTTCTGGATCCGGGCGAAAACCGCCCAGACCGGTTATCTCCTGCGTATTACGGTTAAGGGTATCATAGCGGTAAATAAAGCTAAGCTCAAGGTGCTGGTTCAGCTCGATGCCGGCCTCCAGGCCGGCTTGCAGGCGCAACCGATCTCCACTAACCACCAAATCTTCATCGTCTGCAATTTCTGGCGACCGGTCAAACTGCTCACCGTAGCGGATGCTCCTGGTCGTAAGTGGCAAACCGTCTGTAGCAAACCGGTTCGGCAGGTTTATATCAAGTGCGCGGTTAAGTCGCCATACAGCCCTTACTGAACACCCCAGACTAAACTTATCAAACTGTCTCCTGAGGCCGCCACCAACTCCGCTCCGCAATTCAAATGCGGTAATACTCGGAAGAAAAGTCTCAGAGATACCTCCCGAAAGTGCATAAGCATCTCCAGCTACCATCTCTGTTTTAACCACAGCGCGCTCCACCAGCGCACTGAAGACCACATTCAGTTGCTCTGCGACAGCTACGGAGTGGTTGAGTCGTAGTGCGTAACCAAGGTCTCCACCGGAATTCCACCCAACCTCTACTGAAGTACTCCACGGAGTGGATTGAGCCGAGAGTAAATGTGTCGTAAAAAGGGTAAAGGTTAAGAGGGTACGTAGCATGGAAGATGTTTTGAGAGATAGACAAATTTCTCTAAAACTACGTTAGTAATGTCCTGTATTAAGCACCATAAAATCAACTAAGAGCCTGCAGAGAGCAAGTAAATCCGTTAAAAAACAGCAATTAACGTATGATTACGTTAAAAAATCTTGTCTGTTCGCAACATTATAACGTATCTTTACGTTAATCAACTAACTATGCAAAAATTAACTAAAGCTCAGGAAGACCTCATGCACCTCGTATGGCAGCTTGAGGAGTGTACGGTCGGCGACCTTCGGGACGCCATTGAAGCCAAGGAAGGCAAGCGGCCTGCACACAGCACTGTCAGTACTTTGGCATTAGCCTTATTGGATCGTCAATTCGTAACGGCAAAAAAGTATGGTCGCACCTTCGTGTACCGACCTGCCATTAGCCGGGAGGAATATGGCCGCAAAAGTCTAGGGCAACTGATCAAGAATTTCTTT
>CAZTTF010000306.1:0-11279 GCA_964616365.1 uncultured Lewinella sp. | reverse complement strand
ATATTCCCGTTATCACTGGCCAGGATGTCGCCGGCCATGAATACCGGGTAAAAGTCATTGCCGGGCAGTACGACAATGTCACACCGCTCGCTCCCCCACCCCATTCGTGGGCATCAGAACCCGGAAGCGATCTTGCCCTATGGCTGATCAGCATCGCTGCCGGAGGAACCCTGACCTTGCCCGTAGCCACTGCGGAAGCCAACCGCGTATTGTACCTTTTCAAGGGGGCAGGCGCTACAATTGATGGCGCAGCCATTGAGAACTATAAAGGCGTACAGGTAAAGCCCGACGCTGCCATCACCATTGTTGCGGGGAGTGAGCCCGTAGAATTAGTGGTACTGCAGGGGCGTCCGATCAATGAGCCCGTGGCGCAGCACGGTCCCTTCGTGATGAACACCCAGGAAGAGATTGCCCTCGCTTTTGCGGAGTACCGCAAAACACAGTTTGGCGGCTGGCCGTGGCCTAGCTCCGAGTTTGTGCACCCGCGGGAGCAGGGGCGCTTTGCCAAGTACCCGGATGGACGAGTAGAAGAAAAAGCATAACGTACCTGTCCAAGGCCACTTTTTTGCTTCACGATAATGGATACTAAACCACTGCATAGTTCAGCGGACTACTACTGTTGGTTAGCAGCTTATAACTGTTAAGGCCAGAAAAGCTCTAGCGTCCCAAGCGAACCATCCCCTATACACCTCCCTCAAAATTCAGGAGCTCAAACCGTTCGCTGGTCGAATAGTAGCAGGAAAATACTTTCTTACGCTTATCTTAGATTTATTGGCACCTTGTTCAAGCCAGCCGCCCTGGCAGATGAACAACTGCTATTGTTACAACCTGGCACCTATGAAAACCCTGATCTCTACTTATGAGGATATGCTCAGACAGTTTGAACTCCGCAATTATGTCCGGGTGATCCCTAAAGCAGACAAACTACTCAGAGGGTTTGAGGAAAAGTTTCACCTTAAAGCATATACCCTAAAGGGCTACTCGCATTTATACGAAGGACAGGGAGTTGAAGCCCTGGCCGCTTTCAGAGCAGGCGTTGAGCGCTACCCCGATGATACAGAATTACAATTCGGGCTAGGAACCACCCTCAACGAAGTGCAACACTTCGCAGAAGCCGTTACCGTATTGCAGCCCCTCCTGGAAAAATTCCCTGAGGATGAAGAATTACTGGGGGTATTGCTGGATCCACTGATTGCATTGGACCGGAACGAAGAAGTTGTGAAATACTGCGGCCAAGCCCTCAGCCTCGCTCCGGATGATTACACCCTCATGATCGTCATGGCACAGAGTCATTTAGAACTTGGTAATTACGAAGAGGCCATCAGCTTCCACGAATCCGCCCTCGCAGAGGAGGACCTGACCGAGTTGAGCCTGGCGATAATACACAATTCTTTGGGGCAAACCTACCTGCAAAAAGGAGATTTACCCGCCGCAAAAAGGCACTTCGAAAAATCCTTATACAACGATAAGGAAGCCAACACCTATACCCACCTCGGGCTGACAATGGCCCTAATGGGAGACCTAAAAGAGGGATTGGACATGGTAAATTATGCGCTCGGCCTGGATGCTTACGCCCCCGAAGCCTATTTAAACCGAGCCAAGATTCGGCTGCTGCAGCAAAAGCCTAACAAAGCAAAACGGGATTATGAGACAGCTGTACGTCTGGGTATTAGCCAGAAGGAGGCAAACGAAGTCAGGCGGAAGTTGGACCGCTATGGTAACTGATTCGCCTGAGCCAGATATGGATTAGTAAATTATTTCCCTCCTCCTACGGACTGACGAGGTTGATGCTAATATTCGCGTAAAATGAATTACCAAGCGTATTAAGCATCGCGTAGGGTTGGTCGCCAAAGAAGCCTCTGAAGAATTCGTCTCCTTCGGACAAAGCATCTGCGTTGTAGCTCCAGTCAATTCGGTATCCAGCCTGGGCTTGCAGCCAGACAAAGCCCGTAAGTTGGCGTTGCCACATCATCCGCCAGCGCATTTCGCCCCTTCGGATCTCCAGACTCTGATTGTTTAAACTTTCCGAAGGCCCATTGATACGGTAACTCTGCCCCTCTAGCTCAAAGCCCGCAAACAGCATATTACGCGGATTAAAGGTATAGCGTACGTGTGCCCGGGCGGGGAGGAGACATTCTACTCCCCAGGGGCTATCTTTTGCGGTCCAGTTGAACAGGACGACCGGGATGTAGTTCAGCTCCCCCACCCGGTAAGTACGGGACATTCCCACGGCCCATTGCAGATAATCGCTCTTCCGCCATCCGAATAGAGCCGCCGCGGAGTACCGCAGGTAGCTTAGCGACTGAAAGTCGCTGAAGGTATAGTCACCGCTTAGGTCGGCACTCCCCTGAAACAAGAGAAAACGAGTTTCGTCCAGCGGCTTGAAAATAGTGGTGTTCAGCCCTGCAGTCCGCAGGCCATTCCGGCTGATGGCCTGGGCTACTTCATTGTTGATCTGGTTGTCCGGCATATCAAACTGATACTGTAGATCCCAAAGGTTGGCTCCGAGTTGCACGACCAGACTGTTGCGCGAATAGACCGGAATATTGGCAGCAAGGCGCAGACCTTGCGTGGAGTTAATCCGGTAGGTTTCCTGAGGCACCTCAGCCCCATCAGCAAAACTTCCGATAGCCGAAAAGCTGGCATCGTAGCCCCCCTGAAAGTCATATCCTACGGAAATAAGCTGCTGCGGACTTATGCCGATAATTTTGGACGAACAGAAAGTTTTGATGTCTACATCTCCGAAGTCAAAGTCATCAAATTCACCGAAATCCAGGTCATCTTCCTGCGCAGTACTATCCGGTGTTTGGGCGTGTAGTGCCTCTAATGCCCCCAATACCAGGAGCAATAACAAAATTCGATGAGACATAACTAGGGTATTTACCGTAAAGAGAACCGAAGGGCGTAGCGCTTATTTGATGCGCTTCCATACATCTGTACGGCCAAGGGCCTTGACCCCAATGTAGCCACGGATGTCGAGGGTGCCGTCCTTTTTCAGCTTGATCGTGCTGCTGTAAAGACTGCCGTTTTGAGGGTCGTAAATGGTGCCTTCGCCCCATTCATTATCCCCTTCGTAGACAAAATCCTTGAGCATCCGAATACCTAGTAGCGGCGTACTCCGCAGTGATTCATCAGGGTTGCTCTTATCCAGCTTGGGTTCGCCCGTTTCGGGGTCGTTAGGCTCCTTGAGTTTTACGATGCGACCATAGTATTTACCCGCAATATTCTGAATCTTCACCAAGGCGCGGCCATTGCTGGGTGCCCACACGCCAATCAGCTGATCGGCTTCTTTTTGGTTAGTGTTTTGTCCGTAGCAGAGACCCACGCTGAATAGGGTGAGCAAGGAACAAAGGATAGTTGACTTTAGCATGATGATTTGTTTTTCAATGGTTGAATTATACGTTGCGCGAGGTCTCTCCGTTACGTAGCCTTACTTGGAATGTACGACGTCAAACGAGAAATCTCCCGAAAAAGTAAGGGTAGTGTCCATCATATCGACGGGAATATTGGCGTCGATCACCCACACGCATTCCGCAGAAGACAGTAATTCCGTAAGATCCGCTTCTTTTGAGACCTGGAGGGTAAGGGTCGACTGACCTTTAGGAACAGGATTCAACACCCCCACTTGAATCATATCGCTGCTACCCGTTACCAGTTGTAGCACAATGTTAGAAAAAGCATCAAAGTTTTGACCTGCAGGAGCCTTTAGCACTGCAGAAGCGAGCGTGGCTTTTTTCAGGCTACCCTCCGCATCCATAGCAGGGGCAAAAGATGCCTGGGCGGTGTTAGGCCCTTGAAACAGAGGGCCCTCCATAACAAAAGACTGTTCGTTGACTGCATACTCAGAGGCCGTCTCCTGTCCGCAGGAAACAAAAAGGCCCAAGATGCAAAACAACAAGACAAAACGGAAGCTCACGGAAACGCTCATTAAGCGGTAGTTTGGTTGAATAGTAGACCAGGACAATCCAGGAAATCAGGATAATCCAACTCGAAAGTATGATAGCCGTTGCCAAAAAACATCGACAACTCCACGTCTGAACGCCCAGAAGCCGGGATTGTTTTTTTATCGCCGCAAGACCAGGAGCATCCGAGGCATATCAGCGAATAAGCCGACACACGATTACGGGAATTTGCTACCTAGACCATCATCGACATCCTTACCAAAGAAGAGCAATTGCGGGCGCAAACGCAGGTGCAGTGATCGTCAGGCAAGCCAGGCTCCTGCCCCTAAAAGCCCGTCTACGGGCCTACACTGAGGTACATCTCTTTGTACATAGCGCATCATGAAAAGCTCCCGTTTTACACTCTTACCGGGGAGTTCGTTTTCCCGGCAAACAGAAAAATATGTCTAGAACCACAGAGAATGCTGCAAATCGTATCTCATGGAATACTCCATAACTTTCAGACTAACTAGTGAGGAAAGGTAATCTGTCCACAGGGCAGTAGGTTAATTTGTGGTTGCATGTTGTAGTAAAGGTTGTTCCCTTTCATTATTAGTTCGGCCCTATTGCCTCCTCTTTCTTGACTCCATTCGCCATCATGGGTTTGATAGAAAACCACGACAACGTAGAAAAGGCATTCTTCTTGAGGACGCAAGGTCTTTTCGAATGCAGTAGCTTGATCAAAACGATCTAATTCGGTTAATCCGTAATACTTCAAATGCTCCTTAGCTCTAGTCATGGTGTCCGCAGGCAAGAAGACTTTTGCCAGCGTATTTGGAGCGCCGGGAATCGGAATTGAATCAGATGAAAATTGAATTTTCATATCTAAAGTGTCTTCAGTATCGTTGGCCACACGGGTAAAAAAGGTAAGGTAGCTGGGGTTGTAGCCTAATTCAGCCTCTCCGGTGTAGCCCCCCCCCTTAGGAAAGCTATTCTGTATTACTATGCCGTTGTGCGAGGTTTCGCTGTACCATTTTGAATTTGCCCCTGTCCACTGATAGAAGGGATTACAAAAAGCAATAGCAATACGGAGAGGATAAATTTCATAACTCTGTTTTATAATTACCGACTGGCCAGCATCAGATTCCCCAGTCTTTTGGGCACTTCTTCTTTCTGACGTTTCTTAAGGCGAAAGTATCTCAAGTCAATTGTTCTATCCGGTAGCCGCTTGTAAAAGAACGTAAAGGATGGTAAAATGACATATAACAAAAAGAGAATATCCAGCCTATCCTCCCAAGGCGACAGGAGCGCTCGATACTCGCGTCGAGACTCAGAAAGACACATGCAGTCAGGTTATCCAGCGAATCTCTCCAACAACCAACCAAACAAAAAATTAGACAACCTGCAGATCGAGCTCGGCTATCTTCGGCAGGTGGCCGCCAACACCCTTGAGCGGGTGCTCGTGGTCAGCTCACAACTCAATACCGTAACTGACATACTGGAGCTGCACGGCGGGAGCCGTGCGCCAGCGGAAGAGTTTGCGTGACTACAACCTTTGCCTTTTGGCCGTCTACTCTTTTGGAGTGGGCGGCTTTTTTTTGGAGAGAGTGGAGCTATATTGTGGGATATACGCATTGCGTTGTTGCCAATATTCGCGCAATGCGTATATTCAATTGTTGGCGGAAATAAAATAAAAACTATGATAGAAAAAGTCTTAAAAGCTAAGCATTGGCAATTATTCCTATTAATATTTGGAATACCAATGATATTTCAGTTCATTTTAATGGGTAGTATGATTTCAGGAATTTCAAGTGGAAATAACTCCAATCCAGAATTGATGTTCAATTACTTCAAAATATTTCCTCTGATAATGATATTGTTTATGGGTGTTTTCTTTGGTTGGTTTTATTCAATTGGGGTTGGATTAGATAGGAAAATTCCAGATGAATTAAAATTAAAAGTGGGAAGGTTTAAAATTTTTCTACTAATACCAGTAATTTATATTCTTTTCTTTTCAATTATTATAGTAACAATGATGAATGGAATGAGAATTACAGGGGGAGAACCCAATCCTGCAATCTTTGGATTAATAGTTCCTCTTCATTTATTTTCAATGTTCTGTATTTTCTACTGCTTGTACTTTGTGTCAAAAACTATTAAAACAGCAGAGTTGCAAAGAAAGGTTGAATTTGGAGATTTTGCAGGAGAGTTTTTTCTGATTTGGTTTTATCCAATAGGAATTTGGTTTATCCAACCCAAAATAAATAGAATGATAGAAGAATAAAAAAGAACACTTCTGCCAACAATTTGCATGTCGACCATACTCCGCATTCGCTACGTACGGCGCATGCAATAAACGTTCCTCACCTAAAAAACGCCCTCCCCGCACTCACCTTCGCCAACTCCAACCCCGAAGCCACCAAATAAGTCTTCAGCTGGCTCTCCGAGCGCCAGCCGCCCAGCTGCATGATCTCGGGTAATGGGGTGCCCGCTAACCATAAGTTTGTGGCTGCACTCCTGCGCGCTGTGTGGGTAGTCACCAACGACCATTTAGGATCTCCGTTTACGATCGTACTGATCCCCGCTCGGGCCGCAATCATCTTCACCCGCTCGTTAGCCTTTTGGTTACTGACGTGGGCCAGGGTGTAGTCCGTACGCTCCATGATGTCCCGCACCAAGGGCTTTACCGGGATGAACTTGGAGACATCGGTTTTAGAACTGGTATTGGTAAAGTAGTACACACCGTCGCGGGTGATGAAGTTATCGCGGCTGATCCGGGTGCTATCCTTGAAGCGGAGAATGAAATAGTAAGAGGTGAGAAAGCGGTCCTGCTCCTGCTGCAGGAGCGGGTGGTCGGTGAGGTCGACATTTTAGAAAGCCGTTACCTCTTCAGGCGTCAGGTAGATCTTCTTTTGAGTGGTTGGCTTGAGGCTCTTAAAGGCTTTCTTGCGCTGCACTTCATTGCTGTGCAGCCCGAGCTCGAAAGAGACATTCATAAACTTCTTGAAGTGCTTGACGTAGGTGGCCACCGCGTGCGCCCCCAGACCGTCGCTGCGGAGCCACTGGACAAAGTCCAGGTACACGGGGATCGTGACGTCGTCGAAGAATATTGCTTCCTGGTCACGATAGGCCGCGAAAGCCTCGATCTTCCGCGCAAAGGTTGGGTAAGATCGGTACGTCTCGTAGCGGATCGGATGCAGGCCCGCTTTGCACTCTTCGTAGTACTGCCAGACGAAAGCGGAAAGGGATTGCGTACCGCCCAGCAGGTGCTCACCTCTGATCCGGTTGACCAGGCTCTCCAGCTGTGCGTTGACCTTGGTGGCCAACGGAACGCCGCGCACTACCCTACCCGCTTCGTCGTCCCATTGCTCGGGCAACACGTGGTAATCGGTCCGCCGGTACTTTTTTCCGTTGGTGGGGTTGACGTATATCTTGATGTTGCAGGTACCGTCTTTACGTTTCCTTTGCTTCCACAGAATAGGGCGAACCGTCACGATGTTAGAAATTTGAACTTGGTTAGAAATATGTTAGAAAACCAAGTCCAAAATAGGCAACTACGGGCAAAAACAAACAATTTCACCCCATAAAAAAGGCCCGCACCAGCTAGTAAAGTCTAGTGCGGGCCTTAAGCGTCAATAAAAGACAAACATTTTGTTTGTCGGTGGTACCCCCAGCAAGACTCGAACTTGCATCTTCGGTTTAGGAAACCAACGTTCTATCCCTTGAACTATAGGGGCGGGCTTGAGTAGTTAGGTTGTTGTTGAAGCTCCATAAGCTACTTGAGCGCCGCAAAGATAAGCTACAGCCCGAAGGAAAGAAAGGGAATACTGCATAAGACAACAACCTCTAATAATTACAAACGGGCTGATACGATGTGTACCAGCCCGTTCGCAACGGTCATTGTAGTGAGACGGTGACATTACTCTCCGCCGTCAGCCTTGTCTTCCATTTTCTCCGTCTCTGCTTTTTCAGCCATCAGGAGCTTGGTATACGGCTCAATATCTTCTAGCGGAATGAAGTCCATCGAAACGCCGTTGATGCAGTAACGCAGCCCGGTGGGGTCCGGACCATCGGGGAATACGTGTCCCTGGTGACCATCACAACGGGCACAGGATACTTCTACCCGGCGCATACCATAACGGTTGTCAACATCCTGCTTGATGTAAGCAGGATTAATAGGCTCGTAGAAGCTCGGCCAGCCTGTACCAGACTTAAACTTGGTATCTGAAGCGAATAGTGGCAGGCCACAGGCAGCACAAGTAAAAACGCCTGCGCGTTTTTCTTTCAGCAAGGGACTGGTAAAGGAGCGTTCAGTACCGTCGTTCCGCAGTACATCATAAGCCTGTCCGGCCAGCCGCTCTTTCCAGTAGGATTCCGGCTTTTCAATCAACTCAAACTCTCCTTCTTTCATCGGAGGGTTGTAATTGTAGTCACTCAGCTTGAGCTCGGCCTTAGCCTCTGCAGCTGGTTCGTCTTTTGGATTCGTGGCCATCTGGTTGCTCTGGGAATTACAAGCAGTAGTTACCAGAAACACCAATGGTACCAGGATTGATAATATGCGCATAGCGTAGAATTTGACAGGGTAACGCAAGAAAGTGGGGTTTCGGTTCATTGGCAAACCAATGACAGGGGTTAGCGTCGGTAAACGGCAAACAATGAATTATTAGCCAACAGTGGCAGAGGTGATACAACCATTACCCAATTTTAGTCCTCCCCGGTCATCTTATCCAACAACATCCGAGCTACAACAACCGGGCCAATAAAGCCCTGAGCAAAACTACCGGTAGGCAAAGTCTACGTGGTAATGGTCGTCGTGCAAGTTATCCACATAGGTAGGTAGTGACCTGGCAAAGTATATCCCCCGGGCCTTGACCTTTTTTCCGTTTTCAGTAGCAAAGAAGTCATCCTTCAGGTTGATCTTCAAGATCACCTTCTTGATCCGGAGCCCTTCCTCACGGGCAGCGTCATCGAGTGCCAGCAAATGCTCGCCCATGGCCTCGAAGTCGATGGCAACGTTTTCGGACCACTTCCCCGAAGCATCGAAGGATAAAAGGTAGTGCCAGATACCGATGCGATCCAGCCAGCGGAACGGCTGGCCTTTACGTTGCTTGGGGACCATAAAATCAACACTCATGCCCGTCTGGTGGGTACGGTGGGGCCAGGGCCGGCCGCCGCGCTGCTGCGCGGCCTCCATGATCCGGTATTTCCGACCGGGGGTACGCGTTTCCAGTTTAGCGTAGGCCTCCAGAAGCGTAGCGTGGACCTTATGGTGCGCGTACGCCCGGTCCAGAATGAAATAACTAAAAGGGCTGTAGTACCGGTAATTAGGGCCGCTCCATGGCAACAGCCAGGCGTTTTCGATACTCCCGTTGCCAACGGTACCCTTTGGGTTGCTTTTGCCGTCATTTTGATGGACTAACTCAGGTACGGTACAAAAGATGACAACAACAAACAGGAGCAATAATAACTTTCGGCGGCGAGACATAAGCGATGGTTAGTGGTTGATACAACGTAGCGCATTTCATTTAATAGTATTTTCACACCGCGCTTTTTATCCCCTCCCGAACCCTCCCCGAACCGCTCCTGCGTCGCTGAAGGGGGATTCCGAAAAAACTGCTAAGCAGTTTCGAGGTCCAAAACTGGTTGTTCGAATTAACGCCAGAGTGACCATTTTGTATCTAAACGAAGCGCCTTAGCCCGACACTGCTACCCCCCCCATTGCTCTCCAAGGGTATTCCCCCGGCACCGGCGGCCGCGCCCCTTTTCAAATAATCACCTCGAATCCCATCAGGCTAAAGGCTACAAAACAAAGCCCCAGAAAAACAGCACCAGCAACGATACTGAAAGCGATTTTCAAAGGTAGCGACTGCTGCAACAAGTTCCCCGCACTTCCGGAGAACTGATACATTTTACTCGGGTCATAGTCCGGCAAATAATCCAACACCTCGTTATCTGCAAACCGGCGTTGTTCTAAAAGTTCGGTAGAATGGTGCATTAAAAGTGCATGCCGCCGGGTAAATACCAGCGCAAATAACAGGATGATCGGCAGGTTACCCAGCAAAGGAATGATTATGGCACCCCCGTCAATCAACATCGGCCACGCGATCATCACATTGATTACGATCCCCAATCCCGCAAGGAAGTACAACAGTAATTCCAGGCGGGAAGCATAGAGCGCATCATGGTAAACTGCCAAAAAATACCCGACGGTACAAGAAAGAATCAGGCCCAGCCAAAAAAACCGTTGCCAACCCGAGAATAAAAAACCAAACTCGTTTCCGGCACCTCCTTCCCCCCAAAAGAAGACGAGAAAAATAGCCGGAAGACCGATCACCGTTGCGGCATCCCCGATCAGGCTACCAGTCTTGGCAAGATCGGAATTCGATTGTCGAAAATTGCTGAACCCTTTGGCACTATGCACCGCAACGCGGCCCAGAGTAGTTAAAACTGCCAGGATAACCACCAAGAACAGGAAAAAGAAAAGCATTTGACGGTAGGTTAGGTGAAGGTATAAACAAAGCTACCGAAGTTCTGCTTGCCTCAGTGTTACCCCCCCGTAAAGAGGTATTGCGATGGCTATAGCAGTGCACTTTTAGTTTCAAAGGGAGACGTATATATACATATGTACGACCAAACTTCAACCTCCCCTCCCCCACATGCATTATCTTTGCGCCCCCAACTATCGATCTGACCAAACCGTCCATCCGTGCTAGCACAGTTAGAAGCCATATTTCACCGTTTCAAAAACCTTGAGGAGCAACTCGGCGACCCCGAGGTGATTACCTCTCCCGACCGCTTCACTAAGGTGAATAAGGAGTACGGTAAACTGCGCCCGATTGCGGACACCTACCTCGAGTATAAAGATTTGCTGGACAACCTTGAGTCAAGCGATGCGATGCGGAAAGACCCCGACCCCGAAATGCGGGAAATGGCCCAGATGGAATACGACGAGCTGCGGGAGCGTAAGGAAGTGATGGACGAGGAGATCAAGGTAATGCTCATTCCCAAAGACCCTGAGGACGAGCGGGACATCATCATGGAAATCCGCTCAGGTGCTGGCGGCGACGAGGCCGCCATCTTTGCTGGCGACCTTTACGACATGTACAAACGCTACTGCGACAGTCAGGGCTGGAAGATTGAGGTGATCGATGAAAACGAAGGTACTGCCGGCGGATACTCCAAATTGGTATTTGAAGTTAAGGGTGACGATGTGTACTCACGGCTCAAGTTCGAATCCGGTGCCCACCGGGTACAGCGCGTTCCTAAAACCGAAAGCCAGGGCCGCGTGCATACATCTGCCGCTACCGTTGCGGTACTGCCAAAGATGGAAGCAGAGGACATCAACATCAACAAGGCCGATTTAAAGATCGACACCTTCCGCGCCAGCGGCGCGGGTGG
>CAZTTF010000305.1:0-3626 GCA_964616365.1 uncultured Lewinella sp. | reverse complement strand
CATCAGGTGACGGTAGATGATGTCGAAGCTCGTAAACGTCCGGCAGTTACCGAGGTGCACATCACTGTACACGGTCGGTCCACACACGTAAAGACCGATATGGCCGGGCGTGAGTGGGGTGAATACTTCCTTCTGGCGGGTCAGGCTGTTGTACAGCTTTAGCTCGTTGGACATCTTGGGACAAAATTTGAGCCGCAAAAATACGGCTTTAGTAGATAGGTCGTGAGCGGAGGAAAAGTTGCCTTTTCCGCTCGACTTTCTCTTGGAAGCTGGTCGCTTTTTTGGGCGCGGACGCAGGTGCAGAGGAGTGAGATCAAGAGCAAAATTTACCCGACGATGTCGATCATCTGCCTGGATTCGCAGAATGGATTTTAAGCCTAACCTCACCGGGAGTAAGTTGAAGGAATAACCCTTACACCATGCCCCTCAAGAAAATCATCAACCCTGTTACCCTAATGATCTTGTTCGATTGGTTGCGCCTGCTGGTTAGACTTATTCGTCACCGTCAACTCCTGCCCGTCAACCAATGCCTTAGTCTCATTCCCGGCATTGGTAACTTATACCTCCATCTCTATTTTACGCTTGAAAAGCCAGTACCCGGCACCAATGACCCTAAGATTAAAGCCATCCGTAAGCGGAGTGCCCTGGAAAACGCCTGCAAGGCAAATGTAGAACAAGCGAGTATTTATTAATCGCTAACATCCTTGGAAACACTAACCAACATTTGACTATCGACTATTTGACTATCCACTATTTGACTATCCACTACTTGACTACCCACTACTTGACTACCTAAATAACTCCGGCAGGATTATCGGGCTCCACCCAGCATTTTCCCTTACAGACATCCTGCTATTGCACCGTAACTACTTCTACTTCAATTGGCTTGGACTTCATGCGTACCCCATATGCTTTCAAGGCGCTTTTCAGGGCCTCTGTTTCCCCGAGAAAGAGCTCAAAGTCATAGCGTTTCCGATCTCTCCCTTCATATATCCACTGGTCATCGGTAAGCTTGTTAAGTTCATCCGCAAGTTCAGTAAGCTTCATTTTCTGGCAAAGGTAGCTGTTGAACTCATCCGGCTTACAACTCGGCCAGCGCTGCGTAGACTGGGTAGGCGCTAATTTGTTGGGATTCACAATGGTGAGCGTATGCTTTTGGGCACTTCCGGTGGAGAAGGTCGCGGTGTAGCCTGCCTGGCGGAAGATTTCCCGCAGGATTGCCCGGTTACTAGCCCGGTCTGGCTTGGGGTTGTAAAAGCTGATACCGTAAGTACGGGAATATAACTGCGTGGGCACCACGAGTTTTATCCCCGGAAAGGCAACCTCAAAGAACTTGGGCAACGTTGTCAAATCAAAGTGCGCATGGCTTCCACGCACTACGGTACCTATGGGCTTACCCCCAGGCACCTCATCAAGCTCAAATACATTAACCAAGACCTCCGGCGAGTCGGTCTCAACGAATTCATAGAAATCATGACCGCTGATATACTTTGGTTCATAATCTTTGTCAATGGCCATCTCCGCCCCAGCACTAGGGTCTACCTGTTGCCCCGCCTCGAGAAATCGCGCTACCATCTCTTCGGTTAAATCGGATGGGCTTCCGATCCAACGAACAATGTTTTCGTTGTCAATGAGCACCGTCATCGGATAGCGGGAGAGGCCCGATATACCGTTCCCAAAGTTAATTTCCGTCTTGCGTGAGACATCGGAAGCCACCGACACCTCAAAGTTGACCCGGTCAAACACCGAAGTAGCTAATGCCGGAGGTTCTGAAGTCAAGGCTATAAAAAGCAGGTCTTTATGCGGAAATTTCCGTCGCAACGCATTCATGTGCGGAACAGCATCAAGGCAAGGTTTACACCAGGTGGCCCAGAAGTCGAGGACAATAAATTTCTTCTTAAAACTACTCGCCTTAGGCTGGTGCTTTAACCAGTCGGTGACCACAATCTCCGGAGCCTGTCCTCCCAACTCAATGTTGGTCTGTCCACAAAGTGTCGAACCGATCAGAATTGCAAAAAAGATGATAAAGTGTTTCATTCCAGGGTGTTAAGTGATACTACTTAGAACGGATACGAAAGTTTGCTCAGTATTTACGTTAAACAAGGCATGAGTAAGGTTTCACTCGCTCCATCACTTGACTACCTACTGCTCGACTATTTGCCTACCCCTTATTTGACTACTTAACTATCCACTACGTGACTACCGACTACGCTACACCTCCGTCCCATCCCACGCCCACATAAACCGGCTCGCATAACTCCGGAAGGGCCGCCAGGACTCCGTCACCCGAATCAACTCCGCATTCAGCTTTTTTCCTTTTAGCTTGGTGTCATCGACACCAAATAGCTTGATGATATTCCGCTTCACCACTAAATCATCCAGCGGTAGCAAGTCTGGCCGCTTCAAGACAAACATCAGTACCATTTCTACGGTCCACTGCCCTACTCCTTTGATTGTGGTCAGCATTTTGATGATTTCTGCATCGGACCACTGCGACCAGTCCGCCACGATCAGCTTATTATCCAGCCAATACTGCGCAACGTTCTGAACGTAAGCCGTCTTTGCCCGGCTCATGCCGACCGAGCGGATAGCATCATCCTCCATGGCCAGCAGCCGTTCCGGATGCGGGTAGCCATCCGGGAAGAGGTCGAGGAAGCGGCCAAAAATTGTACCGGCTGCCTTACCACTTAGTTGCTGATATGCGATGGAGCGAAGTAAACCAAAATAAACATCCCCGCCGTGGTCGGGGCGCGGCGGGATTTCCATCGCAGCCACAAGCGGAGCAATGTTAGGCTCCTGAGCAAGATGGGCGCGAATTGCGGGATCGATCATGGCCGTAAGATAAAAAGCCCCCAGCATTCACGGCCTAATGTGAGTGAGGGGGCTCAAATTGAAACTTCTTGGTTTTGGTCATGGACGGTTTACAGGTCATCGGATCTATTTTCCCCTACCGACTCAGTCGGAACCAGACAAGAGTTCATCCGATGTCTCAGCGGCCGAAAGCCTACAGCCCATGAATTTTCATCTTGATATAGTCATTCAACGATCGGCCTTCTTTTAGGCGATCTTTAATAAAACCAGCGCTTACGCCATGGATGCGCAGCTGAAGTAAGGTGTCAAAAGGAATATCCTTAAATCCGACTTCGCGGAAAGATGCTGCCCATTCTGCATTTACACCGTGGATTTTGGCCTGTACAAACTCATTCATCGACAAATCTTTGTAACCAATTGCCCGCATCCCGGAAATGTACTCAGGGCTTACGCCGTGAATCATAGCGCTCTGAATTTCTTCCAGGCTATTCATCGGCAGGCCGGTAGACTTAAGCTCCGCCATCCGGCGGGCACTCAGCCCATGGATTTTAGCGCTCGTTACCTGCTCAGCAGTAAGATCCGTAAAACCGTAGTCTGCGAGCGCCTTCACGAGATCGGAGTCCACACCATGGATCGCCATGTTCTTCGCCTGGTCCAGGCTAAGGTTCGTTAAGCCCGCACGCTGCCAGTCAGCAATACGCTCTGCGTTGACCCCGTGAATCTTTGCGTTCACGATCTCTCCCGAGCTCAGGTTTTTATACCCCAACTTGTTCATCTCAGCGACGTATTCCGGACTGATACCGTGAATAGCCATT
>CAZTTF010000304.1:0-27626 GCA_964616365.1 uncultured Lewinella sp. | reverse complement strand
CCGTACCCAGGGAGTCTCGGTGAGCAGGGCATTCTTCAGGCTGGGGTTGCGTTCCAACTCACTTTTGAGGGCCTCCGGGTCATTCTTCCACTGCTGAAAGACAGTTTCCAGAATTGGCTTGTTGCTAACCGTGACGTAAGCAAGCTGGTTAGCAAAGAACCGGTTCGCAATCTGTTCCGTACAGTCGTATGGATACTCCATCAGGTAAGGCAAAGCCTTGAGGGCCATCCAGGCGGGGTTAGTGGTCGCCTGGAAAGTATAGTTTACGTGACGGAGGCTTGGGCTGTTGTTATCCGCCATTACTGGCAGGGTTACCGTCTTTTTCTCCTTCCGTTTGAGGTAGAAGGGTTGACTGACGGTAATCAGTGTACGGTCCGTCAGAATCGGAATCACGTTTTCTTCTCCATCGGAGTAGTTGCCACCCCGAACGATGACCCGGTAGCCAATCATGCCTTGTTCGGATAAGCCTTCGGGCACGTCCAACGGGAAGCAGAAAGTTTCGCCCTTGCCAGCCGGAATAGTCTGCTCTGCAGGACATTCCATGGCACCTGCGTACGCGCCCAGAGAAAGTACTTTGTTGGTCACCGGATCAAAGAACTCTACCGTTGCCTTTGCTAGTAAGCCTTGCTCACTTAAGTTGTTTACCCGTGCGGTAAGTGCCAGGGCATCGCCTTCGCGGAGGAAGCGCGGCACATTAGGCAGGACCATCAGCTCTTTTTGGGTAACGATGGTTTGTTCGGATACTGCAGCATTCAGGTCTTTGTCGTGCGCGAAGACCCGGAATCTCCAACTGGTTAGTGCCTCCGGGCTGTCGAAACTGATCGTTAATTCTCCGTTGTCATTGCTCGTTAATTCCGGGAACCAGAAGGCCGTTTCCTGCAGGTTGGTGCGAACCTGTACCGGCGGAGGAGAATTGTCTACCTCAGTGCCAGATAATGCTTCCATCTCCATTTTTGATAGCGCAACCCCGGCAACGGTTTCATCAGCTTGTACCTCTAAGGAATACATTACTGCTTCTCCTGCGGGAGCTGGTGGCGGTGGTGGTGGCGGTGCTCCAGCCGGAGCCATTTCCATTTCCTCGCTCACTACTCCGGCAGCCCGGGCAGTTTTGAAACGCATATTACGTGTTCGTCCGTACCATCCAAATGGGGCCAGGTTGAGGCTGGGAACTCCGGGAACCTGCGGTAAATCTGCAAGCCGGCGTACCGTACGGCCGTAACTGTAGGCGGTGCCGCTATTAAAAAGGCTGGCGTTTGTTGAATTGCCATAATAGCTAGGCCACGGGTTGAATTGCCATTGCTCACCCTGATAAATCTGGTCGAGGCTGGCGTCGTACATACTCGCCAGGGCGGCAGCATTCACGGGGGAGCCGTCGGCATTTTTTACCGTCAGGGTCCAACGCTCAGGGGTGCCCGGGCGGAGTTTGTCCCGGAAAGTAGCGTAGTCGATTTTAAGTTGCTTGTTGTCCCAGCCAAGGTAAAAGCGTTGATTCTCCTGGTGAAATACGCTGTTGCGTACAAATCGGTAGGAGAAGCCGATCCCGCCGCGATCAGCTTCGCCTGGTAGGTAACTGATCGTTGCGGTGTTGCTGGCGGTAGTATTGGCCGGGAACTGACCTTTGCGGCTACCGAATTGATAGGACAGGTGCGGTAGCGGAAGGGCCGATAGCAGTTGTATGGTGATAGGTCGCCCGACCTCTACTGTCTGGTCCAGGCCAGTAAGGTGGTATAACATCCCGGGAGGGAGCTTGCCTCGCTGACTGTCAAATACCTTGATGTGGCTGGGTGTTCCGAAGGTGCCATCGGGGTAGTTCCATTCAAGTCGGTAATGCGCTGCCGGATAGCCGGCAAGGTCTATTGCCAGAGCTCCTTTACCTTTTTTGAGTTCCAGGCGGCCCTGGGCAATGGGGGCTGCCGCGGCCCACTCGGCAAAGGGAGTAGTAGCCTGAAACGCAAACCCAGGGAAGTGCTTGCGGTAGTCGTCTTCGTCTAATATCGGCCGGTCAGGAAAGTCCCACTGGCGCTCCGTGAGGGCAGCACCGGTCATGTCGACTGGCAGCAGACGGTAAGTGATGGTGATGTCATCCTCCGTGCCACTGGCTTGTAGCCGAAGGGTATCGGTAACGTCCAGTATTTCCTTATTGGGCTGGAGGGAGACTACGGGCTTGTCGCTCCGTAAAGAGACAGCGGTTTCGGCGGAGTGTGTTTCTCCGGTGCCATCGGCAACATCAGCTTCAACAACGTAGCTATAGCGCGTACGGGTATTGCCGAGATTGTCTGCTGGGGTAAATGTGATGCTGAATCTGCCGTCGTCATTGGTGATCGTTTCTCCACTGTCCACAAGTTCACGATCCTGGCCACCTCCGCGGCCCCACCAAAACCAGCGGATTTCTTCCCGGAATACCTGGTAGTTGACAGCTGCGCCATCGACGCCCGGGCCGGCAAAAAGGCTTGCCTGGCCGGTAACTTCAGTAGCTTCGCCGGCAACGGCGAAGTCCGGTGCCGTCAGTGTCACCTTGAACTTGGGCCGTTTGTATTCCTCTACCCGGAACCTGACCGAACCACCGTCAGTATTTACGTAAAAACTTCCCGTTAAACCTCCCGCAGGAAGTTTGAAGCTATGGCTGAAGCGACTGAATTCGTCGCTACTTACGTCCGTTGCGTCGACCTCCTGGCCGTTAGCATCGAAGAGGCGTAGCGTCACTTTTTTATTGGTCAGTAGTTGGGGCATGTCCTTAGGGTCCATCTCCCCGGTAATGCCGTAGAGGTGGACGGTTTGCCCTGGCCGGTAGATGGCCCGGTCGGTAAACAAAGGAGTATAGGGGCGACTACGACGATTATCTTCCCGCTCGTAGCCGTACAAGTACGTCGCATCGCTCGAAAAGCGATCGGCACCATCTTCCAGCAGGAAACGAACCTGACTCCTGTTGATGTCGGGCTTGAGGAAGCGCCCTTCAGTATCGGTCGTTACGGATTTCACCTTCTTCCACGCGTCCCTACGGTTTTGTTGGCGGAAGATCGTCACTTTGACGCCGGGGCGTAGCGCCCCGGTGCTGCGGTGGACAACTTCGTAGTAGGGGGAGAGAGCATCCTCTACTGCGATTAATGCCAGGTCTGAAACCTGAAACACATTGGCGGTGATGATACCTTTGCTTTGATCAAATTGCTTGTTGTTGCTGGTGAGCAGCACATAGCGCCCACTTGGCAGTGTGGGCAACCAGGTCTCAGTGCTATGGTCTTCGTAATCGTCATTCTCCGCCAGGCGGAAGTTTTTGGAGGCTATCGCTCTGGCTTTCTGCCACGCTTTTAGCTGCTGTTCTTGGGGCCGATAGCTATTGACCACAATGTCATCGTCTATTGCTACCACTTTATGGTATATCCGCTCGATATTGCGGTAATCTACTTTGAGGAGTAGGTGATTGTCTCCTGGGTACACCTCCTGGGTTGTTACGTTCAGGGTTTGCTGCGTAATCTGACGGCGTAATAGTTCAGCCGCCCGCACTACGGCAGGGGTTTTATCCTTAATGGAAGCGATGATCTCCAAGGCTTTTGCTTTGGGCTGCTTACCCAAAAGGTCGTCACTACGGTCGTAAAGCTGGGCCAGCTCCACTCGGATCTTCCCCTGGCCAGGGACGCCAGCGTATTCGTCATACATGGCCTCCAGGTGGCGCTTTACCGCATTGAGGTCAGGGCTCCAGCTCCGGATGGCGGCGATGCGTTTAAGGTCGGCGTATAGCAGTGCCTGGCTGTTGGTTTTCCCTGAAGCGAGATGGAGTTCCAGCAGGGATTGGTAGATCTTCAACCGGCGGGTGGAGCCCGCCGCGGGGTCGAGGTCGGACAGGTCCAGCTTTACGAAGGCCGCTGCCGGAACGAGGAACCGTTCCGGGTTAGCCGGCTCGACGTAGCCTACGGACAGCAATGGATTCGCGAGGTAATCCATGGCGGTATAAGCCAGGAGGTCAAACAGGGTAGGGCGTTTCGCATAGCCCGCTTTATCTCCTGCGATGACGGCAGGAATCTGGGCCAGCGGCGTCCGCTGGCGCTGGGCGATTTCGAGGGCCTGCAGGAGGTGTTCTTCGGCGGCCTCCTTGAGTTGCTGGAGGTTCCAGTCTTCCAGCGGAGTGGTGACAGCGGGGCGGCCTTCGGCCGCAACGGCCGTAGCGTTGCGGAGGCGATACTGATTTTGTTGAGCGTAGGTGTAGTACCCTTGTCCGATCAGGTAATGCAGTACGGGAGCGATGACTGGCCGGTTACGGTTGTCTTCGAGGGCCTGATGGAACAACCGCAAGGCCGCATCAGCACTATTTTCTTCCAGCTGAAAAGTATAGGTAGCACGCAGGGCGAGTGCCTTAAGCATATCGTCTTCGTCGCCGTCGCGGCTGGTTTTATTAAAGAGTTTATCTGCTTCGGCGAGCGCGGAGCGAAATTTGCCTTCTTGTTCGAGGGCAGTGATCTTTTTGTAATCAGCAGAGTAGTCTTGGGCCATGGCTGAAGCAGTGAGGGCCAGCAAGCAGGCCAGAAGGAAGTTACGCATGGAGTGGTGGTTTCATCCGAAAGATAACGGTTACGGGGGTAGCCGTCATTGTACAGAGGATAGATGCGTTTTCCCAGACAGCTGCATAAGCAACTTCGTTAAAGCAATGTTACTGTTTTACTATAGGGCTACCCTTCCTGGCTTTTTACGGATCGATTTTTAAGGAAAGGAGGAATCAAGCTATTGTATAGACTTTCATTTATAACGTTCGGAGCGGAGCTCCTCTACCAATCTACGAGTAGTAATGCGGTAAAGGTAGATTAATATGCTACTCCCAATCCCTGCCGGTCGGGGGGGCTCAGTTCCTTCTACTTACCCCGGGAAAAACTGCCAAACCAGTTGGTTAATAAAGAAGAATAGTACCAGGTAGATCCATAACCCGTCGAGGAAGTGCCAGTAAAGGCTCAGTAGCCGGAGGTTAAGTCGTTTAGCTGGGTCACTGAAATAGACCAATACGGAGACTGGTTCCTTCATGTACTTGTTGGCTTTGTAAAGGAAGGTGCCCAAAAAGGGAATTCCTCCAATAACGTGGAGAAAGTGTAGACCGGAGATGACGTAGAGGTAGCCTGCAGAATTATCGGAGGTGATGAATATCTGCTGCTCAAACAATAAGTACCAGGCAATGCATTGCATGCCCAGGAAGAAAAAGGAGAGTCCCATGGTGTACCAGAGCATTCGGATGTACCGCTTGGTGTCATCCGCGAGGTAGGCACGTTTTGCCAGGACCATCGTATAGCTGGAGGCCAGTAAGATGGCCGTATTTACCAGGAAGAGGATGGGGAGTTTAAGGGGAGGGAGGTCACTTTGTACCCTGGTGTAGATGAATGCTCCGGAAAGGGTCAGGAACAAAATGGTCAGGCTGACGAGCAGTAGCGTCAGGTATACATTTTTTGGATGAAATGCGAAACTTTGATCCTGGTCATCTTCGACCGGCGGGAGCTCGTAAGGGCGATTTTCCATAAACAGGGCGGCCTGCGGCCTTTAGACGCATAGTAGTTGCGCCATTTTGTTTGTAAACGAAGCGCTATTAAGAATCGGTAACGGGCGGCTTAGATTTATTCCTTCGACAACGCTCCGAGCAATATTTAACCTCCTGCCAATTCTTCTCCCATTTCTTCCGCCAGGCGAAAGGAAGTCCGCAAACAATACACGTTTTCGTAGGCAGGTTAGGCTTTTTGTGTGCCACGGTTAAGCCTTCTTTTTGTTCAGCTCAATGATCTCGTCCTCGATTTTATTGGCTTCTTCCATCATCGCGGCATATTTCCGGAGGTCACCACTGCGCTGTACGGCCATGGCTTCTTCTAGCAGGCGGGCGTGCTTTTTTTCCAGTTGTTTGATGGGGTCTTTCTTGAATAGTCCAAACATAATTCACTCGTTTTAGTGGTGTAACGGAGCGGTTAGGGAATGGTTGTCAGAATAGTGTCTTTGGGGTAGTGAAAGAACTTAAGTGAAGTAGTTGGGCCTACTTTCAGGGGAGAAATGGTCTGAGAGAAGGACTAAACCCCGTTAAGTAAGTCCGGGAAGCCTATATTGATGCTTTATTTTAGGAGACTCACCCACTATGCGCACTTTACTCACCTTGCTTTTTATTGCTATACTTTGCACCAGCGGCCGCGCCCAGGTAAAAGCCCTCGTCGGTGGAACCCTCATCGATGGCTTTGGCGGAAAGCCTGTCCGTAACAGCGTCGTTTTGATTGAAAACGACCGCATCAAAGCGGTCGGAACCCGTGCCGAAGTCGCTATTCCCGATGGCGCCGAAATCATCTCGACGGAAGGAATGAGCGTCCTGCCGGGGCTTTGGGACATGCACGTGCACCTCATGATCAACGGTCATTCCGACTACGCGTACTGGGATACCGTGATGCCGCCTTACCTCGAAGAAATCATTATGCCCGCCAGCGCCAAGCAGCTGCTGATGGCAGGGGTGACGAGCGCCCGCGATCTCGGCGGGCCACTCAAGGAATCGCTCTCCGTGCGCGACCGTATCAATCGCGGAGAACTGATGGGACCGACGATGTACATGTCGGGGCCTTTTCTGCAGCACGAGCCTTACCCCGGTACGGAAGCGTTTCGCTGGTCCGTTAAAACGGTCGCCGATGCCCGAAATAAGGTAAACGAACTGGCGGATGCCGGCGTCGATTGCATTAAAGTGGTAGATCAGGACCAAATTCCGATGGACGCCTTCATGGCGCTGGTAGATCAGGCGCACCAGCGCAACCTGACCGTAGTGGCACACAGCCACCGCCCTGAAGAAATCCGCAGGGGCCTGAAAGCCGGAGTAGATTGCTTCGAGCATACTGGCCTTAGTTCGGCGCCCAATTATCCTGATGATGTGCTGGAAATGATCCGGGAACGCACGGCACAAATGAACCTCGGCCCGCTTTACTGGACCCCAACCGTAGAGGGACTTTACAACTATGAATATACCCGGGATAATCCCGAAGCACTCGACAACGATTGTTGGCACGAAGGGCTGACGCCGGAAATAATTGAAGACATCCGGGCAAGCATTCACCGTCCTGGCCAGCTCCCCTATTTTCAGCTAACGCCAATTCGCCGGCCCACGTTGGAGCGCAAAGTAAAATCACTGATGGATGCGGGAGTGGTGCTCATGGTTGGAACCGACTCTGGAATCCCCATGAAATTTCATTGCCAAAGTACCTGGAATGAACTGGATGTCTGGGTAAATGAGTTTGACATTTCCAGTATGTACACCATCAAGGCCGCCACTTACTGGCCCGCAAAAATGATGGGTGTCGACAAGGATTACGGGACAATTTCCGAGGGGAAGTTCGCGGATATCATCGCCGTAAAAGGAGATGTCCTACGCCATATTGCATTACTGCAAGACGTGGATATGGTGGTGAAGCACGGTGTCCGCGTGAAGTAGACCGTTGGTATGGTAGACCGTTAGATCTTTAGACCGTTAGTTTTTTAGTGCCGCTAACTTCTAACGGTCTACCTAATGGCGGCCAGCCACCGTTCTTTTTCATCTTCCGTCCACCCTTTTCGCTCAGCGTAGTCGGCTTCCTGGTCTGGCTGAATTCCCCGTACGGTAAAGTAGCGGGATTCCGGGTGGGAGAGGTACCAGCCAGAGACGGAACTTGCGGGATACATGGCCATGCTTTCCGTGAGTTTTATCCCGGTGGCTGTTTCTGCATCGAGCATTTCCCAGAGTTTAGTCTTTTCGGTGTGCTCGGGGCAGGCGGGATAGCCGGGAGCGGGGCGGATTCCCTGGTATTGTTCGGCGATCAGAGCGTTATTGTCCTTGTTTTCGTTTGGGGCATAGCCCCAGAATTCCATCCTGACCCGCTGGTGCATGCGTTCGGCGAAGGCCTCTGCCAGGCGGTCGGCTAAGGCTTTTAGCATGATGGCGGAGTAATCGTCTCCGGCGTCTTCGAAGCGTTTGATGTGTGGCTCGATACCGTGACCGGCAGTGACGGCGAAACCTCCGAGAAAGTCTTCTTTTTGCGCGGCCGCAGGTGCAATGAAATCAGTAAGGGCAAGGTTGGGCAGGGCTTTTGCGCGCTTGCTTTGTTGGCGGAGGTGGAAGAGTGTTATTTTCCTCTCTGTTCCCTTCTCCCCCGGCCCCTCTCCATGGGAGAGGGTTACCGTCACCGTATCCGTTGCTACGTCTCCCGTCGCGGGCCAAAAGCCAATCACTGCTTTTGCCCGTACCCACTGCTCTTCTATCATTTGTCCAAGCATTTTCCGAGCTTCCTCGTAAAGTTCCGTAGCCTGCTCTCCGACAACTTCATCGGTGAGTATGGCTGGGAACTTGCCGGCCAGCCCCCAGCTACTGAAAAACGGGGTCCAGTCGATGTAATCAACCAACTCCGTGAGGGGATAGTCTTCAAATATCCGGGTACCCGTAAACGTCGGGACGGGCGGGGTGTAATCAGTCCAGTCCAGCTGGAGGGCATTAGCCCGGGCCTGTTGAATTGATAGCTTGGCTTTGCCGGCTTTCTGGTTTGCCCGGTGTACACGGACCCGCTCGTATTCCTCCGTGATACTTTTGCGGTAAGCTTCCCGGTCGGCGGCTTCGCCGTCGAGTAAGCTACCAGCAACGGTTACCGCCCGACTGGCATCAAGCACGTGCACCGTCGTGCCACTGTAGGCGGGTTCGATCTTTAGTGCGGTGTGGGTTTTAGAGGTGGTTGCTCCACCAATAAGGAGGGGTGTTGTCATGCCCCGGCGTTCCATTTCGGTAGCTACGGTAACCATCTCGTCTAACGATGGTGTGATGAGGCCCGACAAACCGATGATGTCAGCGCCAACGCGCTGCGCCTCATTAAGGATTTTATTCGCCGGAACCATGACGCCCAGGTCGACGATCTCATAGTTGTTACACGCCAGGACGACACCGACAATGTTTTTCCCGATATCGTGGACGTCGCCTTTAACCGTAGCCAGGAGAATCGTGCCTTTATACTGACGGCTCTCCTCATTCTTGCTCGAGGATTCTCGTACCTCAAGTGCTTCCCCGGCAGCAGTACGGCGTGCATCTTCTTCTGCCTGGCGGGCAAGAATTTCCTCCTTTTCCGCTTCTATGAAAGGATTAAGGTAGGCCACGGCAGCCTTCATTACCCGGGCAGATTTAACTACCTGCGGGAGGAACATCTTGCCGGAGCCAAATAAATCCCCGACGACATTCATTCCGTCCATCAGTGGCCCTTCAATGACGTGCAGGGGGCGGGGGTATTTAAGGCGCGCTTCTTCGGTATCTTCAGTGATGAACTCAGTTATCCCCCGGACCAGGCTGTGTTTCAGCCGCTCCTCCACGGTGCTTTCCCGCCAGGCGAGGTCCTTTTTAACCGAGCGCCCACCGACATTTTTGAGGCTTTCGGCCATTTCTGTCAGCAGTTCCGTCGCGTCGTCACGCCGATTGAGGATAACGTCTTCTACCGCTACGAGTAGGTCTTCAGGAATATCCTGGTACACTTCAATCATACCGGCATTGACAATCCCCATGTCCATACCTGCTTCAATGGCGTGGTATAGGAAAGCAGAGTGCATGGCTTCCCGGACTACATTATTACCACGGAAGGAAAAGCTGACATTCGAAACGCCACCAGATATTTTCGCTCCTGGGCAAAGCTGCTTAATTCGCCGTGTCGCCTCAATGAAGTCAACGCCGTAGTTATTATGTTCTTCGATACCGGTTGCAACAGCAAAGATGTTGGGGTCGAAGATGATGTCTTCAGGCTTGAAATTGGCTTGCTCGATGAGCAGCTTGTAAGCGCGGTGACAAATCTCTACCTTCCGATCTTCAGTGTCTGCCTGCCCAACTTCATCAAAGGCCATAACGATGGCTGCCGCGCCATAAGCTTTGACCAGTCGCGCTTGCCGCAGGAACTCTTCCTCACCTTCCTTCATGGAGATGGAGTTGACAATACATTTGCCCTGGACACATTGTAAGCCAGCCTCAATCACTTCCCACTTTGAGGAGTCGATCATGATGGGGAGTTTGGCAATGTCGGGCTCGGCCATTACGAGGTTAAGGAAGGTAACCATGGCTTCTTTAGAATCCAGGAGGCCTTCGTCCATGTTTACGTCAATAACCTGTGCGCCACCCTCAACCTGATGCCGGGCGACATCGAGCGCTTCGTCGTAAAGGCCTTCTTTAATCAGGCGCGCAAACTTTCGGGACCCCGTGACGTTGGTGCGCTCACCAACGTTGATAAAGTTGGTTTCCGGTCTTACCAGTAAAGGTTCGAGTCCGGCGTAATTTGAATAGTCGGGTAAGGACGGTATGGTACGGGTGGGCATTCCGCCAACAGCCTTGGCCATTGCTCCGATATGCGCGGGGGTAGTACCACAACATCCGCCGATGAGGTTCACGAAGCCAGAGGCTGCGAAATCCCGGATGTACTGCTGCATTTCTTCTGCTCCCTGGTCATATTCTCCCATCTCATTGGGGAGCCCCGCATTAGGGTAAGCATGGACGTTGCACTCGGCCACCTTACTCAGGGCCTCCAGGTGTGTCCGCATCTCCTGCGCTCCAAGGGCGCAGTTCAGGCCAATGCACAGCGGGTTGGCATGGGCCACTGAATAGTAGAAAGCTTCTACTGTCTGACCCGAGAGGGTGCGGCCGGAGGCGTCGGTGATGGTCCCGGAAATCATGACAGGTAATTCTTGCCAGAGATCCTCCCGGACGCGATTGAGCGCGAAAAGCGCAGCTTTTGCGTTGAGGGTGTCAAAAATGGTTTCAATAAGGATCAGATCAGCGCCCCCGTCAGCTAATCCTTTTATCTGCGTGTAGTAAGCGTCGGCTAATTCGGTAAACGTAATGGCCCTGTAGCCGGGGTCATTTACATCGGGGCTGATAGAAAGCGTTCGATTTGTAGGGCCTACGGCCCCCGCTACAAAGCGGGGTTTTTCAGGGTTTTGAGCAGTAAACTTATCTGCAGCCTCCCTGGCGACGCGGGCTGCTGCCACGTTCATCTCGTAAACAATGTGCTCAGTGCCATAGTCTTCCTGAGCAATTGAAGTTCCCGAAAAGGTATTGGTTTCAATTATATCTGCACCTGCAGCTAAATACTTTTCATGAATCTCACGAATCACATCCGGCCGGGTAAGAACCAGTAGGTCGTGGTTACCCTTTAAGTCACTTGGGTGGTCCTCGAAGTATCCTTTACGATAGTCCGTCTCCGTCAGCCCATAGCCCTGAATCAGCGAGCCCATTGCGCCATCAAGGACAAGTATTCGTTCGGAAAAAATCTCTGTAATTGTCTTCGCTGACATAAAGTGTCTTTTGGGGAGTTGCGAAGATAATACCTCCCGTATGCCGGGAACACCAGATTTCATTTTGTTGTCTAAAAAAGACAATTGGTATACTCCTTAACGCATTTAATCGTGCTCCCCAAAAAAATGATTTAACGTCAGGTTTGGACAAGACAACGATACAAGCTCTTGATTATCAATCACTAATCTCCCGTGGTGATCAAGTCTGTTGGTCCTTTAGTCTGTTCGGCAGCCATGCCCGTCTAACAGATCAACAGACTAAGCAAACTAAATAAATGTGTTTGGTCCACTTCAACAAGAAGAAACCAAGCATCGTTGCCAAGCCTCGCGTTAATTTATTTCTGCTGGCACAATTGAAGCCTTTTGAGGAGTAAGGAAGATTTTATGTCTCAGAGCTGGTAAGGACAAAAAACAGGGGAGATCAGCAGTGCTGACCTCCCCATAATCTTCAGATGAACGGCTGATTACTACCGGACAATCACCCGCTGGGTGTGGGTAGTATTATCGGCCACAAAACGTACGAATAGCATTCCTGCGGGAATACCTGCTGGTAGAGCAACGGAGAAAGTACCACCATCCACCGGCATTGTCCGATGATTAAGCAATACACGGCCCGCTGCATCGATTACTTCTACAGCACGAACTTCGGCATTAACGGTCATAGACAGCTCTCTTGCTACTACCGGAGAAACGAGTACCCGACCCAATTCATTTGCGGCATTGGTAAGGTTGACAACCGGACTGTAGCTGTAGGCGCCGTCAAAGTCGATTTGTTTGATGCGGTACAAGTTCAGGCCAACCGGTGGATCATTGTGGTCAAAAGTGTACACCCCGTAGTCGTTTGGTGCAACCCCTCCAATAGCGGTGAACGTTCCATTAGCAGTAGCATGTTCCACTACGAATCGCTCGTTGTTGAATTCCTGGCTGGTGGACCAGTCTAGTCGGTTAAGCTTGTCGTTAACCACTTCACCGGTAAAGGCAGACCAGGATACTGGAAGGGTACCAAAGGCGTCCAGGCCAAAGGCCACACCGCCAAAGGCAGTGAGGTTAGCCTCGAAGTAGTTCAGCGTGCTGAGCAAGCCTTCCGTACTGGGCGTCCACTGGGCAGTGGAAAAGGGGAAGTTGCCAGGGTTAGTGCTGGGTACGTCGATACCTGGTAAGACAAAGATTCCTCCGTTACCAACGACTTCGTTGGTCGCAGCCTCCCAAGTAGCAATATCCTCAGGTTCCACGAATAACCGGAGTTGGTAGTTAGGAACAGGGCTCATGTTCTCCGGCTGAATAAACAGACTACGAGCCATTACACCACGGGAAAGATCAGCGTCATAGAGAGGATAGACATCCTGGATATCGCGTACCCGGTCTAGGGTAATGGAGGTACAGCCATAATTGAAGTTCGTAAGGTTGGTGATTTCGGCTACCACCTTCCCCGTTTGTGGGTCACGAACCGGAACTGAGCTGAAGGGGCCCAGGTAAACTTCGGTTGCTGCAGGGGATACCACGTCAGCTACCTGAGTAGGAGTTTCTCCACTGACTGAGAGGTTGTCAATGGCCCACCACCAGTCCCAGCCGGCAGTAAAGCGGAATCTTACCTGGAAGTTTTCGTTAGCAAAAGCACTTACGTCCAGTTCCTGGCTATCGGGGGTAGTCCATGAACCAACACTGCCATCGTTTTGATTGAGGTAGTAGACTTCCTGCCAGTCCGTACCATCAAAAACTTCAACGAAGAGCTCTTCAAAACCTCCCTGATCGTAGGCACGGAAGAATTGGTCAAAGCTGAGGGTGAGGCCACTAATGCCTGCGGCATTAATTACGGGGCTGGTTGCGGTCTCGTCACTCGTTTGACCGTTTCCAGGTCCATCACTATCGTAAAAGAGGAAGTTGCTGCCATTGAGTGATCCTCCACCGAAGGCATCGGTGGTGATCCAGGTTTGGGTGGTAGTACCTCCGTTGTCAATGGTCCAGGCGTCCAGACCGTTCTCAAAGTTCTCACCGAATATTTCCTGAATGGTAGTAGCTGAAATACCACTATCGTTATCGGTCAGGGTAATCGTTACCTCGTCAAACACTCCGATGGAAGCAGCACTTCCACTACCAGTAAGCGTCAGGATCAAGGTTTTGTCTACCTCCGAGCTGGCGTCATCATAAATTCGAACGTCGACGAATGTCTCCTGAAAGGTAGGATTTAGCATGATGCTAGGGTTCAGAATTTCAAAGTCAGTACCCTCTACCGCTGTCCCGGAAGTATTAACGGTTACCGTGTAGTTACCCGGAAGAGCAAAAGTGGAGCCTACCAGGATCTCGTAGTCGGTAAAGCCGCGGCAGTCATCATCCAGCGGGCTTGCAGCATCACCTTCTTCATAGGCGTAGGTGACACTTGGGGGAGAATTCAGGAATCCAACTGTAGGGTTGGAAGAGGTAATGTCTGTACCGTCCAGCACGAGCGTACCGGTGTTGAGTGGGTCAAGCCAATCTTTCAGTCTTCTACCTGGTTCCGGAGCGCCGTTTGATTCCCAGCTAGCCGCAATCTTACCGTAGCGACCAAGGTCGTTAGCAGGGTCACTACAGTTCAGAGAAGAACCTCCGAACAGCTGGCCAATCAGACGGTGATCAGAGTTCCACAGTCCGGAGCCACTACTTCCGCCTTCGGTTACAGAGTGTCCGTTAGGCGTAGGGTCCCAGAATAAGCGCCAGTAATTTGCCTCACTGTTTCCGTCAGGGGTAGTAGCGTGGGTGGCAATTTTTTTCGCATCAAGGGCGGGGTGGTGGATGCCAACGCCTCCGGTTCCCGGAGCCGATTCAGCAGACCAACCGTTGAAATAAGGATTGTAAGATCCGTTAGGACTTTCGCTCAGGCGGAAGAGGGCAAAATCACTTGCCGGGTTGTTGGCCACCAGCGTTGCTCCGGAGGTAGTATTAATGGGAACACTGCCGCTGTTTTCACAGCCACTGCGCTCGAAATTCCAGTAAAACAGGAAGCCACTACCATCAATGTTGCCCAGGGCATCCATGCCACCGATACAGTGATCGGCCGTCAGGAAATATGGCGTACCATCTTCTGCCGTGTTATTGACCAGCGTACCGGAGCAAGTCGCGGTGCCGCTGATGAAGTAACGGGCAACACCACGTTTCTCGTTTTGCCAATCGGCTCCTTCATCACAGTTAATATTTACCTGGCAGGGACCGGAATCATCCAGCCCTTTCATGGTGTCCATCAAACGGTAGGCGTGGCCTACCTGAGCAACACGGATGTCACCCTGCCCGCGCTGCGCGGCGGGCTCGTAGTATTCCAGGTCAGTAACGTCACCCATCACTGCTGCCGTAGCAAAACGGCGAACGTCGTTATTATTATTGGAAGTAAAGGCTCCCAGTACCTCATTAGAGTTAGGGTTGCGCAAATGCAGCGTTGCTCCCGGAGGAAGGTAGAACTGGTCGTAAAGCAAGGTGATCGCCTGTGCCCCGGGGGCAGTAATCCGTAGTCGCCATACCCGGTCTCCGTTGGGTAGGTCAGTCCATTGACCGCTTTTAAAGTCAAGGGCGACGGCGAAAGGGAAAGCGAATCTGAGTGGCTCGTTCATCAAGTCGTTAACCGCATCTTCAGCCTCAAGGGCAGCAATGTCAATAGGAGGAGCTGTATAACCTTTGGTAAGGTTAGCCAGCTGATATTTGACACTAGGGACGGGTCTTGGCTCACTTATCTGAGCACTAATGAACAAGGGGAAGGCTACTAGCAGACAAACTGCTAGAAATGAGAAACGAAGTAAACGCATAGATTAAAGGGTGTGCTATAGTTTGAGACAAATGCATCTCAAGGAGAATAATCCGCTGGTTACCAGGGTAAGAACTCCCCTTTGAAAGTACAAGGCCGAAATATTTATAGGGTAAATATAACAATCTATCTCTGAGGCTTCTACGCTTTTTTAAAGATTCAGAACGGATGTTTATTACGCGTCGGCAATACGACTTAACTGAAATTTAATCAAATCACATACTGATTGGCTGAAAGGAAATTGCCAGTCAGCACACCTCCAACCACTTTTACCCCAGGTAAAACATAGCAAGTTTCCTGCTGTCAGTAGCAATCCATTGCTTATTTCAGCGAAAGGGCCACTTCCAGCGCTTCATCCTTACCGTTCCGGATGCCCTCAATGGTAGGCTTTACGACAACGTCCGGAGTGACGTTGCCGGGGATAGGGAAGGGCAGTTCCAGAGCAATATTATTGATCCGAAGACGGAAGTCGTCATTAGGCCCGAAAAAATTCTGGTCATTATCAGCACTCGCCCCGTAGGTGACATTGGCGGAAGCGCCCGAGGTGGTACCTACCAATTTGCCCCGGCCAGAGCCCTGCACAAAGCGCGCAAACATGCCGCTGGCCGAAAATGTAATCTCGTCAATCAGGACAATTACTTCGCCAGTGTAGCGATACTTCGCTTTGCGTGGCTTTATCTGGCGGGTAAGCCGCTTTTGCAGTCGCTTTTGCTTCCGGTAGTAAATACCATTTTCTCTGAGCTTAAGCTCTTTGGCCGATGCTTCGGGCCCAGCCTTCGCCGGCCCGGTAAAGGAGGCATTTTGGCAAAACTGAAAACGCTTGTCAGAAAGGAAACTGTACAGGTAGTTTATTCTCGCACTATTGCCCCCTGTATTTCCCCGCAGATCAATGATCAGCTTGGGGATATTGCCGGCATTCAGGCTATCCATTACCCCACGGAGGTATTTGTAGTAATTACCATTATTGAATTTGAGTACCGAAAAGCTACGGATGGAAAGGATGCCCGCCGCCCCGTCATCGGAAAGCGAAAATTGCAGGGTATTATTGATGTCTCCAACGGTTTCTTTGGGCTTCTTGTAGGGCCGGTGGGTGGGATAGATCGTTTGGGCATAGGGTGGTTGCTCGCCATCATCCACGAGCAGGGAGAGGCTGTCCTGAAAGCCGTAATACCGTTGGAATTGGAGCGAAAAAGCCCTTGCTGAAAGCACTTTAGAGGCAAACGTATTGCCCTGGTCATTCACGCCATTGAAGAAGCTGAGTTGATTGATCAGGTCAGGTGTTTGGAGGTTGTTGATGGCCCGGATGATTGTGCCGGGAGGAAGACTGTCGGTGGTCGTTCGTAACCCTTTCCGGAGAACATAGACTGCTCCTTCATCAATCGGAAGCAATTGCATGCCAAAATAATTTTCGCGCAGTTGGACATCGGTTAACGAGTCACGGTAAGGCTCAAGAATCAGGTGGCCGCATTGGGTTACTTCCTGGAGTGGACTAACGAGGCGAGCAAAGTCATGGTAGGCGATGCTGTCTTCACCCGTCATGGCCTTAGCAATATCACCCAGCACCTGCGTCCGCGCCTTCTCCAGTGCCTGCACACCTTCAATCTGGAAGGCAAAAGGGTGTTGGTCTTTGATGGTGGCGTATATCTCTTCGGCCATTGCACCAGCTTCAGCTGCAGGAAGCATGCGTTGGGCGTGGGCGCAGGTGCAAAGAATGGAGACAAGAAGCCAAGAAAATAGGGTGCGCATGGGGTAAGGTTTGAAGCTAAATTAACGTCAAATTTGGACGAGGAAACAAGGCAAGTTGCTGACTATCAATATCTAGCATTCCATGATCGTCAAGTCTGTTGGTCCTTTAATCTGCTAGGTAGTCATGACTGCCTAGCAGATTAAAGGACCAATAGACTAAATAAACCAAACGTAAGTATCTGGTCCATTTCAACAAGAAGCAACCAAAGCGTCGTTGCCAATCCTCGCGTTAAGTTAGTATTCTCACCTTACAGCAGAAAGGGGATTAGCATTAGTTTAACGCCTGTCCTGTTTGGTAACCCCACCTTAACAAGGCATCCCTCCAGCCCTACTTCTGCATCCAGGTTTCCATTTCCCACAGCATGTGCAGAATGCTTTCTTCGGCGGCATAGCTGTGGTCCTCGTAAGGCAACAAGCATAGCCGCGCCGTTTTGCCAAGGGAGTTGAGCGCCGCAAAAAGGCGCTTGCTCTGAACGGGGTACGTCCCGGAATTGGCATCCTCTTCACCGTGAATGAGCAGTAGTGGTGCGTCAATCTTATCGGCATGCACAAAAGGCGAAAGCTTGATGTAGGTATCTGGTACTTCCCAAAAAGAGCGTTCTTCGGCCTGGAAGCCGAAGGGCGTCAGGGTGCGGTTATACGCACCTGAACGGGCAATGCCGCCGGCAAATAGATCGGTATGGGCCAGCAAATGCGCCGTCATAAAGGCGCCGTAGCTGTGGCCGCCCACATAGATGCGGTCGGGGTCGGCAACGCCCATTTTTACGAGCTTGTCTACTGCCGCCTGGGCGTTCATCCGGACCTGCTCAATGAACGTTTCGTTAGGTTCTACGTCACCCTCTCCGACGATGGGCATGGCGAAGTCGTCAAAGACCGCAAAGCCGGCTGCCAGGAAGGGGAGGGGCGCCAGCGGAGAAATGCGGGTGAACTGGTGCGGGCTGGAGGTAACCTGCCCGGCCTTTTCGGCGTCTTTGAATTCCTGCGGGTATGCCCACATCAGTACGGGAAGGGGAGCATCCGTTCCGGCGCTAAAACCCTGTGGGGTGTGCAAATCACCCGATAACCCGACACCGTCTTCCCGCTCGTAGCGTACCTTTTCGTACTGCGCATCGCGCAGTTGGGGGTAGGGATGCGCAAAGGCCGTGAGTTCCGTCTCCTCACCGGTGACGAAATTGCGAAGGTAGTAGTTAGGTCGTTCCGTAAGCTGTTCGCGCGCCAGCAGGAAGAGATCCGGATACTCATCAAGGAAAAACAGCGCCCGCTCAAAGTAGGGCGGGGAAGATTGCCATTTCCTCACTACCTCTTTTGTTTCGAGGTCGTAGAGGTCAATAAATGGCTTGGTGCCTTCGGGGCTGTGTCCTTCACCCATCAAAACCAGCGTATTACCCTCATCGCGGGTGAGCAGAACGGTATGGTCATTACGTTGGGTAACCACGGCAAAGTTGCCGGGGTCGTTGTACTGGTCTTCCCAGTTGTGGTCAAAAAGGATCTCTGGTTCCTTATCGGGAGCATCGGGCCACCACCTGCGGGTAACCTGCCGGCGTTCCTTCCAGCTCCAGTCAATGATCAGGGCAAGGTCTCCCCGGCACCAACGAATGGCACCGTAGCGGAGCGGCACTTTCACGCTCGCCACCGGCTCGCCGTCAAAGGGGGGCTCAAGGTAGTAGAGTTGGTCCCGGAAGTCCGCCTCATTTCTGGGGTCACCTCCGTCAAGCGCCTCTGTCCAGTAGACCTGGGCGGGGTGATCGCTGCGCCAGGTGAAACGGCGCCGTTGCGTAATCACGGAGCCAAAGGCCGGTGGAAGTTGGTCCATTGCCGGGCGTTCTTCCAACGTGCTTACCCGGGCGCCGGATTTGTCCAGGATTTCGATACGATCAGCAAATTTCTCGTAGGGCACGTTATAGCTGAACGGCTCCGTCACGTAGGCTATCAGGTAATATTCCCGGTTAGGAGAGGAGGAGAGGGTCGAAATAATCCCCGGCCGTGCCCATGGCCGTTGTACCCCCGTCAGGAGGTCTATTTGCCACAGCTGGCATTGTGCGTAGTACCGGAAAAGGTCTACGTCGTGCTGGTTTTTCAGGAGGTTGGTATAGGTACGGTTACTGCCTTCTACACCACTGGTATCCTGTACGATGGGGCCGGTTGTGGCTTCCTCGCGGGAGGGGCGTTGACTTCCTGCAATCCGTCGCTTTACCACCATCAGGTCATCGCCGCAAAATTCGTAGGGTACCCCACCAAGGCTATTGTTGATGTCTGGCTCTCCGATGGGGTGGCATTCGAGGTCTTCCCGCAGGCAAGTCCAGAACTGTAAGCCCGTTGGGGTAACGAGGCAGAAGCCGAGGCGCTTTCCCGAAGGGGACCAGCTGAAAAACCGAAAGCGTCCGTTTTCCGGGAGGCCTTTCAGTGCGTGATACGAGTTGTTTTCCAATAAGCGCAATCTGGGATTGCGGTAGCCCCTGTTGCCGTGCGGCATGAAGGTCTTTGGGTTGATCTGGCGTCCGGCGAGTTTGAGCTTGTCTTCCCGCAATTCTTCGATGGAAGGATAACTGGGGCGGTCAGCCATCAGGATGATGTTCCGGTCAGGACCAAAAAGCATCAATGGGTCTGGCTTGAGGTTGACGAGGTCGGCAATTGCCGGAGAGGGGGTTTGATAAGTCAAAGTGCGGGGGAAGGAATGACAGGATGAAGAAAAAACAGCGCGACGGCTAGCTAAACGTTTTACGGGTTTCGGCAGATAGCAGCAATGGCCGGGCCTGCGCAAAACGTTCAGTAAGGGGAGTATGGGAGGTCGTTATTCGTCATCATATCCTTCCTCAGTCGTGTCGATTACGATGCTGCTAAAGCTGAATTCGGCATACTTCTCCAGATGAGAGTACTCCAGGCGATCAGGCCAGAGGTCATCTGGAATCCACTCTTCGAGCAATGTCTCGAGGATCACCTCAAAATTATCCTCGAGCCAGTCTTCAGCTTCGTCAGTATCCTCGAAATTAGGGAGGAGGTAAACGGTGCTCAGCTCGCTATTGTCTTCGGGATCTACGTCAGCCGCCAGATTTGGATCTTCCCCGATCGCCCAACGTAGCAGGGATTCGCTGGGGGTAATGATGAGGGCAACGCGATTGATGTCGTAGAGTTCCATGGCAAAGTGGTTTAGCTGTTAGCTGTAACAAAGCTAAGCACCCTAATGGTTTTCCGCGAAGAAATTATTACTCCTTACAGTTGGGGTTGATCCCGAGGACATAATTTTCCAGGATGCCGATCTCCGGCGCTGCTTCAGCGCCGGCAAAACCCGCAATATCGGTATCCCGCAGAGCGCTGTTAGCATAGTCGGTGAGGCGCAGCGCCAGGGGGAGGTAGCTCCAGTGCCATCGTTCTTCTTCGTAGCCATTGGGCCGGTCAGTGCCTTTGGCTGTATAAGGTTGGCAAAAACCGTAGCTGGCGGCGTTAGCGGTGAGCCAGTCGTAGACCGCTTTGCCTTCGCCCTGAGCAAAGTAACCGTTTTCCAGGTCGTTCAGGTCAATGTCGGTTCCCCAGTGGTGCCGGCTGGTGCCGGGCATGCTGGAGTAGCGCAGGATGGCCCGGGCCCGGTCGGCGGGGTTGGGGTAGACCTCATCGGCCTTGTCTTTTCCTTCGAGCAACCGGCGGCCTTCCCACTTAGCTTCCCATATCTGCTTTTGCCGCTTAAAGTTCCGGGTCGCGGAAACCATGACGAGTTTTACGCCATCGGCAGCAGCGGCCGCATGCATGGCTTCGAAGGCGGCGTAGGTGTCTTTATGCAGGACGTAGGGGTCTCCGTCGGTGTATTTAGCAGCCACCTTCACGAAATCCGGGTGAATAGTAGGGTCAAAGCGGCCCGTCAGGTATTGCAGGCTGGGGATATCCGGAAAAGAATCGTTGGTGAGCACTGCGGGAGGAGGAGGCGCGGGCGCCGGTGCTGTGTCTTGTGGAACGGGAGTGCTGGTTACATCCGGAGAGGATGGTTGTTCCTGGGCAGCATCACCAGGCGAGCAGGCAAAAAAGAGCAAGGCAAAGACAAGGGGGAGCAGTTGATTGAGCATTGGGCGAAGATATACTCCCCCCGGCCACCCCAGGTGATTTTTGACGGACTCTTTTTGCCCCCAGCTGCGTTAAAAAGCCTCGCCGTGACGGTGGCCATGCCTACATTTTTTGCCTTACTGGTCACAAAAATAGCCTCATCACAAATTTCACCTCTGGTGACCACGGGGAGTATAGCCATCTACCTGGAGTTGGTATGTCTGACGATCAAACTTCCCTAGGTATGCAACAGGGTGGTCCAGTACTTGCTCACAAATGCGTAGAGGCATATCAAGAACTACCTTTCAATGCTACTTTGCCTCCCCGGAAAGCTTAAGCAGCGAGAATACTTCGAGGATCGTGAATACGATGTACACGAAAAAGACGGGCAGGACAAACAGGGAGTCTTTAGGACCGCCGAAAATGATGTAACTAAATAGAATGCCGCCACAGAGTAACATTTTTACTCCCGTCATGCCAATAAAGACATTACCAAAAAGGTGTTTGTTTTCAGCACCAGCGGTGCGTTTCCCCAGCCAGAACATCAGGACACAGATGATCGCTAACATGATTCCCATGCCAATGATAACGGGTAGGGCATAAGCGATATCCGTGGTAGCGTAAAGGCCGAAGGTGCCGCCAATAGCAATGACGGAAGCAATGGCGAGGCCAAGGAAAAACTGCTGATAACTCATAAAAAGTCTTTCAGAGAAACATAAAGACCGGCAGCAACGCCGAGGAGGCTACCGGCGACGAGGAGCCAGGGACCAGTGCCGAGCCAGTTATCGAGATACATTCCCCCGAAGACAAAGGCTAGGATCGTCAAGGCCATCTGAATGGCCATGCCGCTGTATTTCATCCAGCTTCGACCCTGCTTGCGGACCTTGTCCTTATCTATGTCTTCGGGGGCTATCACGTTACTTTTTCAGCGGGTTGTCTCCTGCGGAAGCTGATTTCTTAGCGCTGTTGCTGCCTCCGGTATATGGCACGGTGCAAGTACCATTGATCTTGGAGCCGCCGAGCACTGCCATTTTTCCGGCTTTTACGTCACCGGTCACATCGGCAGTTGCCTGTAGTGTCAGGTCATCTTTCACGAGCAGGTTGCCCTTGAACCGACCTTCAATGGTTGCCTTCTGGCACTCTACGTCACCCTCAATAAAGCCTTTAGGGCCGATGATGAGTTTGGCCTTACAAATAAGGTTGCCTACGAGTGTGCCGTCAATACGAATATCGCCTCCGGCAGTTAGGTTACCGTCAATTTTAGTGTTGACGTCAATAGTGTTTACGCCGCCGCCCGCTGGCATTGAGCTACGCCCACTATCTGTTTTTGCGTCTTTAGTGTTGTTGTTTCCGAACATTGGTTTGGTTTTGATCGCGTGTTAAGAAAACGAAGCCGGATGCAGGCCACGCCGGTTTCTGAAGAAAACGGTTCAGGGCCCGCACCCGGCGGCAAAGGTAATGATTCTATGTCCAGATGCTACAGCGTTATCAGTAGCTAAGGGCATGGAGTCATCAGCATATGTCTTTAGAATGTTGGACAGTAAACGCCACGGCGCTGGCTGCCACAGATTTTGTACTGCAGAGAGAGCTCAAAGCCACCGTTACCGTCGGTCGCAGTGTTGAGCGAGCTGGTGTTGATGTCGTAGCTGAATCCGAGCGCAAAATTCTCGTAATCGAAGCGGGTGCTTAAGATCAGGGCGTCAGTCAAAACGCTGCTGTCGTAGCGGTTACTTACCCGGGTCCAGAGACCTACCTGGAAGGATTGCGTGCTCCGGTTGCGGCCACCATCGAGCAGGAATTTTACGTTCGTACCGGCATTAACCTGGAAGCTGGGTCCCTGATTCATCACGATGACTCCGGGAACGAGGCCAAAGCGCTGGCCAAGCATGAATTCACCGCCCGCGTGCACTGTGTAGCGACTGTAGAGCAAGTCCTGAGCAGTGCTGGTGTCGAAACTTTGATCAGCCCGGTTCAGGTGGTGGAAGGCACCACCCAGGTAGAGGCTATTGTGCTCGTCGAATACCATGAACCAAAGGAGGCCGGCCGCAAGGTCAGCGAAGAGGAATTGGTCACGGTCAAAGTTTTCACCGCTAATGGCGCTGGGGTCAAAGCCACCGTCTCCATCATGCTGGGTTCCCCAGCGGAGAGCGAGGAAGTTGAGGCTACGCTGGGCGGCTCCTCCTTCGACACCCGCTACAAGGTAGTTGCCGAATTTCCGGCTTCCTCCCATTTTCTTACTGTAGCTCAAGCTGACCTTTCCGGTTGTGGTGGCGAAGTCTGCCTGGCCGGCACGGTCACCCCAGAAGGTGCCGCCGATGCCGAAAAAGTCATTACGGCCAACAGCTACGCGTTGGTCATAGCTTACGCTGTAAGTCTGGAACGCAGAGCTGCCAAGAATGGAAGCCCACTGGCTGCGGTAGTTTACCGCGATCCGGCTGTTACAATTCATAACTCCCGTCAGCGCTGGGTTGAGGTTCAGCGGAGACATGTAAAACTGAGAAAAGTGAATGTCTTGCGCCTGCAGGCCAGTAGCACACAGCAGAACAAAGCATAAGGTCTTGAAAAGCTTCATATTGGACGACACTAAATATTGAAGGGGATCCTGTAGACGGTTTCGGGTGGATATCTAACCCGACAAATGTAAGCAAAAGGAACCCGTACACGGTATATGCGACCGCGTTAAAGTTCTTTTACGACCAATTATGTCGGCAAATACCGGTACCCTAACGGATGGCTGACACTTTTTAGTTTGTGTTGTAGCTCCCTTGTGCGTGAGCCCCTCAATAAAACAGAAGATAGCGCCGGGCATAGACGGTTCGGGGTATCTGGCGGCGGAAGCACTGAAAAAGCATGTGCTGAAAAACTTCATGCCACAGGACTGAAACGTCAACTCTTCTTTGTCTCGGGTCGGATGTGTCAAGAATCGTTAAAACTTCGTTACGCCCTGCTTTTTTTACAGTATTTCCTGTCGGAGTTCGGTTACTTGCTACGATGAACCGACCGGAGGCAAAAATTGGTTGGCGCAGTGCAGCGGCTTTGGTCCTGGCCAACATGATCGGCACTGGTGCTTTTACGACCCTTGGGCTACAGCTTGAGCAGGTGCCCAATGGTTTGGTTTTGCTGGTGCTCTGGGCTTTTGGGGGGTTGGTGGCCTGGTGTGGAGCCGTCAGCTACGCCGAATTAGGGACTCGATTACCTCGTTCCGGAGGAGAGGCACATTTCCTCAGTAAGATTTTTCATCCACTCCTTGGCTTTCTTAGCGGGTGGGTAAGCCTAACGGTTGGGTTCGCTGCAGCGGTGGCACTTTCGGCAATGGCCGTTGGCCATTATTTATCGGCCTGGACCGGCTGGTCACCGATGCTGACCGCTGCCGGGAGCATCATTATCCTTTCGTTGGCCCACAGCTTTGGTACCCGGCAATCGAGCACCCTGCAGAACAGCCTTACGGCGATCAAATTACTACTGGTGTTGGCGCTGGGTGTTGCTGCGGTCCTACTTCCTGCTCCTGCCACGGCGGTAGTAGACTGGTCTCCGGATAAGCTCGATGTACTTTGGTCTCCGGGGGCGGCAATTGCGATGATCAGTGTTTTCTACGCGTTCTCCGGATGGAATGCGGCAGCTTACATTGTCGAAGAAATCCGGGAGCCCCGAAAAAACTTGCCCCGGGCATTGATTATCGGTACGCTGGTGGTAAGTGGATTGTTTTTATTGTTGCAGTATGGTTTTCTCCGGCAAGCGGGTACGGCGGCACTGGCTGGACAGATCGATGTGGCGCAAATAGCTGCTGAGGCAATGTTCGGAGAAAACATTGGACACTACGTAAGCGCGTTGATCGGTATCCTGCTACTTACCGGCATCTCGGCGATGATCTGGGTTGGCCCCAGAGTAGTCCGGGCAATGGGGGATCAACACAGGCTCTGGCGGACTTTCAGCGCCCGGAGTAGCAACGGGATGCCATTGCGTGCTACCTGGTTGCAAGGGGGAATCAGCCTTTTTCTCGTTTTTACCGCCAGCTTTGAGCGGGTATTGCTCTACAGCGGGTTCGTCCTGCAGTTGTTTACCTTCCTGGCGGTGATCGGTTTGTTGATCCTGCGGTCAAAAACACAGGCTGAAGAAGGTTACACCTCCCCGCTGTACCCCTTGCCCCAGCTGATCTTCCTCGCCTTCAGTGCATGGTCGCTGATCTACTTGTTTATTAACCAGCCGCTGGAAAGTTTACTGGGCCTGCTTAACGTCGTTGCCGGTTTGGTCGCTTACTATTTTGATGTGCAGCCCAAATCCAGGCAGAAAGACCAGGCAGTAAAAGCTTCTTCCGGTAATTAGTACTCCGTCCAGAGGAGTCATATGGCCTTAGCCTAGATGGGCAACATGCTCTTGAGACATCAAAATCAGGGGATGACTGCCTGCAAAATCCTTGTTAGAGCAGCTCTCTGTGGGGGGGATTAATAGTTATTTGTCATTCATAAGGTGCAATCGCTAAAAGCGACCTTTCTTTGTGCCCGTCAAACCGAATGCTGCTTTAGCACGTTGTACCACGACTTCGCGGTCTCACTCCCGCGTTTGCGAACCGACCGGCAAATAAATGTTAGTTACCAGATTTTTACACAGTTTCGGAGAATATGTGCTGCTGCTTAAAGCAGCTATTTTCAATAAACCGGAGCGCTTCTCGATGTACTACAAAGAGACTGTACGCCAGATGGATGCCATCGGGGTAGGCTCTGTTTTCATCGTCTTATTAATTTCGGTGTTTATCGGAATGGTAACTGCTGTACAGTTTGCCGACCAGCTAAGCGGGAGTTTCATCCCGCGGTATTACATCGGGTATATCGTTAGGGACATCACCATCATCGAGATGGCGCCCACGATTACCTGCCTTGTTTTGGCAGGTAAGGTTGGCTCGAACCTCGCTGCTGAGATTGGCGGGATGCGCCAAAAAGAGCACATTGACGCCATGGAGATCATGGGGGTTAACACCGCAGGATACCTGATTGCGCCCAAGTTGTTGGCGGCAATTGTTGTTATCCCCATGCTGGTAGCTATCTCCGCCTTTGTTTCTATCATTGGTGGTTATCTGGCAACAGTGGTGCCAGGGGTGATTTCGCATACCGAATATGTCCTGGGTCTGCGTTCCTTCTTCGTTCCCCGCTACGTATTTATGATGTTCGTGAAAGCAGGGGTTTTTGCTTTTATCCTGACGTCAGTTAGCTGCTATCTCGGGTACTACGTGAAAGGGGGAAGCATTGAGCTGGGGCAGGCGAGTACCAACGCAGTGGTAGTCTCCAACGTACTGATCCTGCTGTTTGATTTCATCATTGCCCTACTCCTTACCTAAGCCACCGGAATATGATACGCGCGGAAAATATCTTCAAGTCATTTGGTGATAACGACGTTCTGAAAGGCGTCTCGTCGGAGTTTTATGCCGGGAAGCCCAATCTCATTATTGGTTCCTCTGGAGCGGGTAAAACCGTATTGCTTAAGCTCCTGATCGGCCTTTTTCGGCCGACATCCGGGACGGTGTATTACGACGACACGGACCTCTTCTCCCTCAACGCCAAAGACCTGCGTGCCATCAGGATGAAGTTAGGGATGCTCTTTCAGGGAAATGCACTTTTCGATTCGATGACGGTCGGTGAAAACATCCGTTTTCCCATGGATATGTTCACGAAGCGTACCCAGAAAGAGAAAGAGATGCGGGTGGACGAGTGCCTGGAGATGGTAAATATGGAAGGCATTAATGACCGTTTTCCTTCAGAAGTATCCGGTGGTATGCAGAAGCGTGTCGGTATAGCCCGGGCGATGGTGCTGGAACCGAAATACCTGTTTTGTGATGAGCCTAACTCTGGTCTTGATCCGCAAACGTCCATTCTGATCGATGAGCTTATTTGTGATTTGACCAACCGGAACAACATTACTACCGTGATTAACACCCACGATATGAACTCCGTGATGGGCATTGGTGATAATATTCTGCTCCTGAAGAACGGTAAGGTGGCCTGGACGGGTGATAAGTCGCAGGTGTTGGAGAGTAACAACAAGGTGCTGGAGGATTTCATCTTCGCCAGCCCGTTCCTTCGTCGCCTCCGGGAGGATGCCCTCAAACAGCGGCACAGCGAATAGTCCTTTTCTTCACTTTGCTTCTATTCCTTTTTTTGCACCAGCGGCCGCGCCCCTTGCATGTCCATCTTATGCTCTTTTCATACGTGGAGGGTTACCTTTAAGACATGATCATCAAGGACTTCAAACGGCAGCAAGGTTATTATGCTTTTGAGGCCTCGTCACTAACTTCAAGTTGGCACGCACATCCTGCCTGGGAAATAATTACGGCGCAGCGCGGGACTTTTAGCCTTGAAACGACTTCCGGAGTATTACAGCATCAGATAGGGGTGATTATCCCTCCTGGTCTACCGCATAAATTGACGGCAGTAGACGGCCAGTTTGGCATTTGTATGTTGGACATCCCTGCAACCCCGATACTGGAAAAGGATGGCTCGGTTCCGGTAGCGCCAGTAGTGGTTGCTGCTGACGAGCTGTCCCATTGAGAAGCAGAAGCAATTTTTCCCCGGCACCTTATGGCCGCACCCAAACTGGATGATCGAATCAGGCGGTGTCTCGACCATATCCGTATGCAAAAGCCGGAAGCCCCCCTGACGGTAAAGGAACTGGCTAAGGAAGTCTTCCTGTCACCAAGTCGGCTGGTGCACCTGTTTAAGCAGGAGACGGGCGTCTCCGTTCAGAAGTATCAGTTATGGCTTAAGCTTGGCTTTGCGGTATCATCATATTTATCGGGAAACTGTTCGCTTAC
>CAZTTF010000303.1:0-3577 GCA_964616365.1 uncultured Lewinella sp. | reverse complement strand
TTACCTTCTTCAGTGGAGTAACCTGTGTTGTTGGAGGCAAATTGAAAAATGACTGGTGTGGCCATTTTTCCTTTTGCACGAGTGAAGAATGTTGAAGAACACGAAAGATGTTCTTCGGTAGGGTAGGGTAGGGTAGGGTAGGGTAGAGGCTGTTTTATCCGGAAAAGTTGAGCAATAGAAATGAATTTTGTATGGAACATGGAGTTTGCTCTGTAGATTAATATAGTGAATTTATAGAAAAAGTTACAAGTCAGTTTTGGAATAGTTTGGAGTTTAGTGTCAAAAAAAATGTACCCTAATAACCCTAATCACCCATTTGACTAGAAATTTGTATGGAGAAAAAAATCTAAACTTGTAACTTTGTTCCTGAGGTGAAAATCGTGCTCAAATTTTTTTTTTTACTTTTTTGTACTTAGAGAAATTTGATTTTTTTTTTTTTTTTGAAATTTGTCATGTGAAGAAAATGTTAAAATTATGTTTAAAATGGTGTTTAGAAGCATTTAAGACATGGTTTTTTCGACAGGTAGGGTAGTGCTTGACACCACTTGAGGGTGCTTGACCCTATTTATGAAATTATCAAGGAGTCAAAAGTGGACTTTAAGGAAATGTTTTAAGGAGTCAAAAGTGGACTTTACGGCAATGTTTTAAGGAGTCAAAAATGGACTTTAAGGGAATGTTTTAAGGAGTCAAAAATGGACTTTAAGGGAATGTTTTTAGGAGTCAAAAGTGGACTTTTACAAAATGTTTTTAGGAGTCAAAAGTGGACTTTTACCATATCTTTTTAGGAGTCAAAAATGGACTTTTACAAAATGTTTTTAGGAGTCAAAAATGGACTTTTACCATATCTTTTTAGGAGTCAAAAATGGACTTTTACCAAATGTTTTTAGGAGTCAAAAATGGACTTTTACCAAATGTTTTTAGGAGTCAAAAATGGACTTTTACAAAATGTTTTTAGGAGTCAAAAATGGACTTTTACCAAATGTTTTTAGGAGTCAAAAGTGGACTTTTAACATATGTTTGTTCCACCAATTAAATCAAAGTTGTAGAAATATCCGCCAATCAAAATTGTCGTCTTTTGGCTCGCGCCCAAGTACGAAAAGGGGGGGAGGGGGGGGGGATTACTCTCTTCTTAAATACTTTTCATTCTTAAATTCTCAACCAACTACAACAATGAACTCTCAACAACAACCTATCTTCTGCAATGTCCTGGAACCAACCGGTGACATTGATGTTGACTACATTCGCATTCAAGGAAAGCTCGATATACTCTTCGAAATCAACAAAGATTCTTTCAACTTGGGAGCATCGTTTTATAAAGGAGAAAAACTTCTATCCATCGCTTCGACTCCAGGATACGTGCTTGTGGATAAGAAGTTCAAGAGTGGTATGATGGACCTTCTGGAGAATCATTTCAAGGTATCGATTGAGCCGTCTGGTAACCAGTATGGATTGTTCAAAGTAATCAAACGACGAATCTCAACCATCGACCTTATTGATATGCTTTCTTCACTAGAATGTGATACAATCGTCTATGTGAACTATGCCATGAAGTCATCTCTTAAGGCATATAAATGGATTGATGATCTCAAAGTCAAGTACCCCGATACTCTTATTTACATTGATCTAGGTCGATTCTACGAACATCCTGAAGATAAAGATTCAATTATGTCGATATACGACACCTCCGATTGGAACCCAATATACAATCATGAACCTTACAGCTTATTTCATGGACTTCATGATGAAGATACATGCCTCTTTGGAAGTCATTCCTTTGTGTTACGAGCTTCGAATATTCTTCCTCTCAAGAAAGGACTATTCTATTCTCAAATGGTTCATGTGTTTAAGTCTCAAGTATTGTGTCGATTCAACGAAATTCCAAAGAAAGGATATTCACTCAATCGAATGGAGGAATATTTCAGCAGAGTTATTCAGGCTTATGAACAGCAACCATCCAAGTGTCATGCCCTCCGTGTTGAACTTCGTGTATCTTGTGACTCAATTGATCATGGTGTTATATTGTACAACCAATATGCTTTGGAATGCATGGGGAAGATGAAGTTGAAGTTGGATAAATTCTCTGCTTTCATTAACAATTGTAAATCTCAACTTGAAATTCAGCGCAGTCGTGGATTGTTTTCTCAAAGCCAACAAGATCCTGTATCGAAACAAATGGAGATGGGTTACAGTTATCTGGCTACTAACCTTGGAATAGCATTTCCGAAAATCAATCGATTGTCCAAATTGTATTCCAGTCTTGAAACCTCCAAAGATTCATCTTACTCCATGATTGAAACTGTTCCAGTTGAAGTTGAAGAAGTATGTTCTCTTGAAGAAGATATTGGTTTACCTTTTCATCTTGAAGAATGTGAAGTTGGTATATTCAATGATATAAAGGAGCATGTGATATACCAAGAAATTCGTAAATCTCTTGTCTTCCGAAAACTTACTGGACATATATACAAACGATTTGAAGACTTGAATATGGCTTGTTATGATATCATGAAACAGTTCGGTGACACTTGGAGAGGTTCAATTCGCGGGAGAAATCCGAAGGAATACATTCCAGATGAAGGGGAAGAACAAAAGGAAGAGACTAAGAAAGATGAAGAACAGAAGACTTCGAGCACGTCGGATTCAGTGGAAGAACCGGTACAACTTTCACCTTGGACAGGACGATATCGAAACAAACGGTTCAAGTTTGATGGTAATGAAGCACCGACATTCAACTATTTCGACTGAAGCATCTTTACATAATTGCATAATTTCATATATTTCAGGGTAGGGTAGGGTAGGGTAGGGTAGGTTGGGTGAGGGGTGGGATGGGGTATGCCTCACCTTGCATGCAGGCATAATCTTGCCCACCTTTGCAATGGCCGTTGTGATGACTTGTAGGGTGGAGGGGTAGCTGTTGCCCAGACAGCTCTTTTCCATACTCGCCTCGAAGGCGGGCATCAAACCGCTGGTCGCACGCAGTACCGTGTTATACTTAACATACCTGTTGGGGGAAGGGAGAGGTTAGGAGGGGGGCGGAGAGATTCAAGTGGGATCGGGTGCTCCAAAAAGTGAGGATACCATCTACGGCAGCTAGACGATAAATGCCATAAAATGTCCAGAATAAAGAAAGTCAAGGATATCAAAGATAGAAACGATCCAAAAATGGAAACACGAATCACTCAATAAAAATGTAAAAAGCCGCATAAGAAGAGGTTGGAAAGATATATGTGGAGGCGAGGCTGGAAAGTAATGTGTTTGGTGGCAAGAGTATGGTGGTGAGGTTGAGGTTGAGGGGTTTGACGGTGCGTTGGGGGTGGGGTGGTGGCTCACATGGGCCCGGTGTACAGCCGCAGGCCGATGAAACCGATCAGGTCAAGCGGTTGCTCATTCATCTCTCGCAGCCGCTAAATAGGATAGGGGAGGGGATGGGTGGAGTGGGGTGGGGAGGGGAGGGGAGGTGGGGGCGGAGACAGAGTGGAGCGGAGCTGAATTGAGGGGCGCATGAAATGGGATGAGATGGATCGGAGGAGAGCGGAGTGGAGGGGAAGGGATGTGATCGCAGGGCGTGGGAGTAGAGAGA
>CAZTTF010000302.1:0-9461 GCA_964616365.1 uncultured Lewinella sp. | reverse complement strand
ACAGCTGCTCGTGTTGCCGTTGTTGTCAAAGACAAGCAGAACGACCGGGTTCTCCCCTACCTCAGCACAGGTGAAGGGCAACTCAATGAACTGGTTGGCTTCATCGGCCGGATCGGAGCTGAAAACAACATTGTTGATGCCACAGGCATCAGTGGAACCGTTGTCAACATCATCGGGGAAAGCCGTGGCGTTGCCATCCGCATCCAGGAACACCTCAATGTCCTGACAGATGGCCACCGGTGGAACATTGTCTTCGACCACAACCATGTAATCACAACCTACTACTTCGCCGCCTCCGTTAGCGTCGTTAAATACCAGGCGACGGGTAATATCTTGGCCGACATCTTCACAGTCAAACATCCGGAAAGTAGGTCCGCCCATGGTGAAAGGACCACTCAGATTATCCAGACAGTTGTCATCAATGCTGATTAAAGCTAGATCGTTGGGCATTTCAGCCACGCCGTTCTCGTCCAACTCGACGGTGACGGAGGTTTCACAGACGAGGACGGGAGTGGTATTGTCCTGCACATCAACATTGACGGTACACTCGTCGCTATTGCCGTTACCGTCGTTGATTGTCAGGGTAATCGTGACGGCCTCACCGACCTGATCACACGTAAAGGTGCGGGCTGATGGACCACCAATAGAAAACGGTCCATTCGGGTCCATCGCACAATTATCAGACTCGCTGATCACCGCCAGGGCGTTGATGTCCGCCTGGGGAACTTCGAAGCCGCCAGCAGGGATGACTGCGGGGAGCTCGATAATGATGTCCGTATTACAGACCAGCTCTGGAGCGATGTTGTCAGCAACAGTTACCGTAGCAGTACATGTATTTTGGTTACCATTGCCGTCGCCAACCCGCAGGGTAACGGTAAAATCCTGGCCAACCTCATCACAATCAAATACGTTAGGGGTTACCGACAAGGCATTCGTAAAGCCACAGTTATCAGTAGACCCATTCTCAATATCATCAGGGAGCACGGTGACGATTCCATCCGTTCCCAGCAGAGCTGTGAAGTTCTCACAACCCGCCACGGGTGGTAGCTGATCATCTACTTCTACCATACCAGTACAATTGCTGCTTAAGCCTGCCTCGTCCGTGACCGTGAGGGTGACGGTAACAGGATTAAGAGGCCCTTCCTGACTACAGTTGAATGTTGTGATATCAGCAGTAAAAACAAGGTTCCCAGGAGCGGTACAGTTGTCCGTTGATCCGCCGTTGAGGGCAGTTGGATCAAGCGTGGCATTGCCATTTTCGTCAAGTAGTACTGCGGTGTTGATACAAACCGCAACTGGTGGTTCAGTATCCATAATCGTGCTGCGAACGAACACAGAATCCGTAGCTTCATTCATCTCTCCATCCCGGAAAATCCAGACGTTGACCAGGTCAACAGAAGCTCCGGTACGGTTCTCTTCAAATGAGCGGCCGAGCGAATACTCAATAGCGCCACAATTATCGGAGACGCAGCCACTAACGTCTACGGAAGTAATGAAAGAGCCACCTACTGCGCTATTGAAGATACCATTGGCCGGCAGGGCGGTCCAGGTTCCGTTGGGAGTATTGGCTCCCAAGCTGCCCGGGCAACCTTCGAAGGTATCGGTGAATTCAGTACAGGTAACCGTAGGGGGGGTATTATCCTCAACATTGACCGTGAAGTTGCATTCATCATTCTCATTACCAGCCGCATCCCTTACCGTCAAAGTAACGAAAATGGATTGCTCCCCGTTATAAATCGTACCAGGATCGGGAGTTTGGGTAATACTTTGCACCCCACAATTATCCGAGAAAGCTGAAAAAGCGGCAGTGGTGTAATCCGGCAAAGTTGCCGAGCAGTTTTCATCTAGATCAATAGTCTGAGCTCCTGGACAGGTATCAACCGTAGGTGGTGTATTATCTTCTACCGTAAGCGTGTAAGTACAGATAGCTTGGTTGCCCACAGCATCTGCAGCAGTGATGGTAATTATGGTATTTCCAAGCCCTACAGAGGAGCCGGCAGAAGGAGATTGTGATAGCGACACATCCGTACTGCAGTTATCCGTAGCAGAGACCAGGGGTGACGATAAAATGTCAGCGACGGTAAACATACAACTAGCCCCTGCAGAGACCGGCGCAATAGTTCCGGAGCAGGTTACGGAAGGAGGGGTAACATCCCGGACATTCACACTAACGGTGCAGTCATTGCTATTCCCATTACCGTCGTTAATGGTTAACGTCAAGGTTGGATTATTGTCGACTTGGCTGCAGTCAAACGTACGGTCAGAAGCTCCGCCCATAGTGAAGGGGCCATTGGGGTTAGCGGCACAGTTGTCCGTTTCACTGGTAACTGCCAGGGCGTTTATCTCTGCCTGAGACACTACGAAACCACCTGCTGGAACCGTTGCCGGAAGATCAATGTTGATGGTAGGGTTACAAGTAAGTACTGGGTCTTGGGTGTCGGTGCCAGCAGCGACAACTACGTCCGTCTGCGTATCAGTACACCCCGCGTTACCGCTCTCATTTACCGTCACGGTGTAGGTGCCATCGGGCAGACCAGCAAATACATTGCTCGCCTGCGGCCCCATGTTCACTGGGCCGCTGATGCTGTACTCGATGCTAGTGCCATTGGTGGTACAGACGCCACAGGTGGCTGTCACTTCAATTTGACCATCATCGGCTCCGGGGCAGCCTTCAGCGGTAGGAGTGGCAGAGGTGATGGTGATGTCACAGGCGGTCGTTGCCTCGGCCGTTATGTCAAAAGTAAAGGAAGGAACATCGCAGTCATCACTAGCAATCGTGATGGTCGCGTCGTCCGTTCCTACCGCACCGGGGGCATAGGTAACTACGAAGGTGAGGCTACTTCCGCTACCGATAGTCGCTGCACTCGGCTGCGTCGTCACCGCGAAGTCAGCGCTTCCGCTGATCGCCACAATTGGGTTGGCAGTCAGCTCAAGATCGACCCCCCCCACATTTTCTATGGTAAAAGTTCTGGTGGTGGAGGTGCCCTCAGTAGTGGCACCAAAGTCGGTATCGTCGGTAACCGAAGGCGTATCGTCACCGTTGGTGATCTGCTGGCCGTTCCCTAAGAGGCGAATATCCGGGCCGTTTAGGGTAAAGACCTGGGTAACATTAATTCCATTCATCGAGCCGTCTTCTACCCGGTAGACACGAGAGACCGTACCGTTTCCGTTGTCGATGTCTTCCACAAAAGTGACGGTTATGCCTAAGGGGCACGTTGGGGTAATTTGACCAGCATTCAGGGCCCCTGGAGAAGCCGCTGCTGGACCAGACCAGGTAAAATCATCGTATTCAATTCCTGTGCCCGTTAAGCCAATGCTTTCGTTAGCTTGTGTAGTGGAGTTAGATTCCGCCACACCGATATCGGTGGATGTTGCACCCATGGCCGGGCCGCTAGCGGCAGTAAAAACTCCCTCATAGCTCAAAAACTGGAGCACCGTGACACCTTGTACCAAGGCAATGCCATCTGGACTGCCGTTTTGAATTCCAGGAAATAAAAAACTCACTGCGCCAAAGCCGTTAGATTCATCGTCAATTATTCCAGTAAGGGAAATAGTAGCGTAAGGCCCCCGGCTGGTACTTGCTCCATTGTAAAGGACTACTGAGTAGGCGCTCAAATCAGTACCCGCTACTCCCGCTATTTCAAAGAATTCATTCGCATCGGTGCCAATATTATCGTAATGAATTTCATTGATCCACACGACCATATTGCCTGTAGGGCAAGGACTGCTACAATCGTCAGCTTCGTCGATGACGACCATAGGATCCGGAGCGGGAATATCGTTGATACAGGCCACCGTTGCTCCGGCGGGGTTGCTGGCCGTAGGGGCCGTATTATCGACCCCCGCATTAAGGGAAGTTGAAGTTGTTTCTTGGCAGGTCGAACCGATTGCCTGGTCCGTGACGGTAATGTTATAGTTACCGGGAGGAAGCCCGGTGAAAGTTCCCGTCATATTACTGGCGTTTACGGGGCCTGAGATAGCGTATTGCAGGGGTCCGTTAGAAGTCGTTGCGGACACTGTGATCACCCCTTCGTTGGCTCCCGGGCAGTCTTCGTCGGTTGCGACAGCCGTAGGGGTCGACAAATCACAGACAAGTGCTCCGGGAGGGCTGGCGTTGGTAGCCATTACGTTATCTATAGTCACGTTTTCACTGCTACTGCTGTTGTCTATTCCTACTCGAATCCTGAAATCGGTCACGCCCATAAAGGGGCCTTCGGAAATGGCAAAGCTCCCATCATTAGCGCCACTTGTATTATACTGAATTGTTTCGGTACCACCACCAACTCGATTGGAAACCTTCACCCAGGATCCACCATTGACCTGATATTCAACGGTGATAAAATCTGCGGATTCAAAAGACAACCAAGTCAGGTTCAATGAAAAAGAAGTTGTCCCACCGGACACCGTCAACGGAGGACTAACCCAGTAGACCAATTCGTCTAAATCAATGGCTTCAAGCGCACCTCCGACGGTAGAAAAATAGTCACCGTCATCAACCCCAGAAAGATCTCCCTCAATGGTCCAGTTGACGCCCGAAAAATCCACACTCATACAGGTAAACGGATCATTGGTCGTACACCCCCCAGCTAAAATACCCTTGCCAGCCGTATCAAAAGTCTCAGAGTACTGCCCCAAAACCGTTTTTGGAGACAGGGCACAAAAGAGTAAAAAGGCACTGCTAAGTGCTAAAGCGTAAAAATTCTTCATGGATTATGCTTCTACTAAGTTGTAACAAAAATAACAAATCACCGATCGTGAAAAGCTAAAGTACCGCTTACAACCTACGAATAAGCACCAATCTTCAAATAAAACCAATTTATTCCTATAAAATGGGTAGAAATACCTACTCTTAGGGATATTTGATGGTATTACCCCCTTTTAACCACGCTGAAGGGCAGGCATGAATTGACCTAGCTTGGCGGACCTAAGTCATTGATTTCGTGGCATTTCACCTCCAGGTCAATTGAGCAACTCCAGGTCAGAGTTGGTTAGTTTAAATACAAAATGTCTGCTCTGCTTTTGGCAGAAGGGTAAGCACACAAATCATCATTTTCCTGACATCGCCCAGTGGAAACGAGAAAAGGCTAGCATAGCACAAAATGCTTGAAATAAATCCTTTTAGCGCAAAATCAAGAGGTGAGAGATCCTATACTTTTCCGCTTGAGCAAATTGCAACGGGAGCAAATCAATCCAGTTACCCCGCAGGCTGAACACCCTGTGCCTGGATAGGACAATTAGTCAATTGACTCATTCACCCGCGGCTACTCATTGAACTTCCCCTGCTTCCCATTGGGAAAGGGGGCCTGCACCTGCGCGCCGCCGCCCCAGGCCTAAGGCTTACCTTCCAGGTGCTTCATGTAGCATAAATACGCCCGATCAATTATTTACTGATCGGGCGTAATACTTTTAGTAGTCTGTTTGCTTGGAACTTGTTTGGGTTTCAGCTCGTCGTCCAAAACATGCTCTTAAACCCGACGACAACGCACACCTACTTCGCGCTCAATGCGCATTACTTCCCGCTCTTTGACGGGGTTCGGCAGGGCGTAAAAGGCTTCTAGGTTACCGTCGTGTTGGGCTCCGAGACCTTCAAAGCTGGTCAGTTGGTTGCCGTTAACGTAGAGCTCTTTCAGCTGGGGCAGCTCAGCAACTTCTTTAATCGACACCAGTTTATTGGCGTGGATGATGAGCTTTTCGAGGCATTTCACTTCTTCCAACCCGCGCAGGGTACGGATTTGATTGTCGTGAATAAACAGCGACTTGAGCGCGCGGAGGTTGGACAGCGGTAACAAAGAATCCACTTGGTGATAAGTGACCACCAGCAAAAAGACTTTCTTTAATTCAGCTAAGCCGCTGAGGTTAGTCAACTCAAAACTGAGATTGGAATACGGGCCGGTAGGACCAACAAAGCGCAGTACTTCAATATTGATGAGTTCCTGCAGCTCTTCATCGGTGGGAATTTCTTCAGTAGCAGGCCGCCCCCATACACCCTCGTGAAAGGCGTGTTTCCACTGGGTTTCCAGCGCTTGCCACCACTGGCGCAAAGCGGATGTAGTCATAAATTGGCATTAAAAATTGGCGCTTCCCCCTAAGTATGAGGAAAGCGCCCAATCGTATTAATATGCTGTAAAGGTAAAGTGTGGCTAGCTTCTGGAAGGGTAAATCCCTTGCATAGCAATACACATGGTTACGGTTAACGTAGGCATATCATTATCGTAAGACTGTCCACCGCCCTCAGGAGCAGTTTGAAAAGCCCGCAGTGATTTACCAGCCACAGGAGCAGCAGCGTAGATTTCTTCGTCGGCGACGGAGAAAACATTGTTCACTGGAGTATCTACTTCGGCATCACCGGTAGTGACGGGAATGCTGACGGAGTGGTTATGAGAAGGCAAGTTTTGCGGGACGAGGATTGTGTTATCCGCCCCTCCTTTTTGTCCCCATACGCGATTAGACAGTCCAGGGCCTCTACCCGGTCCGATGGTGGTTCTCCCTCGTAAATCGGGAAGGCCGAAGGTAGTTCGTCCATCACCGCCGTAGGTGGTGCCGATCAAGGAGAACAAGGCGGTCCATTGCGAAATAGGCAACAACTGCCCCTCGCACCTGTTCCAATTCCGAGGAGCAAAATCGAAGCCAAAGGCTTGTATCATTCCGATAAGTGGTTCCATTTTTTTTGTTTTATGGGTTATGAGCGTGAAGGGTATATACCTACCAATGCAATGGAGGTGTGCATGGCTAGGAATGGCTGCATATTGTTGACATCAATGCTTCCTCCGGTATTAGCCGTATTGAACGGTATGCCAAACTCGTTACTGCCGGCCTGGCTAGCGTAGCTGCCAAAACCTGATTGTGCCAAGACGGCATTGTCTGGATTGGAAGTAGTTGCTTCGCCACCATTAACCGGAATTCCTACTCCATGATTGTGAGAGGGCATCTGGGTTGTCGCTATAACGTAACTCTCCTGTCCGCTTTTTTGTCCTATAGAACGGTTAGAAAGACCGGGGCCGGTACCTTTGTGAACCATTACCCGACCTCTGAGGTCAGGCAGCCCGAAAGTTGTACGTCCATCGCCACCATAAATGGTGCCGAGCAAAGAAAAAAGTGCGTCATTTTGGCTGATCGCTAGCAACTGGCCCTCACAATGAGCCCAGCCCAGCGGAGGAAAACTGAATCCGAAGGTCTGTATCTGACCAAGAAATGGTTCCATGATTATTTTTTATGGGTTGAGGGATTAGTTTCGGGATGGGAAGGATCCTTGTATAGCAATGCAAATATTGACTACCGTATATGGCTGCATGTTATTAACATCCTGTTGAGCACCCGTATTCCCCGTATTGAATGGTTTATAGGTTGCTCCAGCCTGTGGGGTACTGGCGTAGAAAACTTCTCCGTTGTTGCCCGGTACGTGCCCCGTGGGTTCATCCCCTCCGCCTTGAGTGTCATTTACTGGCACCATAACAGCATGAGAATGGCTTGGCATATTGGCAATACTTATCCTGTTCACCTCTACGCCGTAGCGCGACCCGATTCTACGGTCCGGCAAGCCCGGCCCCTGGCCAGAACCGACCATGGTGCAGCCACGGAGGTCTGGTAGCGCGAAGGTTGTCCGACCATCACCACCGTAGGTGGTCCCCAATAAAGAAAAAAGCGATTGGTTTGAATTAATGGCCAACAATTGCCCATCGCATCCTGCCCAGCCGCGGGGCGAAAAATTGAAGCCAAATGCTGTGATTTGGCCTAAAAGTGGTTCCATAAAAGTATGAGTTTTAGTGAGTAAATCAGCTCAGCTGTTTACCCTATGTGAGCAATACGAATGAGGGTATGACCGCACTTCCGTTGCAGATGAACTTCGTTTCCGGCACGATTGAGCAAGATCAAACTGCCTTTTGCTTGTGCCACTATTTTCGTGGGCTCCATAAGACGCACTGCTTCCAATGCTGGAATGGCCGCGCTCCGGCGGATGGTTGCCTCGTAATCGCTTAGTAGCTTTTTTTCAGCAGACGAGAGGCCCGCGAACTGAACAGAGGAGTGCTTGGCCAACAACGGGGTAGTGGCGAGTATTCCTGCTCCCATCAGAGCAGCGTGGCGGACAAATGATCTTCTTTCCAAAGTGGCGTGTGGTTTTATAGCTTCAGTGACCGTAAAGAGGGGGAAGAATAACGGCCATTGAATTATTGATTAAATATAAGCCATTCCAAATAAAAGCCTAGTAGTGCAAGGTATTAACCTAAAAAAACAGGTGAAAACACCTACTTGCAATACGAAAATCCCCTTACCAAAGCGGAAAAAGTGTTGACTCAATAAAGATTAGGGCCTTTTACAAAGCGTAAAATGCCTCTCTCCTTCGAGGCTTTCGAGCCTCGCAGGACAATTAAGAAAGCTCGCATATTAGCAATTCACCGGACGAGTCGTAATTGACCCAGCCTCCTCTATTTACCTACTCGTTCCCAATAATCCATCTCCATTGCCACCTCGTCGATATCCGTATACATCCACACCGCGCGCTGGGTGTTTTCGGGCGGCGTCATGACGGCAATTTCCGGGGCCTGTTCGGGCTTGAGGAATGCCTGGAGCAAGGCTACGTCCCACATGATGCGTTGTGGCTGGTCGGTAGCGTTGGTCTCCCAACGGCGGCGGAGGTACTGCCCAATTTCTCCAGCACCTTCCAGGTGACCAAAAGTCACGTCCATGTTCCAGTTGTACTGGATCGCGACGGAGATGGGCATATTGTGTAACTCAAGCCCTTCGGCATTGAGCAGGTAGTTGGCGGCGTTCAGGTCGCGGCGAATGTTGAACTCATCTTTATTCCAGAATTTACCGTCAAAATCATAGCGGTAACCAAGGGTATAAGCGACAATTCGTTCGGTAATCTCAGGTTGCAGCGCAATGGCGGAAGCCAGGTTGGTAGCCGCTCCGATACTCATGACTACCATTTTCTCGCCAACTGGAAGCGCCATAGCTTCCTTAATGATCATTTGGGCGGCAGGACTATCGCGGGCATCATAATCCCCCCAGGGTTTCCCCATAATAATATCCGCTCCCAGGGGATGCGGCAGGTCCATCCGGTCGGCAATGCGGAGCATGTCCTCGTTGAGTTTTTGGCTCTGGTAGACAGTGCTGTCTCCGCTCCATACGTGGTACCACTGGGCGGAACTAAGGCCTAACCATTCAATTTTCGGATCGTCTTCAGCCAGCAGGTAGGCGATGGCGAACAAGTCATCTATTTCGTTAGCGGTGTCCGAGTCCAGAATGAATTTGATGGGTTTTCCTTCCGGAAAAATGTGCCTCTCGGCCGCTACTACTTGACTATTTGACTCTCTGTCTACTTGACTATCCGGGGCGCGGTCGCAGGTGAACAGTAAGAATACAAGAAGCAGTGAAAGCAAGTAGCGCACGATCAGGAGAGTTTTATCCAGTCCAATAATAAGGTAAATTCCTCTTCCTTTTTATTTCCAATAAGGAGCGCT
>CAZTTF010000301.1:0-8578 GCA_964616365.1 uncultured Lewinella sp. | reverse complement strand
AGTGATGGCTTTTGGGCGCCTACCGTAGTGCTTGGTATCACTGCTTCAGTTCCAATTTATGATTTCGGCGGGCGCTCCGCCCGCGTGGAGAAAGCCCGCCTGGCAAAGCAAAAGATTGCCAACCAGCGTGCTGATGTCAACCGTGGTATCCAGCTGGAGGTCCTGAACGCCCGCTCAACCTTTACGACTGCTTCCGAGCGGCTCTCTTCGAGTAAGCAAAACCTCGATCTAGCTCAGCGGATCTACGACGCTACCCAAATCAAATACCGCGAAGGTGTTGGTTCTTCTCTGGAAATCGTTCAGGCCGAGCAGGCTTTGTACGAAGCACAGGCCAATTATCTCAACGCACTCTATGACGCCCTCGTAGCTAAAGAAAATCTCTACCTGGCACTAGGCCGCTAATAAACCACTCACCGGAGCAGTCCTCGCTGTTCCTCCCAGCGTGCCGCCCCCGGCGGCACCGGTAACCAAAACTTTCCCCTTCTAGAAAAGGCTCAGATGAAACACATACTTTCCTTCCTCCCCCTGCTCCTCATCCTTACCCTGGCATCCTGCGGCAGCGCCCCTGAAGCTTTCGAAGTGCCACAAGATCTGGCTGGTAAGCAGGAATTACTCCGCACTAAAAAAGCCGAAGCGCGTACCCTCGCGCAAGAAATTGAGGCGCTCGAAACTGACATTTTTGCCCTCGACCCGAGCTTGAAGCCTGCGCCAACCCTGGTCGCTTACGAAACAGTAAAGCCTACCTCTTTCGAGAATTTTGCCAACGTTCAGGCTACCGTGGTAGCCGCTAAGACAGCGATGGCTACGCCCGAAATTCCCGGCCGGATCATCACCATGAATTTTGACGAAGGTGACTTCATCCGTAAAGGGCAGTTGGTAGCGGTCCTTGACGTGGAAAACATCAGCGTACAACGCCAGGAACTGGAAACAGCCGCTGAATTGGCCAAGACGGTCTACGAGCGTCAGAAAAGACTCTGGGACCAGAATCTTGGTTCTGAAATCCAATACCTCCAGGCAAAGAACAGCTACGAAAGGCTGGAAAAGCAACTGGCCAGTATTGATGTACAGTCCGCTAAAAAGAACGTCTACGCACCGATCTCGGGAACCGTGAATCGCGTGATGATGCGACAGGGAGAGAATGCGATGCCAGGGGCACCGATTCTGAGTATCCTGAGCACGAATGACCTCGACGTTGTTGCCGATGCCACGGAGGATCTTTTGGACAAAGTGAAGCGTGGCCAGCGCGTGAAGGTGAAAGTACCGGCGCTTAACCTCGACTTTATGGCACCGATCTCCCGCATTGGAAAAACGGTAGATCCCGCCAACCGGACCTTTGAGGTGGAAATTGATGTTCCAGGCCGCTACCTGAGTCAGCTTAAGGCCAACTTGCTGGCCGAAGTAGAAGTACTTGACTTTTCCGGTGAAGACCTGATCGTGGTAAGTCAGGATCAAATCCAGCAGGAGATTGATGGTCAGCGCTACGTTTTTGTTGCTCAGGACGTAGACGGAGAAATCCGCGCCAAGAAAACTTACGTGACCACGGGGATGAGCTACGATAACAAAGCGGTTATCGAGGCCGGCCTCTCGGCCGGAGATCGTGTCGTCACTACCGGTGCCCGAGGCCTGACCGACGGCCAGGCCGTAAGCCTTAGCCAAAACCCTATCCAGTAACTAGTCAATCCGTCAGCTGACCGGAATCCTTTGCAGGCGCTGTTGCTCCTGCTCCCGGCCAGGCGACCTCTTGACTGCTTGACTATCAAAGCATGGAACAGAATAAAAGAACTTTTTCCCTGACCAACCTGGCGGTGAACAACGGCACTACGGTGTTTTTGCTAACCATCATGATTTTGGTCTTTGGCCTGTTTGCCTACGACCAGGTCCCGAAGGAACAATTCCCGGAAGTAGACTTCCCGCAGGTATACATCAACACCCCTTATTTCGGCAACTCTGCGGCAGACATCGAGAGCCTGGTCACCCGGCCACTTGAGAAGGAACTGCAGAGCATAGACGGGGTAAAGATCATCCGCTCAACGAGTGTACAGGATTTCAGCGTTATCACCGTCGAGTTTAACTCCGATGAGGATTTTGACGATGCCATCCGGCGGACGAAGGACGCCGTGGACAAGGCCAAGCCTGAATTGCCCAGTGACCTCGATACTGACCCTAACGTTCTGGAAATTAACCTCAGCCAGCTGCCGATCGTGTCGGTGAATATGTCCGGAGATTTTCCGCCGGAAGAACTCCGCCGCTACGCGGAGTTGATGGAGGACGAGCTCGAGGATGTTGACGGTGTCAGCGCCGTTAACCTCAAAGGTATCCAGGACCGGGAAATTGAGATTGCCGTTGACGTTCGTAAGATGGAGAGTTTGCAAATCAGCTTCCGGGACATCGAAAACGCCGTCTCCAGCGAAAACCTGACCCTCTCCGGCGGAGAGATAAAGAACAATGGTGTCCGGCGTGCGATCCGGGTAGTTGGTGAATACGATGATGCCGAGGAATTGGCGAATACCATCGTGAAAAACGAAGGCCAGCGCCTTGTTTACCTCCGTGATATCGCCACGGTTACTTTCGGGTATGAAGAGCCTAAATCAATTGCCCGGGCTAATGCCTTACCCGTAATCAGCCTGGACGTTATCAAGAAATCCGGGGAAAACCTCCTGACTACTGCAGACGGTGTTCAGGAGACCGTCGCCCGCGTTTCTGAAGGGCTGCCTGCGGACCTGGAGATTACCTTTTTCAACGATCAGTCGAACAACACCCGGACGCAGGTAGACAACCTGGAGAACAGCATTATTTCCGGGGTCATTCTGGTCGTACTGGTGCTTCTTTTCTTCCTGGGTTTACGGAACGCTATTTTCGTTGGTATTGCCATTCCGCTGTCGATGCTGATGGGTATCCTCTGGATCTGGCTTTCGGGCGTGACGCTCAATATCGTAGTACTCTTTGCCCTGATTCTGGCCCTGGGCCTCCTGGTGGATAACGGTATCGTGATTGTCGAGAACGTATTCCGATATATGCAGAACGGGGAAAAGTCAGACAATGCCGCCAAGTACGGCGCGGGAGAGGTTGCCTGGCCAATCATTGCTTCTACGGCAACGACGCTGGCAGCCTTTAGCCCGCTGGCCGTTTGGCCGGGCATCGTTGGCGAGTTCATGAAGTACTTCCCGATTACGCTGATCCTGGTACTGGTGTCGTCACTAATCGTTGCTCTGGTAATCAACCCTGTTTTTGCCAGCCGCTTTATGCGCGTAGACAGCCGGGCAGATACAAAATCCGGGCGCGGACGCAGGATGCGAAGTACGTTGATAAGCGCAGGCGTGATGCTCCTCGTTGGAGTGCTGGGCTGGGTTGCCGGTCAGCAGTGGCTCTTTAACCTGATGGTGATCTTCATCATTGTTACCCTGGTCTACTTCTTCCTGCTGCGGCCGGCCTCGTTTGTTTTCCAGGATCGCCTGTTGCCCTGGCTCGAAAAAGTCTACAACAGCTTTGTTGGCTTCGCCCTGAACTGGAGTAAATCCTTCCTCTTCGGTACGATCGGTCTCTTCTTCCTGGCCATCGCCCTGACGGTGGTCAAGCCACCAGACCTGGTGTTCTTCCCTTCTGCAGATCCACTCTACGTCAACGCCTTTGTTGAACTGCCGCTTGGCTCTGACATTGCCGCCACCGATGCAGTGGCCAAAGAACTGGAGCAAGACATCATGGAAGTGCTGGAGCCTTACGATGATATCGTCGAAGCCGTGCTTACCCAGATTGGTGAAAATACCTCTGACCCTAACGCGCCACCGGAGCCTGGCTTTACGCCAAACAAGGCCCGGATTACGGTGAGCTTTGTGCCCTACGAGCAACGTGGTGGCCTCAATACCCGTGACGTGATGGAAGCCATTCGTGCTACCGTAAAAGGGGTTCCCGGTGCTAAAGTAACCGTAGATAAGAATGCTGACGGACCAGCTACCGGTAAACCGATCAACCTGGAGATTACGGGGGAAGATATCGATAAGCTAATTCCGCTTGGGGAGGAGGTGATCAGCTTCATCAATGCCCAGGGAATTCCTGGGATAGAGCAATTGACGGCTGACGTAAAACTCGGTGTTCCGGAATTGCTGGTGAAGATTGACCGGGAGGCGGCCCGTCGCTTCGGACTCTCCACTGCCCAGATTGCTACCGCGCTGCGGACTTCAGTCTACGGTAAGGAAATCAGTAAGTACAAGCTTGGAGAAGATGAGTATCCGGTCTTCCTCCGCCTGGAGGAAGATGACCGCAACAAGGTGGAGAATCTGCTTAACCAACGGATCACCTTCCGTGATCCTTCTAACGGTCGCATCACTCAGGTGCCGATCAGTACTGTCGCCTCGGTGGAGTACACCTCCACTTACTCCTCCATCAAGCGTAAGGACCTCGACCGGGTCATCACGATCAGCTCGAACGTGCTTGAGGGTTATGTGGGCAATAATATTGTTCCTCAGATTGATGAGGCCCTCAATGGCTTTGACTTCCCGCAGGGCTTCACCTACGAGTTTACGGGAGAGCAGCAGCAACAACAGGAAGACGTTGGCTTCCTGCTGGGGGCTTTTGTCTTTGCTTTGTTCCTGATCTTCATCATCATCGTAGCGCAGTTTAACAGCATCAGCTCGCCGTTTATCATCCTGACGTCGGTGGTCCTCTCGCTGATTGGTGTCCTGCTGGGGTACTTTTTCTTTGGCGGTACCTTCTCAGTTGTGTTTACGGGAGTAGGTATTATCTCGCTGGCGGGGGTTGTGGTAAACAACGCTATCGTCCTGATCGACTACACCACCCTGCTGATGAAGGAGCGAGTGGATGAACTCGGCCTTGAGAAGATTTCTGACCTTGAATTGAGCGACATTCGTACTGCCATTATGGACGGTGGATCGACACGCTTGCGCCCGGTACTGCTCACGGCAATTACGACGGTGTTAGGCCTTGTACCATTGGCTATCGGCCTCAACTTCGATTTCTTCGGATTTATCGGTGACCTCAGCATCAGCAATAACTATTTCTCCGGAGGAGATAATACGGCGATCTGGGGCCCAATGGCCTGGACAATCATTTATGGTATGATATTCGCCACCTTCCTTACGTTGGTCGTAGTGCCGGTGATGATGTGGCTGATCTATAAGTCTCGCCGCAGCATCAAGCAGCTGGTACGCCGCTTCTCAGGCGATGCTGCCGAGCTGGAAAAAGCACCGGTAGGGAATATTACCCCGCCTGCTGCTAAATAAGCTGTTAGTTGCTATGTAATAGGGCAAGGAGTCATTCCCCCAGGGTGTGGCTCCTTGCGCTTTTGCCTAATATTGCTCCTGCGTCCGCGCCCCTGCAATGCTATTGATTCACTGCTTGCGGATTACTCTTGCTCTAGGTGGAAACGCGCGTTAAACCGGTTCTCCCCTGAGCATGTTTTAGGCAGTAGTAACTCCTAATGTTGTTTGCCGGGTGCCTGGTGTACCCTGTTTAACGCGAGGTTTGGCTACGATGCTTGGTTTATTTCGTCTGGTGGTTTTTCAGCCTGTTAGCCGGTCATAACTGCCTAGTTGACTAAAATACCAACAGACTCAATGATCACGGGAGATTAGATATGCTAGTCAATAACTTGCATTATTACCTCGTCCAAATCTGACGTTAATTACTATTCTATGCGTATTCTCGCTATTGATTACGGCTCTAAAAAATGTGGTCTCGCTGCAAGCGATCCATTACGGATCATTGCCACTGGCCTGGAAACGGTGCCGACCTGGAAACTTTTCGACTGGCTGAAGGACTATCTGGCCCGGGAGCAGGTGAGTGATCTGGTGATCGGGGAGAGCCTGCATAAAGATGGAACGCCAAACAAGATCAATCAGGAAGTTGTGGGGTTCGAGCGCAAGTTTGCAAAACTATATCCGGATATCGCCTTGCACCGACAGGATGAATACCTGAGCAGTAAGCGTGCGAAGCAAGCCATGATTGATATGGGGGTGCCCCGCATGAAGAGAAGGGAGAAAAGTAGGGTAGACCGGATTGCCGCTACAATTATTCTTCAGGACTTTATGGAAACCCTGCGCTAAGCGCAGGTGAGGAAGTGCCGCCGGAAAATCGGAAGTAGAATCCGAAACGCGCCCTAAACAATATTTTACCGTCAGACTTATACCTTTGCGATCTTTCTGCGACCAGTAGGTACCCGCAACATCAATGATAATACAGACTGCTTAAACATGATCCTGCCCATTTATGCCTACGGACAACCCGTGCTCAAAAAGGTAGCCAAAGATATTGGCCCCGATTACGAAGGACTAGAACAACTCATTGCCGACATGTGGGAGACAATGGAGAATGCTAATGGCGTAGGCCTTGCTGCTCCGCAGATTGGACGCTCCATCCGGCTGTTTCTGGTTGATAGTGCTCCAATGTTTGACGAAGGAGAGGAGCACCTTGGTATTAAGAAAGTCTTTATCAACGCTGAGATTCTGGAGGAATCCGGGAAGCTGGGAAGCATGTCCGAAGGCTGTCTATCGATTCCTGACATCACTGGCGATGTGGAACGCCTGGACGAGATTACGATCAGGTACCAGGATGAAGACTTCGTAGAGCACGAAGAAACCTATACTGGCATGAATGCCCGGGTGATCCAGCACGAGTACGATCACATCGAAGGCATTCTCTTCACGGAGCTACTCAAGCCACTGAAGAAGAGAATGGTGAAGCGCAAGATGGAGAAGATCAGAAAAGGAGAGGCCCGGGCTAGCTACCGGATGAAGTTTGCGCGAGTGTAAGCGCAGTAATAAGCTTATTTACGTCCGAAATCTGCCGGAATTTCTCCCCATCCTTTAGTGTTCCATTTGTAAATGGGGTTGGTTACGGGATTGGCTTTTAGCCAATCTTCTGCCCGGTCAATGTAAGTGTAAAGCTCCTCTGTTTTAGGGGTACGGGCCAAGGTTGTCTTACATTTTTTCTTCTTAACCCATCCGATCGCAATTTGCGAGTCACTGTAGATCGGGAGATCCCCCATATCCTGTGCTTTCAAGAAAGCCAGGGCATGCACGAGGGCAAGGAACTCGCCGATGTTGTTCGTTCCCAAAGGGAAAGCCCGGTGGAAAAGCTGTTTTTTTCCGGAAGTCGTTACACCCTGGTATTCCATTTTTCCCGGGTTGCCGGAGCAGGCAGCATCGACACTAATGCTACGGCTGATGATGGTAGGCGTGGTGGGGGCATTACCACGGCGGCTACTTGGGCGCGATCGCTGGTGCGATGTTGGTTTTTGTAAACTGGCATTGATGTAATGCTGGAACCCGTTGGCGTAAGCGGCTTCTGCCTGACGGCGATCTGGAAAAGATTTATACTTCGCACCTTTGTAGCCATCAATTTGTTGTTTGGCTGCTGACCATTCGGTGTACACCCCCGGCGTGTGTCCGAGCCAGACAACGTAAAACTTTTTCTTTTTCGCCATGCTGCGAAGGTAGTACTCTTCTCCAAAGGAGATTCGCTCTCTACCCACCACTTTTATGGTTCGCTGCATCTACCCCACACCAAATGTTGATTGATACGCATACGCATCTTTATAGCACCAAATTTGCCGACGATCGTGACGAGGTCATGGCCCGCGCTTCCGCAGCGGGTGTTGCACTTTCCATCCTGCCTGCTGTTGATAGCAGTAGCCATGATGCGATGTTGCAGCTGGAGGCTGATTATCCCGGTCAAACGCTGGCCATGATCGGTCTGCACCCCGTCAGTGTAAAGGAGAATTATGAAGAGGAGTTATCGTTGATTGAAAAATACCTGCGGCAACGGCCCTGGGTAGCTATTGGTGAAATAGGAATGGACCTTTATTGGGACAAAAGTTATCGTCGCCAGCAGGAAGATGCTTTTCTTCGTCAGTGCCGGTGGGCAATCGATTACAACCTGCCCATCTGTATCCACGCCAGAGAAGCTATTGACGAATTGCTGGAACTGATCCAGGGCATCGACAATCCAAAGCTGAGGGGCGTATTTCATTGTTTTACCGGAGACGTTCGTCAGGCAACTGAGGCCATCGAACTTGGGTTTTACCTTGGAATGGGAGGTGTCGCTACCTTCAAGAACGGGGGGCTTGAGCCGGTACTGAAGCAAATGCCCCGGGAAAAGATCTTGCTGGAGACTGATGCTCCGTATCTGGCACCCGTCCCGAAGCGTGGAAAACGAAATGAAACGGCTTACCTCCCCTTTGTCGCAGAAAAGATTGCGAATCTTTGGGAAATTTCGATAGAGGAAGTTAGCCGACAAACGAACCGCAATGCGTGGCAACTCTTTGAACTTGACCGCTTTGTAAAACCTGAATTCCCCTGGGCGCTCTCCAGAGCTGTTGAAAACTAACACATTAATTGTAGTAACGCCAATAAAAATTTTGTTTTGCGGATCGTTTTTGCAATTTTTGCGTCCACTGCGAAGAATACTATCAACGGATAAGTGCTATTCTCACGTGATTTACAATTAAAGTAAAGCCTGGCTTTACCTGGAGAGGTGCTCGAGTGGCTGAAGAGGTACGCCTGGAAAGCGTATATACGGGTAACCGTATCGAGGGTTCGAATCCCTCTCTCTCCGCATTGACAAT
>CAZTTF010000300.1:0-32717 GCA_964616365.1 uncultured Lewinella sp. | reverse complement strand
TCCCGCAGTAAGTCATTTAGCATCCATTCATTGACGTGGCTGGGAACGCCATTGACCTCATTGTAGCTGGCCATAATGTTACGGACATTACCCCGCTGCACAATGTACTTGAATGGCGGCAGAAATACTTCCCTAAGGGTGCGCTCAGAGATGTTGGCCGGTGCGATGTTGTTTCCACCCTCCGGTTCTCCGTGACCCGCCATATGCTTCAGGGTAGCAAAAACTTCTCCTTCGTCCCATTGGTCGTCGTCTCCCTGGAAACCGAGTACAGCCTGTAAGCCAATCTGAGCAGCCAGGTAGGGATCTTCGCCAAGGGTTTCTTCCACCCGGCCCCATCGCGGGTCGCGGGCAACGTCTACCACTGGCGTCAGAACGACATGGGCTCCCCGGCTGGCGGCCTGGCGGGCCGCCGTTGCGTAGAGTTGGCGGGTAAGCGTACGGTTAAAGGTGGCGGCTACAGAAATGGGCTGTCCCCAACTGGTAGCATCAGGAGCGGCCAAACCATGCAAGCTTTCTTCGTGGCAAAGGGCCGGAATACCAAGTCTGGTTTCCTCCACAAGCCACTTCTGTATAGCATTGATAAAGTCCACCGTATTGGCTCCGCTCCTTCCTGTTCCACCTCCACCGTCAAACCCCTCACTGGGGCGCGTGATGTGGCCGATTCCGTGGGGCATTACTACCGCAGCACTGTCGGCAATAAATAATTGCTGGGGGGTGGTAAATCTTTTCTTTTCAGCCCATACGGCAGTGACCTGAGCCACTTTTTCCGCAACGGTCATCCGCCCAATCAGGTCGGCAATACGCTTTTCCACGGGCTGTCCTGCATCACGGTATAGAGCCGTTGCGGCGGGTTTTCTGGTTTTATTAGGACTGTTGCTATCAGCAGACTCGCCACCGCACCCATCCAGTGCAGCCAGAAAGGGGAGTAGAAGGAGTAGGAAAAAACGCATGTAAAAGGTATTAATGGCCAGAAGACGTCAGGGCAAAGCAATACAATTGTTTGCCAAAAACATATTCAGGCAATAAAGTAGTGTGTCCCTAATGTAGGGGACATACCACCGTACCTCCAAAGGCAGGGAATGGATTAGTCCGGGAGGTGAAGCTGTTCTGTAGCCAGTTTTACTGTAGCAGCTTGACCTTTTGTTGCTCAAATTCTTCCGCAGTCAGTAGGCCTACTTCCTTCATTTTGGCCAACCGCTCCAACTTACTGATGATGTCCTCGGAGAGCTCAAGGGTTTCCTCCGGGGGGTCTTGTGAAGAGAGTACTTTGTATCCATTCGCCACAAATTCATCAAATACCGGTTGCTGCGAACGCAAGAAAGCGAGATGGTCATGCGTAGTTATGGCTTCGAAATTGTAGAAGCCCTGCTCAACCGCTTTTTCGAGGTGGAAAAAGGAGCTTTCCGTTTGCTCCATCAGCGAGTATAGGCAAGCTAGCCGGAAGTGTACTTTAGGGTTGACGGATTTAACGTTGAGCGATCGCAGGTAGGCTCTGATGGCGCCATCGAAATCGTATTCACGGTATTTGTCATCGCCTTCTTCCTGAAAAGGGTCAACTTTTGGCCGTGCTTTTTTCTGAGGCCGTCTGGCCTGCTCGGCCTGCCTGCGCTGGTATTCCTGTTCGCGGCGGGATTGAGCGCTGGGTGCAGGTTGGTATACGGGCTGCGGTTGCGGCACCGCTGTTTGCTGGTAGGTATGGGTACCATGCTGGTTAATCACCACCGTGGGTCCTGCCGCGTGAGCCGGGTATAACTGATGGATAAACTCCGGGTTGTACTTGTAGTTGAAGCTCTTTTCTCCCATCGCCAGAAAAACGATGAAGTCAATCATTGAGATGATCCAGATGATCGGAGTCCAGCAAAAGAGTAGGTAAACTATTCCTTTGCCTACCTGACCTAGGTAGAAGCGATGAACGCCAAAAATGCCCAGGAAGAAGGCCAGAAGACCGGCGGTGACTTTGTTTTTCACGTAAACAGGTGGTTTGAATGTGTTGGAGGAGGAGTTGCTTCAACTTGCCAGCGGGCAATTTTCTTACCAACGGATCCGAAGTCTTTCTCCTTGTCTATCCAAGGTAACAATCAAATACTGGTGCGCCAAAAACGAACTGTCGCTTTTCGATCAGTGTAAGGATTTGACCTACAAACTGGCCAGTGTTTCGAACAATTCACCGTCATCAATGAGGGCACCCTCCTCCATAATACTGAAAATGTCCTGGTCGCGCCCCTTGGGGTTGTAGCTCCTTTCGGCCGAATAAATCTTGGGGGTGACGCCTTCTGCCTTTATTCGGGCAAACATTTCCGTAGGGGGGAGATCCTGTTGTGTAAAGTCAATACTTGTCTCCCCATCCAGGAAAATACCCCGCATCTCAATCTTGTCTGATCCGGTTTTGTAAGTCCGCAAATCATTGGGCTTGCGATGGATGAGGTACTGTACTTTCTCAATCACCCCCGCGTATACAATCTGGGAAAACTGGAGGATCAAGGCATCGGCACGCCCGGGCGCGTCTTCCTTCATTTTTTGCCAGCTACTGGCATCAATTCCGTTGACGCCAAGGAACTTTACAAACTGATCGCGGACTTCTTCGAGCTCTTCCCGGTGCAGTCTTCTGAACTGTGTTTTTTCCATACGGTACCAAACATAGCAGGTTTAATGTAGTTTTGTCACAGACACTTTAATTTACGCTTACCAACTATCTTGCTATGCTTTTTGAGATGCCAGACTTTGCCAGTGGTGCCGTATGGCTTTCGCTGCTAACCCTGACCTTCCTGGAAATTGTTCTCGGAATTGATAACATCATCTTCATCTCTATTGCAGCCGGCAAACTCGACAAAGAAGAGGAGCGCAAGCGGGCGACTAACATTGGGTTGATCCTCGCCATGGTAATGCGTATTGCCCTGTTGTTCGGTATCAGTTGGTTGGTGGCGATGGAAGAGCCATGGTTCTCCTTTGACTGGGGCTGGGCAAGTGGCGGCTTTAGTGGGCAGGCACTGATCCTGCTGGCTGGGGGCATCTTTTTGCTGTATAAGTCGACCTCCGAGATTCACCATAAGCTTGAGGGGGACGAACACGTAGACGGTGACCCGGAGTCACCGAGGAAAGGCGCGAGTTTGTCTTCAGTCATCGTCCAGATCACCATTATCAACATCGTATTCAGTTTTGACTCGATCCTCACGGCAGTCGGGATGACGAACGGAGTGACCGGAGCCCTCGTGATTATGATTGCCGCAGTAGTTGTCTCTGTGCTGATTATGATGTTGTTTGCCGTGCCAGTTGGCAATTTTGTTAATCGAAACCCTACCATTCAGATGTTAGGGTTGGCATTTCTGATCTTGATCGGCTTTATGCTGCTGGCAGAGGGCGCCCACCTGGGGCACCTCAAGGTGTTTGATTCCGAAGTAGGTACAATTCCTAAAGGATACCTCTATTTCGCCATCGCATTCTCATTGGGTGTTGAGTTCCTGAATATGAAGATGCGTCCGGGTAAAAGCCCGGAGAAGCAAGTTAAGCTTAATACCTACGCTCAGGAAGCGGCAGAGAAGTAAGGGGAGCATCGCTGCTTTTTTACCGTTCCTTGCACCTGCGTCCGCGACCCGAAGACATGTTCAGGGCGCGGACGCAGGTGTAAAATGAGGTAGTAAGCTGTGTAGGGAGTACTGCTTATATCACTTAGAAACTGCGAAGTAGTGCTACCCCGCCGATGATCATCGCTACCCCCAGTACCCTGATCCAATTGATCGGGTTTTCCGGTACCCCGAGCCAGCCATAATGATCCATAACTATGCTAAAGACCATCTGCGCGGCTACGGTAATACCGAACGTAAGGGCAACGCCCAACCGCGGGGTCAATATGATGATTCCGGCAACATATACGATGCCGAGTAATCCTCCCGTCCAGTAGTACCAGGGTAACTGAAGGCCCTGTTTGATGTCTGCCCAGTTCGCCCTGGTCAAAAGCATCCAGGCCAGGAGCCCGATGGTGCCTACCCCAAAAGAGACTAGGGTGCCGTACATGGGGCTTTTTAGGGCTTTGCCCATGCTGCTGTTCAGCCCCGCCTGGACGGGAAGCATTACGCCAACAAGGATGGCAAAGAGAAAGAATAGGACTTGTTGCATGGCAATTTGATGAGTTGAAGACTGGTTTTCACCGGGGTAAAATGATATTCCTCATTTGGGAATCACGTTGGCGGGAAAAAACCATAATTCTGACACATTGAAAGCTATATTTGCGGCAAAATTGCAATAATATGCTGAAAGAATTTTCTCCACTACAGCCAGCCGAACAACAGGTGATGTTCGACGCCATTCCCTTAATCACAATCCTCGTTGCGGGTGCTGACGGTGATATGGACGAAGTAGAACTGGCGGAAGCGCAGCGCCTGGCAGATATCCGGAGTTACGATTCCCACGGTCGCCTGCTGGCTTTCTACGAACTGATTGATAATAACCTGGTTGGCCGCATCCAGGAGATGGCTAAGGAACTCCCGGCGGAGGTTAAGGCACGCCAGGAGGTAATTGCTGAGAAGCTACAGGCACTCAACGATATTTTGCCGAAAATGGAGCTGCCATTCGGCTACCTCTACTACCAGAGCTTCCTCACTTTTGCCAAGTTTATTGCGGAGTCTCACGGAGGTTTCTTGCGTTTCATGACCGTCAGTGACGAAGAAGCTGAAGTAATGACGCTGCCAATGGTAACGCCGATCGAGCGTCCCAGCGAAATTGACTTCCCTGATCTGCCCTAACGGCTGTTTTTACCCATAACATTTTACAGGCTTTTAAATCCCCGAAGCAGTCCGAGGTTGCTGACGCCCTCGACATTTACTGCCTGATGGGCGATAATTTTTATTGCTATGAGTAAAGTAATGATTATCGGTGCAGGTGGCGTAGGCCGTGTCGTGGCCTACAAATGCGCCCAACATCCCGAAGTTTTTTCGGAGTTCATGATCGCCAGTCGTACCGTTGCCCGCTGCCGGGAGATTGCTGCTGACATTAAAGAGGACCTCGGTTACGAGAATATCGTCACTGCAGCTGTCGATGCAGAGGATATACCTGCGCTGACCACGCTGCTCAAAGAGTACCGACCAAAACTGGTTATTCACGTAGCCCTGCCTTACCAGGACCTGACCATCATGGAAGCCTGCCTGAATGCAGGCGTACATTATCTTGACACGGCGAACTACGAGCCGAAGGATGAGGCTAAGTTTGAATACAGCCACCAGTGGGCCTATCACGAACGCTTTGAGCAAGCTGGCCTGACGGCCATTCTTGGCTGTGGGTTTGATCCCGGCGTGACAAGCATCTTCACGGCGCGTGCTGCTAAGCACATCTTTGACGAAATCCATTACCTGGATATCGTTGACGCCAATGCCGGTGACCATGGGAAGGCGTTTGCCACTAACTTTAACCCCGAGATCAACATTCGGGAAATTACCCAGAACGGCAAGTATTACGAAAACGGGGCTTGGGTTGAGATTCCGCCCTTCAGTATTCGTAAGGACCTCAATTATCCGGACATCGGCCCGCGGGCAAGCTATGTGCTCTACCACGAAGAACTGGAAAGCCTGGTCAAGCACTTCCCGACAATAAAACGGGCACGCTTTTGGATGACTTTCGGCGATGAGTACCTGACGCACCTGCGCGTTATCCAGAACATCGGGATGGCTGGTATCGCTCCGGTCATGCACAAGGGAATGGAAATTATTCCCCTCGAATTCTTAAAAACAGTGTTGCCGGATCCCGGAGATCTGGGTGAGAACTATGTGGGGCAGACTAGCATTGGCTGCCGCATTAGCGGACTAAAAGACGGTAAGCCACAGACCTACTACATCTGGAACAATTGTCATCACGCCAAGGCTTTTGAGGAAACGCGCGCTCAGGGTGTCAGTTACACCACTGGTGTTCCGGCGATGACGGGCGCCATGATGTTGCTCACTGGTGAGTGGGGTGGAGCGGGTGTGTTCAACGTAGAGCAGTTCAACCCAGACCCTTTCCTGGATAAACTAGGACCTCATGGCCTGGAATGGCACGAGGAAATTGGCGCAGAGCTGGAACTCTAGTGCTCACAGCATACCAGATACATTTGAATATCTGATCGCCGGGTTGATCCAAATCAATCCGGCGATTGTTTTACGTGTACCTTGTAACCGTGATTCATTTGGATAGATGGTCTTTGGTGCTTTGTATACCAAGCAATCTTAGCACTTTCGCGCGCTTGGATCTGCTATAATACCAGAGCAACCAGGTTGATAGTGCAGACTACTCCTGCTCGTTTATCTCGTTACCAGATTTTCCGGCGCTACCACCGCACGTGATTCAATCTACAGCGTTCCAGTATGGCAGAAAACAATGCAGACTTTACAATTGGCTTAACCTTGTCCGGAGGAGGCGCCCGTGGCCTGGCCCATATCGGCGTTCTTCGAGCATTGTTGGAAAATGATATAGTGCCCACGCGGATTGTCGGGGTAAGTGCCGGCGCCATAGTAGGGATGCTCTACGCTGCTGGGCTGAGCCCGGATGAGATGATGGCTGCTGTCTATGAAACGAACCCCTTTCGGATCATTAAAGTAGGGCTGCCTACAACTGGCCTTACTACCCTTGAGTATCTGGAAGATAAAGTCAGGCAATACGTACCTGAAAATACCTTTTCCGCCCTGAAATATCCTTTCTACGTTGGCATAACAAACATTAACAGCGGCATACAGGAGTTACGTAGTGATGGCCCTCTGGATAAAACAGTGGCGGCAAGTTGCTCCTTACCCCTGATGTTTAAACCAGTAGTGATTGGCGGTGATCATTTTGTGGATGGTGGGGTCATCAATAATATGCCCGTAGGGCCGCTTTTGAACGAAACGGATTTCATCATCGGCAGCAATTTGATGCCTTATGGTGCGCTGCCCCCAGCAGATACAGGGACTGTGATCAATATCGTTTGGCGTTGCTTTGACCTCTCGGTGATGGCGAATTCTCAATCTGGAGCTTCCTTATGTGATGTTGTGCTGGAAACATCTTCCCTAAATGCTTATACCATTTTTCACGTAACGAAGCTCCGGGAAATGCACGATCTTGGCTATGAGAGTACCTTACGGCGAATTCCCGAAATTCTTGCTAGTCTGAACCAAAAAAGAGAGTTGGTCGAAGACCTGCGAAATCAATCAGACTGATAAGTCGATTAGCGGTAGATAGTCGGTTGGCAGTCATGTCAATTAATAATAATTACAAATAGCCGGAAATCCTTGTGTGATAAAAGGCCGGACGGTTTTCATACGTATTTTGCACTTGCTTATGGTTGTAAGCGTCCGTTAGCCTTTACTTTTGGTACAAAGTCAATCTCAATGCCTGCTGATCAGTATTCTCTTGCTCTTGAGCACATGTTTACCCTGCAACGGGAAAGCGTTGTAGAACTAAGTCAGGAGCAACCCGTTTTACTCGTTTTCCTGCGACACTTTGGGTGTACTTTTTGCCGGGAAGCATTGAACGATTTGTCTGAGCGCAGTGCTCAGATTGAGGGCTATGGAAGTAAGCTGGTGCTGGTGCACATGTCCGATACCGAAACCGCTGAGCGCTATTTTGCTAAATATGGGCTCAACGGAGTTGCCCATGTGGCCGACCCAGAGTGTCGATTTTATCAGGCCTTTGGCCTGACTAAAGGCACCGCCCGCCAGCTGTTTGGCCTGCAATCGTGGATTCGCGGTTTCCAGGCAGGAGTTATGGATGGTCATGGCGTTGGTCTTAAGCAACTTGGCGATGGGTTTCAGATGCCCGGGGTATTTGTTTTACGTGATGGTAAAGTGGTGTCCAAGTTTGTCCACAAGCTGGCAGGCGACCGCCCTGAATACGTTGACTTGCTGGCGGAAGTATGCGAGATACCCAGCTAGGCCTTTATCAGGCTTTTTTGCCCACGTCCAAAACGGTTTTTTGGCTTGGTCTGCCTCAAAAGATGATCATACAGCCCGTTGTGTATCCATTTTCTGGCCTTGGCCAACCTTAATAGGGTAGGCACCCAGTCAGGCATTAGCTTCTAAGTTACACGCTGGCAGTTGCTCAAACCAGCCCCAACCTTTTGTTCCGGCGGTAATCCTGCTTATCTTGAGGCACGTAAATCTGGCCTTAGGGTCCGAGTAGTAGCGTGAATCGTGCTGTGCTGGGTACCCCGAGTAAGTCAGGTTTATATGTGCCGTAATTAGCGTAAGCTGCACCGATTTTTTGTTGAGAGCTTATCTAGCCAGCCACCAATCCCGAATGTTTAAAGTTGTCAATTCACTTTTCCGTACTTACATCGGCCGTTACCGCCGGGAATTGGAGTTACACTATGAAGATCCAATTGCGTTACAGCGCGCGGTACTCAACGAAATTCTGACGATGCAGCGCAGCACGGCCTTCGGCCGTGAACACGACTTTTATGCGCTGATCAAGACCCCCGAGCGCTTCGCCGAGCGCGTCCCGGTAAGGACTTATGAGGACCACCTTCCTTACATTAACCAAATCCTCAAAGGAAAAGAGCGGGTGCTGACCAGTGACGCTCCCGACTGGATTGCTACTACCAGCGGCACCACGGGGTCAACCAAATATTTACCGCTATCCGATAATGCCATCAGGGATATTCACCTTAAGGGTAGCTGGATGAGCCTTGCCTGCCTTTACGCTAAGGATGAAGATGTCCAGGTTTTCAGTTCAAAAAACTTGCTCATTGGTGGTGCTTTCAAAGGGCTGCACCCCCTGGCGGGGCTGCCCCAGGGAGACATCTCCGCCATCATTATTCAGAATATCCCCCGGATCATGCGGTCCTTTTACATTCCGGATCTGGAATTAGCTACGGCCGTCAACTACGAGGATAAGATCGAGAAGATCGCACAGCTGGCTGCCCGGGAGTCGGGCATAACAACTTTAGGTGGCGTACCTACCTGGAACCTCCCGCTTTATCGCCGGATCATGGAGATTACCGGAGCAGAGAACATGCTGGAGGTCTGGCCGGAGGCCAGAGTATTTAAGCATGGCGGCGTAAACTTCGCACCTTACCGAGAGACATTTAAGCAGTTGTTTCCCCGACCTGATTTCATCTTTCAGGAAATTTACAATGCCACCGAAGGCTTCTTCGGTGTGCAGGATCGTGATGATCTACGGACCATCCTGTTGTTGCTTAATGCCGGAGCATACTATGAGTTTGTTCGCTGGGAAGACTACCAACGGGGAGATATGTATGCTGTCCCACTATCCGGCGTCCGGACGGGAGAAGTCTACGTTATGCTGATCACCACGCTGGCAGGGCTTTATCGTTACCCAATGGGAGATTTACTTGAGTTTACCGAGACAGATCCCTATCGCCTGAAAATACTCGGGCGTACCCAGGAATTTATCAACGCCTTCGGCGAAGACCTGCTGCGCTCCGAAGCGGAGAAGGCATTACTGACAGCTTGCTCTGCCACCGGTGCCATCGTCCGTGATTTTACCGCTGCACCGGAATATATTGGCATGGGTAATGCTGGTCGTCACCATTGGGTTGTGGAGTTTGAAAAAGCACCTGAAGACCTTGCCAAGTTTGACCAGGCACTGGACGAAGCCTTAATTAGCGTGAACTATAACTATGCTGCGAAACGAAGTAATGACTACGCCATCCAAAAGCAGCGATTGACGGTTGCTCCTCCGGGCTTTTTCCGCTCCTGGATGAAGCAACGGGGTAAAATGGGGGGACAGCATAAAGTCCCACGACTGGCCAATCACCGCCGCTTTCTCGAAGATGTGCTTAAACACCTCGCCCGTTGAACCATCAGAGTATATACCTGAAAATTGGCGCAAACCTTACGGACCAGCTACTACTGGTGGCAGGGCTGTTGCTCATCGTAGGGCTAGGTTGGCTGGTTAGTAATTGGCAATACCTACAAAAGCGGAGTAGGGACGAGGAAGAATAGAAAACGGCCGTTAACCGAAGTTAACGACCGTATTCAGTACCCGGAACGGGGGTCGAACCCGTACTTCCTCAATGGAAACTGGATTTTACTTACCAACTACGACTTTCGCCGCCGCCTATGCTCCTTGGCGTTTGTGGTCTGGACTTTATCTTCACCATCACCTTTTTACAGGTCTAAGGTGCTCGCCGTCAAGTCTCTACACTTTCTCAGTCGAATTACTGAGCTTAGCTCGGTATTGGCATTAACGTCACCGTTAAAGCGTTCACCGAATTTGACGAGTTCTACTCCGAAGATTTCCCTCCGGGCAACCCAATGTTCTTACCTCTATAGTTATCCGTCAGCGCATGACAATTAGGACAAAGAAGCTGAAGATTAACCAGACGATTGTCGTGTCGATCTCCATTGATGTGGTGCAACTCCAAAGGGATGGAGTTACTTAGCCAGCGATCTAGCTGACAACACTCACGAAAGTGTTCTTTAAGTCCTTCAGCCAATAACCTACGCTTCAATTTATATGGTTGGTACCTAGAGCCAATCACCAATATTTTGGAAAGGGGCTTCTTGGGATTAGGTTTAAACTTTAAACCGATGTTCCAACCTTGTCCTCGGAAATGGGAAGTATCTATATCCCAGTCCTCAAACTTTTGTTTCAGCGTAGTATAGTTGCCTCCGGCTGCTTTCATTTGTAGCATTCTACAAACTTCGGCAATACTATAGGAAGCGCGAACAGCAGCCTGTAGTTCTTCTTTTGTATACTTATAACGCATATACTAAAGTAAGAAAAACAAGAGCAAACAAGCTGCAGTTTTGAGTCCAGCGCGTCTACCAATTCCGCCATCCGGGCGGGTAGCGGCAAAGGTAACTTCTACTATTGAATTTGGAGAGTAATCTTCAAATTTTTGTCGTAGTCGCATTTCTGAGCCGCAACATTACACCTAAACGCCGTAAATGAGCGTTTAGGTTGCACGCTGCTCCTGCCTCTGCATTGCTGTTCAATGGAATCCCTGTTTGTAGCCTGCGTCCGCGCCCCAATTACTACTGTTATGCGTATTCTTTTGTTTTTATTCTGTTGTCCATCCTTTCTCTTCGCTCAAATCAAGACCGAGGTGATTGAAGAAAATGTCGATGGCGGCATCGATATTTTTATTAGTAACGAAGAGTATGCCCCCGTCACTTTTGTTTTCAAACTAGATCTGGTTAACATTAATGCCACGCCGACCGATAAGGACACCCTGGTGGTTCCTGCACGGGCAGAGAAGTATCCTGCCTACCAACTGAGGTTTGCCGCAGGGGCTGAGCAGTTTGGTTATGGGTACGAGTACACCTCCAACTTTGGTGACCATACTTCTTCGGCGTATACGAAAGACTATACCTACGAACTGCCTTTTGCTGCCGGAACGGAGCAATTAGTTAGCCAGGGCTACAACGGTAATTTCTCTCACCGGGGAGCTTTGTCGCTTGATTTTGACATGGCAGAGGGGACTGAAGTGTATGCTGCCAGAGGCGGGGTGGTAATGATTGCAGAGGAGCGCCATGATCGTGGTTGTCCCCGGAGTTCCTGCCAAGAGTACACCAACGAGGTGGTCGTGCTGCATGATGATGGCACTTTTGGGGAGTACGTGCACTTGAAAAAAAATGGTGCTTTGGTTGCTGTCGGGGATACCGTTACTGCGGGGCAACTGATTGGAAAGAGTGGGGCAACGGGGTTTGCAAATGGACCCCATTTACATTTTTCGGTATACCGTCAGTTGATGGATGGCCGCATGTACGTACCCACAGCTTTCAGGGTGGCGGGGACGCAGGTGCCAAGTAAGTTACAGGCAAAACGATCCTATCGCCGCCCACTGAAATAGGAGTCTCAGAGCAACTTTAACCACTACACCGACTTCGGAGGGCGCGATACCGGACCAAGATGCTCTTGCATCCAATCGAGGACGAAAGCAAATAGTTCTTCCTGCTCCGGCTCATTGTGGAGCTCATGGTACCACCCTTCCCATAATTTCAGGGTTACATTTTTCGGGTTTCTCTGCGCAAATGACGACGTAGCAGTAGCATCCGTTAAACCATCGGCGGTGCCGTGCATCATCAGGGTGGGGAGGTCTAATTCCCCAGACCATGCATCGATCTCAGCGGCCGATTCAAGCATGTCGATCCCCATTTTACTACTTAGTTTTCCGTGCACATTGGGGTCGGCAGCGTAGGCTGGTGCTACTTCCGGACTACGACTAAGCAGAGACAGGTCCAGCTGGTTCTCCTGCGTAAACGTGGGGTAGATGCTGCGCATGACTTTGCCAAGTCCGACAAGGAATGCACTGGGTTGAAACGCTAGCCGGAGGTGTGGGGCCGATACGATGGCCCCCGAAATATGCGGACGACGCTTAATGAGGTAGCGTAGCAACAAGTGGCCACCCATGCTATGGCCGTATAAGAATACTGGTGTGTCGGGATACCGGCGCTCACAGGCTAGTACGAGTCTTGAAATCTCATCGATGTAGGTACTGAATTGATCCGCATGCCCCCTAAGTCCCTCACTTCTTCCAAAACCTTGCCGGTCATATCCGACTAGTGCAATGTCCCGCTCTTGAAGCCAGGCTGCAAAGTGATCGTACCTGCGGCAATGTTCGCCCACGCCGTGGATAAGTCCTACCACTGCTTTGGCTTTTGCAACAGGCCATTCAACAGCGTAGACGCTGTTTCCATTGGCGTTTTCCCAGGAGAATGCTTTAGGGGTCTTATCCATGAGGGTAAGGTAGGGCAGGATTCGGTAAAAAACCGCACCTTCGCCAATATGAAACCACGCATTGTTTTTATGGGGACGCCCGAGTTTGCGGTGCCTAGCCTTGAAATCCTGATCGCTGCCGGCTATCCGGTAGTGGGGGTTATTACCGCGACTGATAAAATGGGCGGAAGGGGCAACAAACAGCTACTGCAGAGTGCCGTTAAGAAATGTGCCGTCAAGCACGGTATTCCGGTGCTACAGCCCCGGAACCTTAAAGCCGCCGACTTCCTGCAACAATTGGCTGACCTGAAGGCAGACCTGCAAATTGTAGTGGCCTTCAGAATGTTACCCGTCGCTGTATGGGATATGCCTCCTCTGGGAACTTTTAACCTGCACGGCTCTCTGTTGCCCAAATATCGAGGAGCAGCACCGATCAATTGGGCTGTAATCAAAGGGGAAACGGAAACTGGCTGTACTACTTTCTTTCTGAAGAAAGAGATAGATACGGGAGATGTACTCCTGCAGCACCGAATGCCAATCGGCCCCAATGATACTGCCGGAGATGTGCATGACCGTATGATGTTGTCTGGAGCAGAACTGGTATTACGGACGGTTCAGTTAATCGAAAGCGGAGACTATACCTTACGCCCGCAAGACGACCAGGCCGCAACCCCAGCTCCGAAGATCAACCGGGATACCTGTCAGATCAATTTTGAGCAACCAGTAGGAGAAGTACATAACTTTATCCGTGGCCTCAGCCCCTGGCCGGCAGCCTGGACCAACCTCGACGGAAAGCAGCTGAAGATTATTCGGACACGTGCGGAGCTGGCTACGCATAATCTGCCTACCGGAACGATATCTACCGATGGGAAGACCTTCCTCAAAATCGCTTGTCCCGAAGGCTATCTTCTGGTAGATGAGTTGCAATTAGCGGGAAAGAAGCGAATGCAGACCGAAGTCTTTTTGCGGGGCATGTCGCTGGATGGCCTGTCAGTAGGGTGATGAAAACAATGTTGTTTATACTTCCACTCGGCCACCCTGTGTGAATTTTAACGGACGCTGTTTACACCTATCTGCGTTAAAAGCATCGCCGTGACAATGGCCATGCCTGTGTTTTTTGCGCATCCAGGAAGGGTTTTCGCTAAAGAATGGTGTTGAATTCGATTGTTAAATATTGGATTTGCCACCTAAGTATTTGCTTTAGCTATAAGAGCCGGTAGTGAAACATACCTTCCCTTTTTGTCGTTATGCGCATTGTGCGTTTATCAGATTAATTCTTGCCATGTCTTTCCGCTTTCTACTCCTGAGCTTTCTTATCTTATTAACGGCTTCCACGACACTGGACGCTCAGCGCCGTCGTAATCGCGTTGCAGCCGAAGAGGAGTGGCCCCCGTTGAGGTCATATAGCAGGACCAGTCTTGGGAGTGCTATGCAAGCAGTGTTTTCCCGGCATTATGATTTCTGCGGCTTTAAAAAGCTGACGGGAAAAAGAGATTATACGCCTCCGACCATTGACCGTTTTCTGGGGCGGAGATCGCTACGTACTAAGGTCGAGCGCGCAGATCTTAACGGGGGCAATTTGTTGAGCTATATCTTTACTGAAGAGGAAACAACTTATCCCCTGGATCGGATCCATTACCGCCCCGATAACCTCCTGTTTACCCAGGCTGAAGGTGTTAACCTGGAACCACAACCCAGGGAAGGCTTTGATGCCTTCCTGCTGACAAAGAATTGTAGTGGGTACCTCAAGGCCTCACTTGATGCAGGCTTGAAGCCGCCCTACGTTGCTTTTGGAGCAGCGCTGGAAACCGACGCCCGCAGGAACAGTACTGTAGTAGCTTTGGCTGGTAGTTTTGTGAGCCCGCTTCAGGAAGTATTGGCCGCTAATGATGATCGTACTGCCGAGTTGATGATTCGTCTTTGGCGTTTTTACCAGGAGCATCCGGAGTATGCCTACGGAGCTTATTATCTGACCCAGTTTGAAGGAGTTACCGTTAAGCACCTTACGGATACGGAGGAAATCCGACAAACTGAGCAATCCCTCGGCATCAATGTCTCTCTTCCCCTGGCTGGCAATTTTCAATCCGGACTAAATCGTGAGACCTTCCGCGAGAATAAGTTCTCTGGAACTGACTGGGAAACGATTGTCTACGCCGATTTTGAGGGACCATATCAACGACAGAACCTATTCGCACGTCTGCCTTCTGCTGCTGAAGTGGTAGCTTACTTCTACGAGAACCCGGTGCTGCGCCCACTCGAAGCGCGCTACGCTGAACTACGGGAAGGGGGCTCCCACGATCACGCCTTTGAGGTAGTAGGACTTCCCGCCGGGCTTGCGGGGTTGGGGTGGCGAATGGAGAACCTGAGCTCAGGAGCTTACCGGGATCGCCCTGCTTTGGAAGTGGCCCCTCAGGAAGGCGGCCTGCGATTCACGGTGCGCGGCTTCGCTGCGCCGGAGTTGTTCTCTCCCGATAATACGACCGCCTTTGAATACCTACCAGTCTCCTATGATTTGGTGCTACCCGCAAAGAACGGACTGCCTGCTTTACGGATTCCTAACGAAGTGAGCCTTCCCCTGTCTAATCACCCTATCGTGGAAATGGCCGGCAACCGTTTTGAACTACGGCGTCAGAACAACGGCCAGTATGCTTTTCAGTGGCATTTGACCTTGAATATCGATGACCGGGACAATCCGCTGGACGAAAACGGCGAGTTCAAAGCCAATAAAATCGCGGCAGGGACAGATTCCCTATCCCTCAACATTTTTATGGTAGATGCGTCTTTTGATCCACGTCGTTCGGTGTTGAACGTTGTGCTGGAAACAGAAGAGAATTTCCCACTTGGGCGGATCAATGACCGTAACATGAAAATGGTGCAAGCTAGTATTGAAGCTTTCTTACCGGTCAAAGACGGGTATACGCTGTGCCGCAGACCACTGCTTACACAATTAGCAGTGCCGGAGATAGTTAAGTTACGCAAGCCGTCCTTTATTCAGGATCACGAGAAATAAGGGGGGCGGGATCTATTTTTCCCGGGCCTCTACCAATGGATTTTCGCCATTCAGCAGCCGAAGTGCTTCTGTTACAATCGGGTCATCTTCATTCATGACTTGATGGAAGGCCGAATTGCCAAACAGCTGGCGGGCAAGCCGGGCTGTAAAGAATTGAATGAGGTCTGCACGCAGGCGGTAGGGGAGTGGGGCAAGCCCGTCGGTTACGTCCTCTAACGCTTTCTCCGTTAGCTCAGGAAGAATATCATCTAGATTGAGGCGGAAGTTTTTATTAAAGTCGGCAAAGTCTTCATAGCGCTTGACTTCAGGATTGCGCTGCACGTACTTGAAAAGGTAGGCAGGAATCTCATTGCGTAGCCGCAGGAATGTTTCGTTGTTCAGGCTGGTATCCAGTGGTACAAAGTAGTCTGGCGTAATTCCACCACCGCCAAATACGGGATGACCGCTATTCGTGTAGTAGAGGAGGGAACTGTCCTGGGATTCGCCAGCTCCGTTAAACAACTCTCCGCTGTCATAGCGTCGGGAAATGTCTCCGCGGTAATCATCTTCCCCTTCTTCGTAAGAACGTTGAATGCTTCTGCCGGAAGGGGTGTAGTAGCGGGCAACCGTAAGGCGCAGTGCTGAACCATCACTCAGGTCATATTGCTCCTGGACCAGGCCCTTGCCAAAGCTGCGTCTACCAACAATAATGCCGCGATCGTGATCCTGAATGGCTCCAGCCATAATTTCACTGGCGCTGGCGGAGCCTTCATTGATGAGCACTGCGACATTGCGGATATTGTAAAACGCACGACCATTGGTCTTGTACTCTACTCTCCGGGAATTTCTTCCCTCAGTGTACACTAAAAGTTCTCCTTTCTGGGGGAATAATTGGCTCAGCATTTTGGTGGCCTGCTGCAAGTATCCTCCAGGATTGTCCCGAAGGTCAATGACAACACTATGCCCGCCCTTTTTTTCCAACTGGGCTTCCAGTGCTTTGACGAACTCATCATAAGTGGTAGCACTGAATCGATTGACCTTGATGTATGCAGTGTTTTCGTCAAGCTTGTAAGCAGCGTCAACGCTCACTACTGGAATAGGAGCTCGCTGCAAGGTATAGTTGTTAAGCTCTGGTTCTCCGGGGCGGCGGATAGTAATATTCACCTCCGTACCAGACCGGCCTTTCATGAGGCTGGCAGGATCTATCCCATATTCAAGAACTCCCGTAACGACGCTATCTTCAACCATGATGATCTGGTCGCCGGGCTCCAGGCCGGCAGCGGCGCTTGGGCCGCCGGGCATTGCCGAGACGATCGTGATGGTGTCGTCAACAACCAGGAACTCAATACCAATACCGTCGAAATTCCCGTCCATGCTTTCTTTGAGCGCCTTCAGGTCCTCAACCGGGATGTAACTGCTGTGCGGATCAAGTTCATCAAGAACCGAACGAATGGCAACTTCATTCAGCTTCTTGGTGTCTGCTTCGTCCACATAACGCGCTTCAATGTAGCGCAATAACTCTTCTACCTGGCCAGTACGAGCGGCGCCCGAAATTCCATCGGATTTAACCAGCAGAGGAGCAGAACTTTGCAGGCGATACCCGATAAACAGGCCAATAGCCAGGGTCGCGGCAAAGAGAAAAGGTGTCCAGATGTTATTGGTCTGTTTCGACATGTCGTTGAAGTATCGCGCTAAGGTACTAAGAATGCGTACGGGAGTAACACCATATTGTAGAAAGGGTTTTTACGGTGTAACACGCAGTTGTCCGGTGGGATTCATGCTGGATTAAAGACCCCATGATCTGAAAAGAGGCTTGTTGGGTGCTAAAAGTTGAAGGTGGCCGGAAAATGAATGTAGTGAAAAGTGCATCAGACCTTATCCCTCCATACTGGATTACTGGTGTTGCTTTAGTTGTCTTACAACTCTACCTACCGCAGGGCAAACGAGGGTATTCTTTAGCGTTAGCGGTAGAATTTGCAACATGTTCTTACGATCTGTATGTGGGTATTCACGACACGCCTTGGGCCTAGCCGGGTAGACGGAGCAATAGTTATCAGTGCCCAGGAAAGGGCAAGGGGCAACGTTGAGCACATAGTCTCCTTCATGATCGAGGTGCAAATACTTTTCCACCAAGGCTGCCGGACGAATCCCCAGGTGTTTTGCCAGACGGTCTATATCAACGTCCCTAAAGATTGGACTCGTTGTCTTACAGCAGTTGGCACAGTCCAGACAATCTACCTCCGTAAAAACCTCATCGTGCAACTCATGAAACTGGTGGTCAAGGTCACGTGGAGGTCGGCTTTTAAGTTTGCTGAAGAATTTCTTGTTGGCTTTCAGCTCTTCTTTAGCCCGATTCAGTTCTTTCTTGACATCCATTTGCACAACGTTTCTAAAGGTCCTTAAATAGCAATTGGTGCCTTGATACCGGGCATCGGGTCGTAATTAAGGAGTTGGATGTCATTATAGGAGATAGCGAAGATGTCAGGAGCGCTATCCGGAATATGCAGGCTCGGAAGGGGACGGGGAGTACGCTGAAGCTGCTCCTTTGCTTGTTCAAGGTGGTTGCTGTACAGATGTGCGTCGCCAAGTGTATGGACAAAGTCGCCTACTTCTAGGCCACACTCCCTGGCTACGAGGTGGGTCAACAGTGCGTAGGAGGCTATGTTGAACGGTACCCCCAGGAAAGTGTCCGCAGAGCGCTGGTAAAGTTGGCAGCTCAGGCGTCCGTCAGCAACATAGAACTGGAACAGGGTATGACAGGGTGGTAGCCCGGCCTTCGCCATCTCGGGGATGTCCTCCGGGTTCCAGGCCGTCACGATATGACGCCGACTATCTGGGTTGTTTTTAATGGCTTCGATAACGCCCTGCAACTGATCAATTCCCCGGAAATTGCGCCATTGACGGCCATAGACAGGACCTAATTCTCCCCACTGAGCAGCAAAGTCAGCATCAGATTTAATCTTCTCAACGAAGCGTTTCATCTCAGCTTTCCACACGTCCGAATGTTGGGGGAACTGCTCGGTTAGTCCGTTTTCTTCGAGATAATGCCGGAAGGGCCATTCGTTCCAGATGCGCACTCCGTTTTGCACCAAATAGCGTAGGTTAGTATCTCCCCGGATGAACCAGATCAATTCATGCACGACACTCTTCCAGTGGACTTTTTTGGTTGTCATCAACGGAAAACCATCCTGCAGGTTAAAACGCATCTGGTAGCCAAAAACCGAGCGCGTGCCCGTGCCAGTACGATCTCCTTTGATGGTCCCGTTCGCTAAAATGTGTTCCAACAATTGATGGTAAGCCTGCATAGGGTATGATTTTCGGATGGCTGAAAACGGACAACTTCATGTTGTCTCAGTATAGCTGCCGCAAAGTATAGATTTTCTGGCGTAGCACCTCATTGTCGCGGTCAGAGAATTGAGACATTCTCTTGCCTCCACTGAACCAAACGTTCGCTTTGTACGCTACTCCATCACACTGGATTAAGATGACTATAAGGCCCAGTTGACGTCATATGACAGCCGGCCTATCCTAATCCTGCAACCAATTGTTGGGATAACCATTTATAGACCGACGCTAACTCACAGTGCATTATTACCAGATAAAACCAAAAACATGAACTATCACCAATTTGCCGGAAAAACGGCCATTGTCACCGGAGGTGCCAACGGTATCGGCTTCGCAATCGCGGAGCACCTGGTTGCAGAAGGTGCTAACGTTGTTCTTAACGACATTAATCCAACAGCTGCGAAAGCAGCGGCAGCGGAGCTTAACAAAGCTGACGACGGGCGGGCTTATGCTTACCCCGGTGATGCCAGTGACGTTGGCTTCATTCGTGATATGGTCCGCTTTGCAGCGGCCATTAAAGATTCCCGACTCGAAATGGTTGTGGCCAATGCTGGCCTGACGGAGTTCGGTGATTTCTTCGAGTTTACCCCGGAGAGCTTCGAAAAGGTCGTGAACCTCAATCTACGTGGAACCTTCTTCCTGGCGCAGGCTGCAGCCGCGCAAATGAAAGACCAGGGCAGCCAGGGTAATATCGTCCTGATCGGTTCCAACGTTGGCGCCCGGGCATATATGAACCTCGCAGCTTACGGTATGAGTAAAGCAGGCATAAGTGGCCTGGCGAAGCAGTTAACCCTGCCGCTCGGACCATTGGGTATCAGCATTAACTGTGTGTCTCCAGGAGCAACGCTAACGGAGCGTACCGAAGAAGAGGAACCTGATTATGCAGGAGTATGGTCAGTGCTCAATCCCAACGGACGCGTCGGTAAGCCTGAAGATGTGGCAGCAACGGTCTCCTTCTTGCTGAGCCCGGCTTCGCGGCATATCACCGGACAGACTTTGCTGGTCGACGGGGGCTGGACCGCTTACGGACCGTCACCCGATTTTTTTAACAAGGTTGCTGCCGGTATTCCGGATAGTAAAGGGGAGAAAGCCAAACCAGATAACGACAACCTGCCCCAGGGGGAGCGTATACGCGCCTGATCCTATCCCTAACCAAAAGAAGAAACGCCCTTTCCCTCCCCGGGAAGGGCGTTTTTTATTCCCTCAGTAGATCTAAGGAAAGGGGGAGCTGTCAGGGAGAACAATGCTTTTAGTTTAGCATCGCACGGCACCTGCGATCGCGCCCTGTTCTTTCCGGCTCTGGCAATTACGCCCCCACTGTCCGCCTTCTACCTTGACAACCGCCGAACACTTGCTATCTTTCGGCCAAATCGCAAAGACGTATGAAGCAATTGGGACTACACTGGAAGATCATCATTGGCATGTTTGTCGGAATTTTTCTGGGCATCGGAGCCGTAATGATTGACGGGAACCCTGAAGTAACCGGCCCCATCGAGCAGTTTGTGCTCGACTGGATCAAACCATTCGGTACTATTTTCATCAATAGCCTGAAGCTGATTGCAGTACCCCTCATTTTTGCCTCACTTATTAAGGGGATAAGCGACCTCAAGGATATTAGTAAGCTGCAGGCCATGGGCCTGCGTACCATTGGGATTTACCTGGCTACTACCGTCGTCGCCGTTACGGTTGGTGTGCTGATTGTCAACACTTTTGGTCCTGGCGAGTCCATTTCCGAGGCTACCCGGATGCAGCTGATGGATGGATTTGGCGAAGCTGCTCAGGCACGACAGGCCTCCGCGCAAAACCTTGCTAATCAGGGGCCACTGCAGGCTTTGGTTGACCTCGTCCCACAAAACCTGATGCGCGCCGCAAGTGATAACGGAAAAATGCTCCAGGTCATCTTTTTTGCCCTCTTCTTTGGAGTAGGAATGATCTTGATCGACCCCAAAAAGGCCAATCCGGTGAAGCAGTTTATTGACGGTGTCAATGAGGTGATCCTCAAGCTTATTGACCTGATCATGCTGGCGGCTCCTTTCGGTGTATTTGCGCTGATGGCTGCCCTGGTGGTAGAAAGTCCAAGTCTGGATCTGTTCGTTGCCCTCATCAAATATTCCCTCTGTGTCCTTGCGGGGCTTGGCGTAATGATATTCCTAGTCTATCCGCTTGTAGTTCGTACGTATACGGGGCGTTCTTACGGCAGTTTCTTTAAGGGGATTTCTCCCGCACAGCTCCTGGCGTTCAGTACGAGTTCCAGTGCAGCAACCCTTCCGGTAACGATGGAACGGGTGGAGGAACACCTCGGCGTAGACGAAGAAGTAACCAGTTTTGTCCTTCCTATTGGCGCAACGATCAATATGGACGGCACGAGCCTCTACCAGGCTGTTGCGGCGGTTTTCATCGCCCAGGCACTGGGTATGGACCTCACGCTTGGCCAGCAACTGTCAATTATTGTCACGGCCACGCTGGCAAGTATCGGTTCTGCGGCAGTGCCGGGAGCAGGCATGGTTATGTTGGTAATTGTCTTGGAACAAGCTGGCATTCCCCCAGAAGGCCTGGCACTGATCATTGCTGTTGACCGGCCGCTGGACATGTGTCGTACCGTCGCAAACGTTACCGGTGATGCTACCGTGGCGATGGTTGTGGGCAAGTCCGTAGACAAACTGCATGACCCGGTCGAGCGTAAGCTGGATGATTTCTACAAGCCCGAGGCATAAGCGTAAAACATTCCTGCTCCGGATAGACAAGAAAAGGAGAAGGGCGCGGACGTAGAAGCAGGGTAAGGACGAAAGCAGGGCTGCCGCAAAGAAAGCGCGGAGGTCGTTCAACGCGTTGTTTTGTCCTGGCGTAGCCGGAAAAACCTTGTTCGACTACTCCAAACGTTGATGTCTTCTTAATCAACGTCAGGTTTGGACAAGGCAATGATGCAAGTTGCTGGCCATTACGGTCTAATCTCCCGTGGTGATTAAGTCTGTTGGTCTGTTCGGCAGTCATGCCCTTCTAACGGACTAAAAGACCAACAGACTAAGTAAACGACACATAAGTGTTTGGTCCACTTCAATAAGAAGAAACCAAGCATCATTGCTATGCCTTGCGTCAACCGTTAAGCCTATCTTGGCATTGCTCGTTGGGCTTACTTAAATCCGGATTTCCCGGTGCATTTCGTAGGCGATGTAGGTAAAGTTAGCGGACTTCTACAGCAGGCTTTTTGCAGTCGAAGGTTAAAATCTTCTGTTTAGCAATTTTAGTACAGGCTTGAATGTTTTTTGGATTGTTGGTGCCACACACCAAGAAGACTGCACTTTGTATCTTTAAAGCAAACACCCAGACATGAGAGTTGTACTCATCGCCATCCTGCTTAGCTGCGGGACCCTTTTCGCACAAACCACCCTTGAAGTAACGCAATCCGTTTATTTTGCTTCTGCCTCAGATAAGTTGGATCGTGAGGCAAAGCAAGTGATTCGGAAATTTACGGAAGACCTATCTGGCTATGCCGACTTTACGGTTAAGCTGGCGGCTTACACGGACGAACAGGGTACGGTGGTGTACAATGAAGACCTCGCTGCCCGGAGGGCCGAAACAGTAAAGCGATACCTTGAGAAGGTAGCGGTCTCAACCGAAAGCTGGTCAGTCGTTGCCTATGGCGAACGGATGGCTAAGACCAATACTGCGGATGATGATGATCGCAAAGCGGACCGTCGGGTAGACATGGTGGCAACCCTTACTACCTGGTCTGATGTATCCGAGGTTGCTGCTGCCCTGCAAAGCGGCCTGCCCCAGTCTTTCACTGTAGATCCAGGTTTGCCGCAGACGGTACGTGGTGATAAGGGAGGGAGGTTTTTAATCGAAGCCAACAGCTTTGTTGATGCTGAGGGTCGTCCCGTCACCGGTCTGATTGACATTTCACTTGTTGAGGCCTACGAAATGGGCGATATGCTCCTGGCGGGGTTGACGACCACGAGTGGGGATCGGCTGCTGGAAACAGGCGGTATGTTTGAATTGACGGCAACGGATGAAGAGGGAAATCCCGTGTTTCTTGCCGATGGCAAGACGATTGCCAGCTCTATCCCTACTTCTGATTACGATGAGCAAATGCGGATATTCAATGGACGTTTTCACGAGGAAGAAGAAGGGACGCTCGACTGGGAATTAACCCCACAAGGGGTCACTAATGCACCCGCTGGTTTACTGTCGAACCTTTACGAGGGCCCAATGCTTATACGCTGGAAGGTTGATGGCCGGGAGGCTTTTGCCGTCTGGAAGAAGAACAACCCGGAGCCCGAGTTGAAACTTCGCCCGGTCCCAAGTTTGCGTAAGGTTCCCGTGATGCCGGACACCGCTGCCATTCAGTGGGAACCCTCCCTGGTCAATGGTCTCTTTGCTTCGCGTGAAAAGCGCAAGCGGATGCGGAAAGCGTTGGTAGACAAAGCGCTGGAGCGCTTTGCGCATGAACAAAAGGTCCACCGCAAGCGGGTACAGATCGCCAAGGAGAATGCTGCCTTTAATCTGGAGGCCAAAGCAGCATTCCCCGATCTGAAAAAGGCCTGGGCTGCTGCCGCTCAGGCAGAACGCCAACGGATAGCGGATGAGAACAAAGAGCGGAATGATGTCCTGAATGCTGATTACGAACGTCGTCGTGCCGCATGGTACGCCAAACGTGAGGCTACGCTTACAGCTTCCCTTAGTGAAGATGATCTGAGCGGCAAGGCGAGAGATCTGAACCGTTACTTCTTCACCATCAACAAACTCGGCTGGATCAACTGTGACGTGTTCTACGAGGAGGAGGATCCCGTTATGGTGCAGGCTGTTGTCCCTGAAACCGGCGAGGGAACTAAAGTTATTCTTATCCCGGAAGGCCGCCAGGCAATGCTGCCATATTTTTTCAAATCTAAAGGCACCTGGGCTACTGATGGAATTCCGCGTGGAACACAGTACCAGGTGTTTGCCTACCAGATCAACAACGGACAACTACAGTACGCCCAGCAGATTGTGGCAGCGGCAGGTACTGAGGCGGAGGTGTTGGTGTTTTCTCCTATCTCTGTAGAAGGATTGAAGGAATCCTTGCTCGCGTTAGGTCAGGCGAAGTAACCCTCACAGGTTTTGCCTAAGGGTGTTGTCCCTTGAATAGACCGGTTGCAGGGTAGGGCAATCGCAATGCTCGGAGGCTCCAAGGAGTTCGACTATTACACTTATGGCGAGATTGTTTCACGTGCTCGAAGGACCTCCCCTTGGTTGGAAACGAAAGACGAAAGGTCTTTAGAGCGTTCTTTGCCCGGAGCATTGCGGAGGAGACATGGTTCCTCCAAGCGGCCAGCCTTGACCTTGCGATTTATCTGGTCTCAGGAGTGCGTAAGTTTGTTGTTTGATACTTTGTTGGTATCTTGAGCAGTGTACGAAGACCCGTAGAAGTACGGGGATATTAAATAAACACCTTATGTTTAAACGCTTATTAATAGGGCTGTTCGCCACCCTTTCCGTTCTTCAGTTGTCAGCGCAAACGGATTTTGAAAAATATAAATACGGAGATGTCTCTAAAGAGGACCGCGCACTTATGGTTGCTCCCGGAGATAGTACTGCAGAGGCTTACGTGCTCTACGATCTAAATCGACTCGAACTGATTCTTAATCCTCAGGGGAACCCCCTTTTACAGGAATATCGCCACCGGCAGGTGAAGTTATTGCGGGAGTCCAGTTTCGACCGTGCAGACCTTGCCATCACTTACTACAAAGAATACGAGAAGATCAATTCGATTAAGGCGACGATCCACCTGCCTAACGGTAAGTCAATAAAGATTCCCCGTAAGGACATGATCCGGGAACGCTACGATGAAGACCGGGATGTATGGCGGTTTACTTTTCCCGGAGTGACTGAAGGAGCCATTATAGAGTACGCTTACACTAAGTCAGATGAGAGCATTTACGTGCCCTCCCGTTATTTTTTTCAGGAAGATATTCCCGTTCGCTGGGCGGAGTACCGGGCCTCCATCCCTGAATACTTTAATTACGTTAGTTTAAGTAACGCTGCAGGGCATGCGGTGAATCAGGTTGAGCAAAAGACCCTCAATTTTGGCGATCGCCAGATGAATCACTCTGTTATTCGCTGGGCTTTCAAGGATTTACCTGCTTACACTGATCAGCCCTACGTCAATAATTTTCAGGATTATATCCCTGGAGTGCGTTTGCAGTTGGCATCAGTTCGTTATCCCGGTCAGGCACCAATCAAGATTTTTTCTGATTGGCAGGAAACAACTAAGGAGTTAACTGATAGCCCCTACTTCGGCAAGGTCTTCAACAACAAAAGCAATTATAACCGGGTCTGGAAGGAGGTGGAGCCCAAGTTGGCTGGCCTAAGTGATGAAGCGGAGAAAGCAGCCTTTCTCTACAACTTTGTTGCCGGGCGTATCTCCTGGAATGGGACGTACTCCCGGATTTCAGACCGGACCCCCAATAAGGTGTTTGAGGCGGCCGAAGGTACTTCCGGTGAAATGGCAATTTTGCTGCTTGCCTTGTTGAAAGAAGCGGGAATTGAAGCTCAGCCACTTATGGTACCACTCCGCAATAGTGGTTCGCCGGTGGAGCTATACCCCATCATCACCCAGTTTAATCACCTGATGGTGTTGGCGAGCGTCAATGGCAATTGGATGGTGATGGATCCCAACAGTCCATCCCGGCCAATGGGGCTACCTCGTTACGGGGCCCTGAACCATCGTGTGTTCGTTGCTGACCCCGCGAATCCCCGTTGGATCAGCCTGGAAGTGCCCGCTGCCGTGCAGACAACCATGGCCAACGTTGCACTGGCAACTGACGGCGTCGGAGAAGTTGATATTCAAACAAGGCTCAACAGCTACTACGCCTTTACCGGCCGCAATCAGTTGCGGGAAATGGAAGAGGATAGTGACCTGCCCATTATGCGCAATGTTATCCAGACCTTCCCTGAAGCGGAACTGGTTGAACACACCGTAATGGAAGAAGAGCTTGTCAGTGGCCCGTTGAATATGACCATGAAAATGAAGGTGCCGATGGGGCAGGCTATTGATGATTACCTCTACGTGCAACCCATCATTTGTACCGTTTTGGAGAAGGAATTGGTTGACGAAGATAACCGCCTGTATCCGGTTGACTTTGGTTACCCCTGGAGAGAGCGCTACATCTTAAAACTAACCCTGCCCGAAGGATATATGGTGGAGGAATTGCCTGAATCAATTCGCATGAAATCGGAAGATGGGACTGTAAGCGTTGTCATGACGGCTTCCGATACCGGAACAGGCGTTGTGTCCATGAATTTCACCGTGTCAATCGGTAAAACGGTCTTCCAGCCAAATGAATACGCCATTTTACAAAGCATGTTCCGAAAGATTATTGAGTTGCAGGAGGCAACGATCGTTCTGAAAAAAGCCAAGTGATGCGCCAACTGCTAACCTTTTTACTCCTGGCTCCGCTGGTGGCCCTGACTGGCCAGGATCTTTCCCTGGCGTCGCTGACGATTCCTGCTGAACTTCGGGAAGATGCGAAGTCTGTGGTCCGGGAATACCATCAGGAATACCTCGTGAAGTCTGACCGGGAATCCACCCTGACGGTACGTAAAGTCATCACCTTGCTTTCGAGCGGTCATAACGACGAGAACCAACTCGTGGTGTACTACGACAACGATACCAAGATCACGCGCTTCAAAGCCACCCTGTATGATGCTTTAGGCAACAAGGTACGTGACGCGAAGAAATCTGAGATTGAGGATGTTAGCGCCATTAGTGGTGGTCAGTTTTATACCGACTCCCGGGTGAAAACAACTACGCTTACCCATTTGTCCTACCCTTTCACGATTGAATTTGAGTACGAGCTGAAAATGGTTGATTTCGGGGCCGTTGCTGCCCCGAATTGGAAGCCCCAGTATTATAATCAATCGGTGCAGCACAGCACCTTCACGGCTATTATCCCAACCGAGAATAAGCTCAATTACCGCGCCAATGGGCTGTCAGAACCGGTAGTGACTACCGAGGGGGATAAACAACGGCTTTTCTGGGAAGTCAAAGAGCTGCCAGCACAGAACTGGGAGCCGGAGGCCCCACCCTCCAGCCAGACGCTACCCTTTTTGCACACCGCGCTGGAGCATTTTGCCATCGGTGACCTAAAGATGACCAACAGTGACTGGGGAGCGTTTGGGAAACAGATGCTCCAACTGCACGAAGGGATTCGTGACCTGCCGCCTTCCCTGGGCAGGGCTGTAGCTAATACGACCGAGGGGCTGGAAAGTAACCGGGAAAAAATCGATGCACTGTACCGCTTGCTGCAGGGGCGAACGCGCTACGTTGGCGTACAACTTGGGGTAGGAGGGTGGCAGCCCTTCTCCGCTACTTACGTCGAGGAGAATCGCTACGGCGATTGTAAGGCACTTAGTAATTATATGGGGGCCATGCTGTCGGCTGTCGGAATTGAATCTTACCCGGTGCTTGTGCACTGGAGTGACAAACCTTACCTGGAAGTGACGCCAGAGTTTACGGCCTCGGCATTCAACCACATGATCATCTATATTCCCGATGAGGATATGTACCTGGAGTGTACCAGTAATGTTTCCCCGCCCGGCTACCTGGGTGACGGTAAGCAAAACAGGAATGTGCTCTGGTTGACGCCGGAAGGCGGCAAGCTCGTCCGCACTCCGGCACACCGCCCCGGAGACCACGGCCACGTCCGCACAATGGAAGTCAAGGTTTTACCGGAGGGAGACGCCACTTTTAGTCTGAGAGCCAGCTTTTTTGGAGCTGATCAGGAGGACTACCGACGGTTTATACATAAAGAGTCGAATGCCGAAAAGCAGGTGGAGATCATGCATCGGGCAGGGGTTTTGCCTGACGTTCGGGGGGTGGATTTCGCACTAGAGGTAGCACCTGATGTTCCGCAGATAGACCTTTCCTATTCCTCTCAGGTGCCCGGCTATGTGCGAAAGCTAGGTAAGCGAATATTCATTCCGCTAAACAAGTATTTCCGCTATGAAGCTGTACCAGAGAAGATCGATGAAAGGAAATTTCCGGTTGTGCGCACCGAGGCCAGGTTTTTGGTCGATACCGTCCACCTGAGTATTCCTGAGAACCTGGAAATTGAAAGCCTGGGCGACAAAGTGACCGAATTGTCCCACGCTGCGGGCGAGTACCGGTCGGAGATAACAACCGGTCCGGGAAAAATCACGCTGGTAAGAACGCTGAAGCTACTTCCCGTGGAGTTGCCGGCCGAGGCATACAATGATTATCGCTCATTTTTTGTCAACGTCAATAAAGCGGAGAAACGGCAGGTAGTGCTCCGACAAAAACGAACCAAGTAGCACTCTCCGGAGCACCCCTTTCGGTTGTGCCACGCTACTGTCCGTAAGAGACGAATTACCTAAGGGCGCAAGTTAAAACAAATTGATGCGCGGACGCAGGTGCAGTGTATTGATAGGTATATGGGTCAACTCACGGCCATTATGATCTCCCCTTGCACCTGCGGCCGCGCCCTCGTACCTTGTTGCCATGAGAACATTACTACTGACACTTTGCATTTTTCCTTTATTCCTGACTGCTCAGGAGGGCTATCCCGCAATTCTACCACTGGAAAAACAGGGAGAGTTGCATGATGCCTGGTTGAAGGAACGGGCAGAGACTGTTTTGCCGATGCTACTCCAACGAGCCGGTGTGGACACCTGGATCCTGATTAGCCGGGAGTATAATGAAGACCCCGTGCTGAATACCATGCTGCCCAGCAAATGGATGGGGGCCAGAAGAACAACCATTCTCTTGATCCATGACCCGGGAGATGGTAAGCCATTGGAAACGCTGGCCTGTGCCCGCTATGGTGTTGGTGACGTATTTAAGCAAGCCTGGTTCCCGGAAGAACAACCCGACCAATGGGCGCGCCTTGTCGAAATCCTGGAAGGGTGGGATCCACAGAAAATTGCCATCAATCGTAGTGCCCATTTTGGGCTTGCTGACGGATTGAGTAGCTACCATTACGATAAACTGATGGAGGTGCTTCCTCAGCAGTATGCTGATCGGGTAGTTGATGGTGAAGCCCTTGCTATTGGCTGGCTGGAAACCAGAATCCCCAGTGAAATGGTCGTGTACAAACGCGTGATGGCCGTCGCCCATGCCATAATTGCAGAAGCTTTCAGTGATGCCGTGATCACTCCCGGCGTTACCACTACCGATGAGGTTGTGTGGTTTATGCGCGAACGGGTCAACAAGCTCGGTCTCGGCATTTGGTTTCACCCCACGGTAGACGTGCAGCGCGCTGAGCAGGGAGCCTTATACGCCTTTAGTGGTAGGCCGGGTTCTACGGTCATTCAACCGGGCGACCTGCTGCACTGTGACTTCGGGATCACTTACTGCGGGCTGAATACGGACACCCAGCATAATGCTTATGTATTGAAGGCTGGGGAAACCGCAGCTCCTGACTACTTGCAAGACGCCTTCCGCCAGGGAATGCAAACAATGGATGTACTGACCGCAGAATACCGGAATGGGCGGACGGGCAATGAAATGCTTGCCAGTGCCCTGGCAGCTGGTAAACAACAGGGCTTGCGCCCCACTATTTACACCCATCCCATCGGGTACCACGGCCATGGGGCTGGCCCGACAATCGGCTTGTGGGACCAGCAGGGCGGAGTTCCGGTTCGTGGAGACTACCCACTTTACCCTAATACCGCCTACAGCATTGAGCTGAATACTAAGGTATATCTGGAAGAATGGGGTAAAGATATCCGCATGATGATGGAAGAAGATGGCTACTGGGATGGATCCACGTTCCGCTATATCGATGGACGGCAGACGGAGTTGTACCTGATTGGCGGGTGATTATAATCCAACGTTCAGTACAATTCTCACAGTTACACTAAACACCTAGCGCATGTATCGGTACCTATTAATCTTGCTTATTTTTCTGCTTCCCCTCATTTCTTCTGGGCAAGCAGGAAATGACCTGATTCTGGGCGGGTCAATCGGAATAAGCCATGATCAACGAACTGAACAGAGCGAAGTAGTCCGGAATGTAGTAGTACCAGGCTTCCCGTTTACGCAGCCGCAGACTTTTATCGAAGAAGTAGAAATTACCAATACCCAAGTTAGTTGCTTACCCTACTTAGGTAAGATCATTTCGCCTAACTTGACGATCGGGCTCGGGGTGGACCTCTCATTCGGTTGGCACACGCGTATCTTTAATGGCAGCGAGAATACTGATAAGACGAGTTACGTCGGAGGGCGGTTTTTGTTGCGCTACACAATCAATCCCGCTAATCGTTTGCGGGCGTACGTAGAGCCAAGCCTGGGATATGGCATTGGACGTAATAGGCTTCTTAGCCGGAGTGGTGCTACATCATTTTTTGGCGATAAGACCAATCAATTAAGCTTTTACAGCGGCTTCGGGGCAACCTATGAGCTCTCACCAAGGTTGCAGGCCAACTTTCGTCTGGGAGGGTTGTACGCAAGGCGTATTAAGTGGGAAGATGATAACGGTAGAACTTCAGGTGAAGACTTTGGTGTAGGGCTTGATTTCAGGCCTCAAAGTGTATTTTTCGGGGTAGAGTTCTTCCTCTAAGGTGTTAGCAAAATTTAAAAGAATGGCTCGAAGACCTTCGGTTGAGCTCATTTGCCGTTAAGCCGGTCTTAAAAGGGGGGTGAGGTGTCAATCCTTAGCCGGTGGAAGGCGTCATTTGGGTAAATCTTTATGACATGCGTTTTTCACTTTTGTTTCTGCTACTGACCCTATTTATCCCTGCTCTCAATGCTCAAAGAGGTAGAGGCCCACTGCTGGATGGCGTCTGGCTGGAGACAAGCATTGGGCGTAATGGCCGCCTGCTACCCATTGAGCGACAGCCGAAGCGTACGCGGCTCATTCTGGATGCGGATGGTTATTTTGAGGAAGTCCGGCCGGGCCGAAGGCGCTATGATCCCAGTCAGCGTTTTGCCGGACGTTGGGATGCCAACTATCGCAGCGGACAGTTGGTGCTTCAGGTCGCTACACCAGGGCGAAGGAGTATCGCAACTCCTCGGTATGCACGTCGGGGGCGCTCTCAGCGCATCAACTATGCCATTGTGTACACCAATGCCTATGAACTTGTGCTCAGGGACCGCCGAACCGGCAGAAAGCGCGTTTTTCTACGAGAGTAAGCGAGCTGCTGTAGGCAAAAGACTGTGGCTATCTAAGGTTTGGTGACAGTTGAGTCTGGTAAGTATCGCCGGATAGTAAGACTGCTTCTCCTTCATAAATAACAACCTAGGTGATTTTCATCATTTATCCCGCAAGTGGAAAAGTCCTACCTTCGCCTCCGAAATAAATAACAGCCATGACTGAAGATGGAAACATCCTCATTACCGTCGTTGATCGGGTAGGGGAAGCACACGAATTGGAAGCGCCAACGGATATGAACATGAACCTGATGGAGGTTTGTAAGTCTTACGAGTTACCGGTAAAGGGGACTTGTGGGGGTATGGCCCTGTGTAGTACTTGCCATTGTTACGTGCTGTCTGAGATAGCACTCCCTGATATGGGCGAGGATGAGGAAGACATGCTTGATCAGGCCTTTTTTGTGGAGGATAACTCGCGATTAGGATGCCAATTGCGCATTACGCCCGAGCTCGATGGCCTCAAAGTTCAGCTTGCTCCTGAGGCAGAAGATTAATTTTTCGAAAGTTGCGGAAAACTTTTGCAGAATGTAAATAGTTTATATCTTTGCAGCCCCTTAACGAAGGGATACAAAAATTAACATCGCGGGGTGGAGCAGTTGGTAGCTCGTCGGGCTCAAGATTGTAACTTAAAGGATCGCTTCCAGCGATTTTGTATCATACCTACTTAAGTGGTACACTGAATTACTTCAGACCTTTAAGCTTGCTTGGGCTGCCATGGTGGAAACGCCATGGTGATCATTCATCAAATTCGGGGAAGCCTTTAGTATGGTAATCCCGAGCCAAGCCTTTTCTGGATTCAGAATCGGAAGGTGTAGAGACTTAATGGTGAACACCGTAGTATTTATTTACCGGTGAAGAGAAAGTCCAGACCATCAAATCTTCAGCAATTGTGCTGGAGGCGTAGCGAAAGCTATAGTGGTACGCATAACCCGAAGGTCACAGGTTCGAGTCCTGTCCCCGCTACAAGTAAAGCCGTTGTCAACGTTTGTTGGCAGCGGCTTTTTTCGTGCACCGGCTGAAGCCGGTGTTGCAGTCTGTAAGTTCTGCTGACTTTCTGATGCGCCTCCTTCCTTAAGCTTAAACTAAAGGCCCGCTTCGCGCATTAGCATAGCAACTAAAATTTAAGCCCCACATGGCTACCGTAAAGTTTACCTTCGAGGATAAAAGTATCGCTCCGAAAACAGTGGAGAATGTACCCGCTGATTTAAGCATTTTGGAAGTGACGGAGGAAAATGATATCCACCTGAATCATAACTGTGGCGAGGTTTGTGCTTGCAGTACCTGCCACATCTACGTTAATAAGGGAGAGGAGGCACTGGAAGAAATCAGTGACAAGGAAGAAGACTTCATTGATCGTGCCATCAACCCAAGAATTGAGAGCCGCCTGGGCTGCCAGGCAGTAATTATTGACGAAGATGCCGTCATTGAGGTGGAGATCCCCGATCAACGCCAAATCATTGGCCACGAGCACTAGGTCTCATTCTTTGGCTATTTAGCAGCGTAAGAAGTTTCAAACCCTGTAGGAAAGCCAACTTAGAGACCAGCAAATTAAACTAACAGTCCAACCGACTAAAATACTATACACGTGAGTTTTAAGGATTTCGACGATTTTCCCTT
>CAZTTF010000299.1:0-11553 GCA_964616365.1 uncultured Lewinella sp. | reverse complement strand
TGGGCGGTGATGGTCTCATCAGTATCCTTGAAGTATTCGGGCCGGGTGGAGAACTCCTGCGCGGAGACGGAGATCGGGTTCATGCCCGTAGAGTAGATCACACTCTGGATCGCGTAAACCCCCATGTTCAGCAGTGCGCCGCCACCGGAAAGGGCACGGTCAAGGCGCCACTGCCCCGGGTTTTGATCGCTAAAGTACCCTGCATCTGCGCTGACGTATCTTGGCTTACCGTACACTTCTTCCCGAACGAAGCGTTGTACCTCCTGCGTGTAGGGCTCGTAGTGGAGACGATAGCCCATGCCAAGCTTAACGTTGTTATCCGCACATGCTTTGATGATGGCATCACATTCTTCCACCGACACGGCCATCGGTTTTTCGCAGATAACGTGCTTACCTGCCCGGGCGGCACGGATGCAGAAGTCAGCGTGCATGGCATTTGGAAGCACAACGTAGATGATGTCAATGGCATCGTTTTTCGCGATCTCGTCGAAGTTCTCGTAGTTGTAGATGTTGGCTGCAGGGACGCCATATTCACGCTGATACCTTTCGCCTTTCTCAGGGGTGCCAGTAACGGCACCCGCCAGGTAGCAGTATTTGGTGTCCTGCAGGGCCGGCGCCAGCTGGCCATTGCTGTAGGAACCCAGACCAACCAGCGCGATTCCGAGACGATCTTCCGGAGCAATCGGAGGCGCGGGCGCAGGTGCCGCATCCGCCTCAGGAGACGCGGCAGGGTCAGTGGCTTCGGGTGAAGAGCAGGCACTAGTTGTTGCGCCAGTGGCGGCCAGCGTGCCAAGGCCCGTGAGGGCAGCCGTAAAAGAGCGGCGGGAGAGTTTACGCATGGGGAGGTTATTAAGTTGGTCTGATTTATTATTCCGCAGGCTTCGCCAATTCTTCGATGCTTTGCGGAGCCAGTTCTCCCCGGAATTCGGCCAGGGCTGTTTGGGCGTTGAAAATATGCTGTTGGTAACGGTCGAGGTGAAAACGACGCATGCCGGCCAAATGGTAAAGCTTGCTAAGGTCAGCAGCACCGTTTCGTTGCAGGGCATCTTTATCCGTTACACAATCCAGCGGAGCAGCAGCTTTGGTTCGAATGAGGCATCCAATGTCTACGTAGCGCCCAAAACGATCAATTGCTTCCAGAACAAGCGCGTCGTATTTATTCAGGTCTGCCTGGACATAATCCGTCCGGAAAGAGGCTGTACTAGCCAGGCGCTCCCGGAAGGTGAGGTCTTTGATCAGGAAGGCGTCGTTTGTGGCGGCCATGCGTTCGTAGGTCATGGGAGGGAAAGCCCGGAATACCCCCCGGATGAAGGTGGATAGTACTCTTTGCAGGGCCTTTTCGGTTAGGGAGTCTACACCCTTCGGGAACGTATTCATGCCAAACTGGAGATTGTTAACATCTTTGTCTGCATCCCCGATGTTGTTCAGCGTGCTGTATGCCTCGTGCTCCATTTCCTCTTCCATGGCATCGAGGTACTCATTCAATCGTTCGGCATTGCTCATGTTCTGTGAGCACCGGTCTACCCCAAGGGCAATTAATATGGAGAGGATGATCAAGGATACCTGAATGATGTAGTCTCGCCAGGCTGATAATGCGCTTTTCTTTTCGGTGGCCATTCGGGAGAAATATGGTGGTGAGCAGATGGTCTAAAGAAGAACTAAAGCTACAAATAGTGTAGCGAAAAGTAGAAGGCACGAGCAACTTCAGCAAGGCCTCATCCTAGTTGAAAGCGATATAAGTAGGTCCCCGGAGTGTCAATTCTTGGTCGTTCGGGGCTTCGGGTCTGAAAACCGGCAAAAAATACGTTTCTTAGGGACACAGTAGCACCCGCACACTTGTCTGCATCAGCTTTTCCGATGCCTGTTTTTTAGATTTAATAGGTTAAGCGGTCACCATCAGCTGTACGGTAACTTTTCTTCTGACCATAGAGACTGATCGTGCAAAAGCATGTGCGAAATACCTACGCCCCTTTATTTTATCAACCAAAAAACCAAAACCAAATTCATGTTACGATCCTACTTTTCTCTGCTGCTTGTGTTGGTCCTTTGCACCAGCGTCCGCGCCCAGAATGTTGGCTACCAGCAGCCAGACAAAGCCATTCTCGATTTAATTGACGCACCGCTTGCTCCGACAGTGCTCATGGACGACGATAAAGAGCACATGGTGATGCTTTACCGTGATGCTTACAAGTCCATCGAAGAACTCAGCCAAAAGGAAATGCGACTCGGTGGCCTGCGTATTGACCCGGCAACCAACATCGGTAGCCGTACGAACTACTACAACAATATTAAGGTCCGTCAGGTCCGTGGAGAAGATGATCCCCGGCAGGTGACGGGCTTGCCGGAGAAACCCCGGCTGGCTAACCTCAGTTGGAGCCCCGACCAGTCGATGGTCGCCGTCACCAATACCACCCGCGAAGGGGTGGAGATCTGGGTGCTCGACGTTGCCAAAGGCACCGTAAAGCAACTGACCAAGGCCGGAGAAACCCCACTGAACGCAAATATGCGGGACGTGATCAACTGGTTTAAAGACGGTAAATCTATGCTCGTCAAAGTGTTGCCCTCCGACCGTAAACCACTGATCGATGGCGCTACCGCTGTCCCTACCGGACCCACTATCTCCACTGCAGACGGTAAGAAGGCACAGAACCGCACCTACCAGGATTTGCTTAAAAACCCCAACGATGAGCAAAACTTTGAGCAGCTGGCAAAATCTACCCTGATGCGCCTGGACCTGGAAGGTAACCTGAGTGAGTTTCTACCTACGGCCATGTACGCCAACATCAGCTTCAGCCCCGATGGCGAGTACCTGATGGTGAACCGCATGGAGCGCCCCTTCAGCTACATTGTTCCTTATTACCGTTTCCCTTCGGTAACGACCATTTACGACAAGACTGGGGAGCGGATATCTGTCGTAAACGAAACCCCGCTGGAGGAAGTCCGCCCTCAGGGCTTCATGGCTACCTCACAGGGGCGCCGCAGCATCAGCTGGCGGGCTGACAAGGCCCACAGCCTCGTCTACGTCGAGGCACTCGACGAAGGCGACCCGGCTAACAAGGTTGAGTTCCGGGATGAAGTATTTCAATTAGAGGCGCCTTTCAAGGGCGACGGTAAATCCATCCTGAAAACCATCAACCGCTTCTCCGGCATCATGTGGGGAGACGATAACACCGCCATTGCCTACGACCGCTGGTGGAACACGCGGAACGCAAAAGTGTACGCCTTTAACCCCAGCCAGGAGGGCAAGGTGGTGAAGCTCTACGACCGTAATTACCAGGACCGCTACTCGGACCCCGGCAACTTTGTTACTGAACGCAATGAGTATGGCCGCGGCGTATTGGCCATGGATGGTGATGATGTCTTCCTGATTGGCCCCGGGTTCTCTCCGAAAGGCCAGTTCCCCTTCCTGGACAAGATGAACCTCAAAACCCAGAAGACGGAGCGACTCTACGAGTCTCCTTACACCGATAAGTACGAGAGCCTCAATGAGTACGACGTGGAGAACAACACGCTTATGGTGCGCGTAGAATCAGCCTCCGAGTTCCCGAACTACGCTTTCCGGGATGTGAAGTCTGGAAAAATGACCATGATCACAGACTTTCCGAACCCATTCGAGGCGATGGCAGATGTGCATAAGGAGGTGATCTCGTACAAGCGAGAAGACGGACTGGAGCTGTCTGGTACCCTCTACCTCCCACCAAACTATGATATGGAGAAGAAGGAGAAACTTCCCATGATCCTCTGGGCTTACCCACGGGAATACAAGGATAAGGCGAGCGCGGCACAAAGCACCGCGAACCCTAACCGGTTTACCTACCCTTCGTGGGGTAGCCCCATCTACTGGGTGTTGCGCGGCTACGCCGTGCTGGACCGTGCTGCCTTCCCGATTGTCGGAGAAGGAGAAGAAGAGCCTAATGACTTTTTCCGCGAGCAACTTGTCTCCAATGCAAAAGCAGCCATTGACGCTATGGACGGTCTCGGTTATATCGACCGGGAGCGCGTCGCCGTTGGCGGACACAGCTATGGCGCTTTCATGGTGGCCAACCTGCTAAGTCACTCCGACTTGTTTGCCGCAGGTATTGCCCGCTCGGGTGCTTACAACCGTACGCTGACCCCCTTTGCGTTTCAGTCAGAGCAACGCTCATACTGGGAGGCTCCGGAGGTGTACTACACGATGTCTCCGTTCATGCACGCTGAAAAAATGAAGACGCCACTACTGCTCGTGCACGGCCAGGCAGACAATAACTCCGGTACCTACCCGCTGCAGAGTGAGCGTTACTTCAACGCGCTTAAAGGTTTGGGGGCAACCGTACGCCTCGTGATGCTCCCGAAGGAGAGCCATGGCTACCGGGCCAAAGAATCCATTCTCCACCTGCTCTGGGAGCAGGATCAATGGCTGGAAAAATGGGTTAAGAACAAAGGTGCTGTTCGCCCGTAAGGCAGGTTGATCACACCCTGAAGTGATGATCAGATGGTAGCGTTTAACGGAGGTGTTCCGCTTAAACGCTACCATTTTTTTTGGAAGTAGCTTAGGTGTTTTGCCATCATTTTCGGATGCAATCAGAACCTAAACCCTGCTCTCATGTTATCTTTTTGAATTCCAAGGAAAGGAAACCTGTCGCTAAGCGCTCACTCAAAAGCTTAACCAAACAGATTTCCCTATGACTTTCCAATTTCGCTTTTTCGCCAGCCTGATGATGGCGGCTTTCGTTTTTAGTTGCAGTGCCCAGGAGCCAACTACTACAGCAGCACCCGCTGCTGTTGAAGAACAACCCGCACTGGTAGAAGATGTACTTACTGCCGAAGAACAGGCGGCGCTGACCCCGGACGAGGTGATCACTATCCTCAAGGAGGGGAACGAACGCTTTTTAGACAACGACCTGACCCGTCGTGATCATTCCGAGCAGGTTCGTAAAAGTACCCTGGCGCAGTACCCCAAGGCAATTGTCCTTTCTTGCGTTGATAGCCGGGTGCCGGTAGAAGATGTATTTGACCGTGGTATCGGAGACATTTTTGTAGCCAGAGTTGCCGGCAACTTCGTCAATGAAGATATCCTGGGCAGTATGGAGTTTGCCACTAAGGTGGCTGGCGCCAAGCTCATTCTCGTTATGGGGCACGAGCATTGTGGTGCCGTAAAGTCTGCCATTGATGATGTTAAGCTTGGTAATATCACCCCTATGCTCTCTAAGATCCGGCCAGCCGTTGAAGCGGTTGAATATGATGGTGAACGTACTTCTAAAAACCAGGAGTTTGTGCACATGGTGTGCGAGACCAACGTAGACAAGAACATCTCCCGGATCCGTGCGGAGAGTGAAATCCTCCGTGACATGGAAGCAAACGGCGAGATCAAGATTGTCGGTGCCGTTTACGACATGGACAACGGTAAGGTAGTTATGCTGGACTAAGTGATCAGCAGCTTCATCATTAAAGAAAACGGCATCGCTCAGTAGGGCGATGCCGTTTTTTTATTACCACCCCGAAGGATTGTCAATCCCTGGAGATAGCGGCTCTTTTCAAGGGGACTATCTTGTCGACATCAATTGAATCGATCGCGTCGAGAAAGAGATCTTCCTCCGGGGGAGTGAATTCAGCGCAGTAAAATTGAGCTTTAATCCTGCTGGGAAGCGGTGCGAACGCATCTCCTATATCTTGTCGAAGAACAGAGTCTTTTTCCATCCGGGCTAAAAAACCAGCCCATATAGGGAGTGCGGAACGGGAGCCATTTCCGTATCCCCCGAAACGAAAACGGACACCATTATTGTCACCTCCCATCCAAGCTCCGCCTGTCAGTTTTGGGGTTGAACCCAAGTACCAGCCATCCGCCATGTGCTGCGTAGTACCGGTCTTTCCGGTAGTAGGACGGGTAATTCCATGGTGCCACCTAAGGCGGCCGCCTGTACCCTGCTCCACCACCAGACGGAGCATATGGTTGATCGTCATTGCTTCATCGCCGGTAAGCACCCGCTTTGCGGAGCTTTCATGTTTGTAAACGACCTCTCCGGATTGGGTGAGTATCTTATCGATGAAGTAAGGAAGATGGTGTTTTCCCTGATTCGCAAACGTGCCGTAAGCTCCCGTCATCATCAGCAGTGAACTCTCATCAATGCCGAGGGCGAGACCGGGGTTAGGTGATAAATCTGTCTCAATACCCACCGACTTAGCGAAATCAATTACTTCGTAAGGACCAAGGCGCATGACCATCCTGACGGCAGCAGTATTCACGGAATGGGTTAGCGCTCCGTGCATGCTGTATTCTCCACCGTATTCCCGGTTAGCGTTGCGGGGCGTCCAGGCGTCAGGCCCTGATCCATAGGTCTTTTCTTCATTGCTCAAGGGATAACATGGAGAAAAACCTTTCCTGATGGCGGTAGCGTATATAAATGGCTTGAAGGTGGATCCTACCTGTCGTTTCGCCATAACGTGGTCATACTTGCTGAAGTTATAGTCCGACCCACCTACCCAGCTTCGTATAGCTCCGGAGGAATGGTCAAGGACCAGAAAACCGGCTCGCAGGTAGCTGAGGTAGTGTTTTACGCTGTCCATCGGACTGAACGATCCCTCGGTCACTTCGCCGTTTGGATGTACTAAAACCATGTCGGTTGGCGTATTGAATTGTTGCTTTAGTGTGTCCGGATGCACTCCCTGAGCGATGCCGTTGCGCCAGCGTTGTGAACTTTCAATTGCCGCGTCCAGTGAGCGCTGGGTTGCCCAGGGTGTACGATTACCCAGGTGGCGTTCAAACCGTTGTTGGTGCTCCGATAGGTGTTCCGTCAAGGCATTAATGGCGTGTCGCTGGTAGCGCAAATCGAGGGTCGTCTGAACTTTCAGGTTGTCGGTATACAGATTCCAGGACCCTTTACGTCTTGGGTGTGGTATGTTCTTCAAAATATCTTCTGCCTGCAACCTGACCGCTTCGGTAAAATGAGGGGCAAAGCCGTGGTAAGAGGATTCATGACGATAGCTGATCGTCAGGGTGTCCCGCAGGGCCTTCTGTAGGTCATCATCATCGAGGTATCCCGCAGCGTACATTAATTCCAGGGTGCGGTTGGCCCTTTCCCGGTTACGTTCCGGTGCCCTGCGCGGATCATAGAGCGTATTTCCTTTCAAAGAAGCGATCAGGGCGGTAATCTCGCGAAGCGTCAACTCCTTTGGCGTTTTTTGGAAAAAACGTTTTGCCGCAGCAGAAATACCGTACGTATTTCCGGGAAAGCTGACGGTGTTAAGGTAGCGTTCTATGATCTCCTCCTTACTCATTACCTTTTCCATCCGCTTTGCCAGGATGGCTTCCCTGATCTTATGCAGGATCAGATCAACGTATCGGTGATGCCCGAGTGGTTCACGCCCGTAAGCGTTCTTGATCAGTTGTTGGGTTAAAGTAGAACCACCACCTTGGTCTTCGTCTCCCAGGAGGATGGTCTTATAGGCCACCCTGGCATAAGAGCGCCAGTCAATTCCATGATGTTGGTAGAAACGTGCGTCTTCTGTTGCCACCAGCGCATGCACCAGGTCTTCCGGTAGCGCTTCGTATTTACAATTAATTCGGTCCTCTTCGTAGAAACGACCGAGGCGAATGCCCTGACGGTCGTAGGCAGTACTGCCTACATCATTACGGTAGTTTAGAAGTGCCTCCTGATCAGGCATAAAGCCTGCTCCTCCCTGGTATACATACACTATGCTCCCGATGACCAGGCTGCCGCATATTAAACCAATTACCAATAAGGATAGGGCCCCGTAAAATGGAACAGGATAGCGGGAACGCCAATCTTTGACGAAGGCGAAAATTTTAGTTAAGACAGGATGTTTCATACATTTTTACTTAATCCTGTAACCGCCTCTAAGCATCAAGTGTGCGGAATAAAGTGAGATTCTATACTTCAGGTATGGATATAGGGCCAGTAACACTTCCGGGATATAGTTGGGCGGGGACGCAGGATGCGGAGTTGTTCTTTTCGTAAAAGGCAGTGAGGGTATGCGCGTTTTTTAGGCAATGCCTGCACCTGCGTCCGCGCCCACAATCCTAAAATCGTCTGTAACATTATTTACCCGGAAAGATTGGTCATCTTAGCGCTTAGCTTCGATAAAAAAGCAATTCACTGCTTGCCGGACTTGGTCCGTTTTCTGCAGTGACTGCTTTAACGACTGCTTCGATTCGCCAACTACTTGAACAACCCTACGCTATATTAGCCTGCAATTAATTTCTGTGTTCACACTCAATTTCGTGCAAAGCATGACTCGCCTTACACAATATGCCCGCCAGTTTGCGATGGGCACACTTCCATTTTTGCTTTTATTCCTCACCTCCGGTACCGCTTTGGCACAATCTGGTCGACCAGCCTGGCATTTTCTTGACCGGGCGTCTATCCCCTTACCCAGTGAGGATATGCCGGATTACGTCCGCCCCCTGTACACTGACGAGGTAGACTTTGCCGCGGTTCTCGCGGCGCATAAAGAACACTATGCTGCCCAAGATGGGAGTGCCTGGCGCGAAGACCTTGAGCGGGATCCTTACGCCAAGTTTTTCTTCCACTGGCTGCAGGAGGCAGAACAGTATGCTGATGAGAACGGAGTCGTGCGGCAGTTGTCTACCGAAGATTTGTTGCGCTTTCGCGCAAAAGCTCACGCCCGGCAGCAGGCCGAGGAGAATGCTCCGGTCGCAGAGGTCTCCGGAACGTGGAGTTTTGTCGGGCCCCGCCGTACTGTCTGGCGGCAAGAACATAATCCGGGCCAGAAAGCTCCCTGGCAGGTCAATATCTACGCTTTTGCCGTAGCACCGAGTAATCCGAACCGTCTGGTATGCGGAAGCGAAACCGGAGAGGTGTATTTCACCGATGACAAAGGCGTTAACTGGACGCCCGTGCTTGGCTATAATTTCGGACGTGCTATCCTGTCGGTGGCCATCCATCCAACTAATCAGGATGAAGTTGTCGTGGGTACTTCCACGGATGTTCTCAAAACTACCGATGGCGGCCAAAGCTGGACTTCTATCCTGTCAGGTTCCGGATTGAGTGTGAATACCCTGAGGTACAATGAAGCAGGCACCATACTTCTGGCGGGTACCGGAGGAGGTGTAGAGCGAAGCACCGATGGTGGTGCCAGCTGGAGTAATGTGCTTAGTGAAGAGGTAATGGACCTGGCTTTTAAGCCAGGGAGCAACGCTACCGTTTACGCCTTGGTCCGCGAGTACGGCCCTAACCAGTGTATGTTCTATAAATCGTCTGATGGAGGACTAACCTTCCGCCTGAGTATGGCGGGCTGGACCCCTTACGCTGATGCCAGTGGAGGTAGAATGGACGTTACGAGCGCCAACAGCGATTACATCTACGTTGGCCTGCTGACGGCCAACAACACACCGGTCATTATGCGCAGCACCCTCGCGGGTGCTGGCTGGACGGAAGTCGCCCAGGGAAATACTGCCGCCTTGAATATGGATAATGGCCAGGGCTATTACGATCTCGACATTGTGGCTAATGACCTCAATGCTCAGGAGGTAATCTTTGCCACGAATACCTCGTACCGTTCGAGCGATGGAGGTGTCAACTATACAGCGCTCGGTGGCTACGCTGGCCCGTTCGGAATTCACCCCGACATGCAGGAGATGGTCAGTGTCGGTGGAGATACCTGGATTTCGACTGATGGAGGGATGAATTACTCCACCGACTTTTTTGCCAATGTCGCTAACTGGGACGTACGGATTGACGGCCTTGACGGAACCAACTTTTGGGGTTACGATCAGGGTTGGAACGAGGATTACATGATCGGTGGGCGGTATCACAATGGAAATACGGCCTTGCACGAAAACTATCCCGCTCAATTCGCACTACGCATGGGCGGCGCCGAAAGTGCCACGGGGCACGCCTGGCACGGGAAAGAGCGTCACGCAATTTTTGATGACATCTCGAATACCATTCTGCCAGAGTTCATCACCGATGTAGCAGAGGGGACTTTCACCTTTACGAAGGACAATCCCAATGACCACTTCTACGGTGCTGTTTTCAGTAATATTCTGGTTGATCGTGAAGATTACGAAACCCTCTACATTGGCGAGGGAGATCACTTGTACAAAACCCAGGATGGCGGTGTCTCCTGGGAGAGCCTGCATAACTTTGGGGAGGAAGTCTGGTTCTTCGATATATCCCGGGCAAATCCGGATGTGTTCTACGTCGTTGTAGATGGAGGTATTCACAAGTCTACCGACCGCGGCCAGAGTTTCACGCAGATCGCTACCCCTCCGGGAATGCCTACGAACCAGATATGGCGGATGATCGTGAATGCCAGCGGTACTGATGCAGATGAGCTGTGGTTGATGGATCGACATGCCGCCGGCTCCTCCGGTTCAAGGAACCGGCCAAGAGTATGGTACAGCAATAATGGCGGTAGTTCCTGGACCAGCTGGCACACCAGCATCCTCGAAGGAAGACAGTACAATGCTTTTGCCCACCACGTGGGCAGCAATGGTGGCGTTTACCTCTCCAGCCTGCGAAGCAGTACGCCCGGAGCACTGCCCGCTAAAGTCTATTACCGCGATAAATCCATGTCTGATTGGGTAGATTGCTCTGCAGGCTTCCCTGCCAGTGCCAACGTGCAAAAAATGTTGCCCTACTACCGGGGGAACGTATTACGGTGGGCCGGTAATCGTGGGGTCTGGGAAATGCCTTTGGTACAACAGAACTGGGCTCCCATTGCTCAGCCGTTTGTTAACGGCGCCGAGGTCCTCTGTGCCGGAGACCCCGTAGCGTTTGACAGTTACTCAGTCGCTAAAGCTGGGGCTTCCTACAGCTGGTCTATCCCCGGTGCTGAAACGGTAACTTCCCTGAGTGAACGGGAGGTGACAGCGACTTTTTCTACCCCCGGAACTTACACTGCCACCCTTACGGTATCCCAGAGCGGCGGCTCTGATACTAAATCGGTACAGATTGAAGTAGGTAACAATTGTAATCCTGACCCACTGCCTGGAAATAGTGTGAGCCTGAGTGGTGCTTCTTCGGACTTTGTAGTCATGGATGCTCCCCTGGGCATTACTACGAACACCATGACGGTAAGTGCCTGGATTAAACCGGCATCATCGCAGGTTAATACAGCCTGCATCATTTTCTCCCGGGGTAGTAATGCCTTTGGCCTCAACTACCAAAGTACTACCGGACGCCTCTCCATCCACTGGAATAACCAGCAGTGGTGGTGGGACAGTGGCCTTGCCCCAACGCCAAATGAATGGAACCACGTTGCGATGACGGTGGAGCCTAGCCGAGTGACTTTGTACCTGAATGGCATACCCTCCGTAAGAAATTTCAACGCCACCCCTTTCACTTTTGATGCCCCGATTGCTATTGGACGCGACCTCACCCGTGGTGACCGGAATTTTGCCGGAGAAGTGGATGAGGTAGTGCTTTATAACCGGACGCTAAGCCAGAATGAGATACGTGAGTTGATGCACCTGACCCGTGTCCCAACTGAAGAAACTGGTGTGATTGCCTATTACCAATTCAATCGTGATGCCGGAGCAATTACCAACCGCGCCGGAGGGACACATGCCAAGCTTGCTGGCGGTGCTGTCCG
>CAZTTF010000298.1:0-4665 GCA_964616365.1 uncultured Lewinella sp. | reverse complement strand
CGCGCGGACCATGCCTTTGCCTGCCCCCATCCCAATGCCGTCGATGTAGTCCAGGATCTTGAACTTCTCTGCTGCCCCCAGGACGAGGTCAACGCCTTCGATGTTAGCAATCTCTTCCGGCTTGAGCTGTGCATAGCAGCCTACGACGACAATCTTTGCACCTGCGTTCGCGCCCAATGCCCGCCGGACGATATTGCGGCACTTGCGGTCGGCAAAATCCGTCACCGAACAAGTATTGATTACTACGATGTCAGCCCCTTGCCCGAAGTCAATCTCCTGGTATCCGGCATCAGTAAACTGACGGCCGATGGCCGAGGTTTCTGAGTAGTTCAGCTTGCAGCCGAGGGTGTAGAAAGAAACGGTTCCGAGGGTGGACATGGTTGGTAGTCAAGTAGTCAAACAGTGGGGAGTCAAGTAGTGGGTAGTAGAGTAGTCAGAAGGGCGGTAGTTACTATTTGACCAATGAACTAACTCCTATTTGACTAATACGGGCGCGGACGCGGGTGCAAAGGTCGGGATAAAGGCGGGGTTGGGCAAGCTTTCGTGCGGGCGCTTTCGTCGTCTGAGGCATAGAATGAGCCTCCTTAATCCCACCAAAGGTGGTCTCAGGAGGACACATATTATGGCCAACTGACTCATTTCTGAGTTGTATGAGGTGGCTACTCATATTATGCGTCAGCTTTCGATGCGTTTCCCCGGGAGGGGCTATCCCATCCTTAAGATTGACTCAGAATGGAAACGCGCTCTCTGGCAAGCGCGGCTCCGTTGCCCAGGTCTGCCAGGTAATTTACCATCGCTTCCCGTAGCTCCACGTGCAGCGTCCACGCCGCAGATGCATCTTTGGCTGAGGATAGGCAGCGCACTTTTACGGCTTCTTTATCGGAGCCTACCACCTGAACGTCAGGAGAGCGCTCTCCGTCATATAGCTCATGTTGCTCGCACAGTTGGGCAAATTTTTTGCGGATCTTATCGATGTTCGTTCCGTAATTAACGTACAGAATGATGGGCTTAATCAGGTGTGGGTCATTCATGCTCCAGTTCTGAAAAGGGTTGTCGATGAAATACTTTAGGGGGATGACGAGGCGTCTCGCGTCCCAGGTCTTTACTACCAAATACGTGAATCGTATATCTTCAACGGTACCGTACTCTCCGTCGTGCGTAATAATGCTATCTCCGATTCGAGCGGGTTTGGTAATTGCTATCTGGAGTCCTGCAACGATATTCCCCAAAGTGCTTTGCGCTGCTATACCCAATATAACCGTTGCGATCCCCGCTGAGGCCAACAAGCTAACCCCCAGGTTTTTTAGGTTGGGAAATTGATTCAGGATAATACTGATGCCAATGGTAACAACAATGGCCGTAAGGACCCATCTGCCGACGGTGATGTAAGTCAGCAATCGGCGACTCTCAAGGTTTTCTTCATCTGATACATCCGCCACTTTCAGCCTGGTTATCTGTTTAATGGCATAATCGATTGCGCGCATAATCAGCCACGTGACGGAGATGATAACGATGGCCAGTAACAGGCTATACAGATAAGGTGAAAAGCTTCCGGTTATCTTCAGAATGCTGCTCATGGCTATGTAGAACAGCAGGCTGCCTCCGGCCAGACTTATCGGGGTGGCCATTTTTCCTCCCAGCTCACTGATCCAAGGATTATCTGACTGAGTGACGATTTTCACGACCACTTTATAGATTCCCCACGCAATGAAATAGCAAATCAGCGCGGCAAGCAAGATGCCCAGTAGCTTCCAGAGTTTTACTCCGAGAACGCGGTTTTCGGCCCATTCCGGGGTGGCGCGATTAATCCAGCTGGGGCCGTATTGCGCGTAAAGGGCTTCAATGTTTTCTACGGTTGATGAGCTGATCATCCAGACAGGTGGTGCATCGTCTGCTCTTAGACGCTGCAGGTTGAGGGGGATCTCTCGTCCATCCAAACTGATTTGACCGAATTGGATAGCTCTCCGTGGCGCTCCCTCGATGGCGTCCATCGTGACGTTCCTGTTGGTTTGTCCGTCAGGTCGGTCGGGTAATTGGTCCCACTTGATCGCAATTCTCTGGCGTAGGATATAGTGTAATTTTTCGGCTAAGATTGCTGCCTGATCTTGCTGGAGGTTGGCCGGTAATAAATTGAAGTTAAGCGCATGAGCTGCGGCATGATAATCTCCCTCGCGGGCAGAACGAATAAAGTGTTCCATCGTGGATTGAGGTGTAGCCAGTGAGATTCTTGCCGGCTTGGGGGGGAGCCCCTCGTTAACTCGGTCAACAAGATGAAAGGCAGGGTTGTAATCACCAAAATTATTACGATCGCTGTTCAGTCGCTGGTAGTCAACAATGCTGTCCTTTGCGGGCAGCTGATCCTTTTTTTGTTGTGCGAAAACAGTGGTAGATAGGAATAATAGAAGAAAAAGTACTCTTGAAGACATGTTATTACAGCAACTCGACGGTTGCTGCTGTTCACTAGCCTCTCTAAAACCAACAGATTAGCTTGGTATATATTGGTGGCATGGCATGCAACAGTGGTTGATAGGTTGTCGGATGATAATCCGGTTTTTTGTCATTGAAACGCATTAATTCACCCTTGGAACATTGCTCGCCAGCGATCTCGAAAGTGTATTTGCCTGGCTTCATATTGATCGTCGGAGCGATCATTGTTACCTTTGCCCTCCTATGTACAAAGACAAGAAAGTTGTCGTCGTGATGCCCGCCTACAATGCGGCCCTGACGCTGGAAAAAACCTACGCGGAAGTTCCCCGGGATCTGGTGGACGAAGTCATCCTCTGTGATGACGCGAGTAAGGACGAAACCACGGTGCTGGCCAAGCAGCTGGGGGTAGACCACGTCATCACCCACCCGCGAAACCGCGGGTATGGGGGCAACCAGAAGTCGCTGTATAACAAAGCCCTCGAGATCGGGGCGGACATCGTCATCATGGTGCACCCGGACTATCAGTACACCCCCTTACTGATCCCCACCATGTGCAACATCATCGGGGAAGGCTTGTATCCAGTAGTGCTGGCGAGTCGTATACTTGGCAAAGGCGCCCTGAAGGGCGGCATGCCCCTCTACAAGTACGTGGCCAACCGCTTTCTCACCGCTTTCCAGAATTTCCTGGTTAGCTACAAGCTATCCGAATACCATACGGGCTACCGCGCCTTTAGCCGAGAAGTCCTTGAAACGATCAACTTCAACGCTAACGACGACGACTTCGTCTTCGACAATGAGATGCTCTCCCAGATCATTTACAGCGGATTCGACATTGCCGAAGTAACCTGCCCCACGAAGTATTTCGAGGAGGCGAGTAGTATCAACTTTGCGCGTAGCTCAAAGTATGGCCTGGGTGTTCTGCGGGTCAGCATCATGCACCGACTGAATAAGTGGGGCGTGGTGAAGAGTGGGATTTATCAGGGGAAATAGTAAGGTAGTCAAATAGTCAAGTAGAACGGAGTCTATCTCGATGATCAAGATGTACGAATTTGTTAAAATAAATTTTTGCCATGGGAGCCTGGGGCCACGAGATTTTTCAAGACGATGCACCTTATGACTACCTCGATGATATAGCTGCCGATCCGTTAGCTTTTTTTCACGCGGCGATTGCGGCTGCTAACGAAAGCGATTATTTGGAGTACGATGAGGGGCAAGCGGTTTTAGTAGCTGCCGCTTTTATGGACAATCGGCTAAATCAGACGCATTTCCCCAACGATAATGAAGGCTCTGACGGATTAGATAATGTGAACAACTTTTATAAGCTCCGACAAGGAGTGGAAGTAAAGCACTTAGTTCCGGGCATGATTGCGGCATTGGCCAAGGTAATTGATGGGCAGTCGGAGTTAAACGAACTTTGGGAGGAAAACGAAGAACTCTATCCTCAGTGGAAAGAACAAATTGAACAGCTTAGCACACGGTTGGCTGGCAACCTCTAATGTGGTAAAGAGTAAAATATATGAGTTAAATAGCGGGTCGTAAATCAGAGGATGATGTAACTTCCATATACTGTAGCCTACTTGATTTTGCTCTTCGGAATGCTGTTAATCTCGTTACGTAACATTGCGCCTTAGCTGTTGTCACCTTAACTTGCCTGGAAAATGCTATGTGTGCAATGAAACGCTTTTTCGTCCCTTTTGTCATACTACTTATCCTAGCGGCTTCGTGCCAAAACGGAACAACTGTAAAAAGTCCGCTTTCGGAAGAGGATGTCAAAGAAGTACTGGAATTGCCAGAGGTGGTAACATATCAGGCTACTATTATTGAGTTGGTAGCAGCCATGTCAGGTAATTTCGAACTTGAAGAGCTGCAATCCCTGTTAAACTATGCTCCTGCTGAACGTTTTACTGGACGCGAAGGAATGCTGGGAAAACTGTCTGCACTTGAAGGCGGAGAAGCAGTAGTTGAGAAATTAACGGCTTTCGAATCTGCGGCTGAAGCCTTGCAAGCGGCAGCAAACTTCACGGAACTTGACCAGGCAGATAGAGATAAAATTCAGTTAGCCGCCTTTCAGGACGTTTTGCCAGAACTTATTGGCGCTCTTGAGCAGATGAGAAATCACAAAATTGTTGATGTAGATCCCTACATTAAGGAGCTGGAAAAGGAAATGGCAAACAGGTAGTCCACGCTAAAGCTGCGTGGAACGAATTGCTACCTTCTAATATACTGTTGCCTCAATTG
>CAZTTF010000297.1:0-28371 GCA_964616365.1 uncultured Lewinella sp. | reverse complement strand
AGATTGGGGTTCGATTCCTCAAGTGACAACGAATTTACTTTCGGGGAAACTTCCATTTTCCCTACCGCGGATATAGCTCAATGGCAGAGTTACAGGTTTCCACCCTGAAGATGTCGGTTCGATCCCGGCTATCCGCTCAATTTATTTTCTGGTCGTCTTGCGGTGAAGACTACAGTGTACTAGACTAATAATGCCCCAGTAGCCCAACGGCAGAGGCATCCGGCTTAGACCCGGAACAGTGGAGGTTCAAATCCTCTCTGGGGTACCTTGTACATAGCTTAGTGGTAAAGCGCCGGCTTAAACCCCGGAGACAAGGGTTCGAATCCTTTTGTCCACATTTTTTAATACTGCTCGGTGGTATAAAGGCGATTACATCCGGTTTTGATCCGGATAATGGAGGTTCGATTCCTTCCCGAGTAACCAATTACACATGTGGGCTTTGGCCCCGAACACCTAAAATCCAAATTAATGTCTCGATTCAATAAAAAGCGAGCCGGTGAAACCACGGTGGTCAATCGTCAGGGAGGCGTTGCTTACCAGCGTAGTGCTGAGTACCGCCTGGTAACCCTTTTGCTGACGAATTTCATTACTGATCAATTCTACCGCTCTGGCAACCAGAGCCTCGCTGAGCTTACGGAGCTGCTACAGGAGGTTGATCCGCTGTTTGCCGCTAAGGCTGCTATCTACGCTCGAAATGAGTTTGGAATGCGCAGCATTAGTCATGCGTTGGCTGCCGGACTGGCCAGCCGTGCCAGCGGCACGGATTGGGGAAAGCGTTTTTACGACAAAATTGTCCGCCGACCGGATGATATGCTAGAGATAGCTGCGGCTTACTTGCAGGCTGATAGTACCGGTAGTAACCTGACCAATGCTATCAAGAAGGGCTTCGCCTCTGCTTTTGATCGCTTCGATGGGTACCAACTGGCCAAGTACCGCAATGACGGTAAGGAAGTCAGCCTGGTTGATGTGGTGAATATGGTCCGCCCTGTTCCTACTCGCCGGAATGCAACGGCACTTCAGCAACTCGTTGCAGGTACGCTGCGCAACCGTAATACCTGGGAGAGTAAACTGTCAGCTGCAGGAACCACTAATGATGGTGAGGACAAGAAAGTAGCTAAGGCTGAAGCCTGGTCAGAGCTTCTGATCACCAATTGTCTGGGGTACTTCGCCCTGATCCGTAACCTGCGGAATATTCTGCTACAGGCACCAGCTTGTATTGACCTCGTTGTTGAACAGCTACAGGATCCCGTGCGTATCCGTAAGTCGTTGGTTTTGCCCTTCCGGTTGTTGACTGCTTACCGCGAAGTGCAAGGAATCGTTGAGCGCAAGCCTAAGCGGGAAAACGAGTTTATGTCAACGCTACGTGGCATGATACCCTCGATCCCTCGCATGGTGTTTTCGTCTTTCTCGGCGAATAAGCGCCGGGTACTGGCCGCCCTGGAAAAGGCAATTGACATCAGTTGTGGTAACCTGCCGAACCTGCCGAACACTTTGGTCGCGATTGATAACTCAGGGTCGATGTGCTCCAAAGTTGGCGGTTCGAAGAATGTGCACTGCAACGAACTTGGTGCTTTGTTTGGCTTTGCTTTGGCAAAGCGGAGTAATGCTGATTTGATGGAATTCGGAACTACCGCCCGTTTTCTGGATTTTAGCCTGAACATGAGTATCCTGGAATTTGCCACCCAGTTCGCCGGTAATAACCGCGTTGGACACGGTACCAATTTTCAGGCCATCTTCGAAGTAGCTGGCCGTAAAGCCTATGAGCGTATTGTTATCCTCTCTGACATGCAATCTGGTTTGCACCGACGGCAGGGTAAGCACTGGCTAACAAAGTACAGCGAGGAGAGCGGCGCTCTTCCCTTTATCTACACCCTCGACCTGAGCGGATATGGTACCAGTCAATTTCCTAAGGGAGATAAGGTGTTTGAACTGGCTGGCTTTAGTGAGAAGGTCTTCGACCTGATGGAAATGGCAGAGCAAAATCCTGAGGTTTTACTGGATACTATTGCGGCCGTTGAGTTGTAAGATGGTCCGCCATGTTAAACTGTGATTGCTGAAATGAAAAAGCCCTGGAAACACATTCGTTTTCAGGGCTTTTCTTGTTGTTATGCTTATGATTGATCAGACGATCAACATACAATCACCGTAGGCGAAGAAGCGGTACTTCTCTTTCTGCGCTTGTGCGTAAGCTTCCAAAATAAGATCGATGCCACCAAAGGCACAGGTGGTGATGAACAAACTGCTCTTGGGTAGGTGGAAGTTGGTCAGCAGGTGATCCGGGATATGGAACTCGTAAGGAGGGAAGATGAACTTGTTGGTCCAGCCTTCATTTACGGCGAGTAAACGCTCTGCGCTTACACTGTTTTCCGCCGCACGAACAGCCGTAGTTCCTACTGCGAGCACTTTTCCGCCATCGCGTTTGGTAGCGTTGACTTTGTCAACGGCATCTTGCTTTACCTGGAAGTATTCAGCATCCATCTTGTGCTTAGAAAGATCTTCGACCTCAATGTCACGGAAAGTTCCCAGCCCGAGGTGTAGGGTGATCTCTGCTTTTTTGATGCCTTTGAGTTCCATCCGCATCAGGGTCTCCCGGCTAAAGTGGAGTCCTGCAGTGGGTGCAGCTACTGCACCTATCTCCTGCGCAAATACCGTTTGGTAGCGCTCTGCGTCGCGGCTGTCAGCCTCGCGGTCAAGCAACTTAGGAAGCGGTGTGTTACCGAGGCTGTGGAGTTCCTTGAGGAATTCGTCGTTAGGGCCATCGAAGAGGAAGCGAATGGTGCGCCCACGGCTCGTGGTGTTGTCTACTACCTCCGCGATCAGGCGGGTTACCCCACGCTTATCGTTAAAGTAAAGCTTGTTACCTACCCGGATTTTCCGGGCGGGGTCAACCAGTACGTCCCAAAGGCGTGCCTGGGAGTTCAACTCCCGCAGCAGGAAAACCTCAATACGGGCCTGGGTCTTCTCCTTTAAACCGTATAGGCGAGCAGGAAAAACCTTTGTGTTGTTGAAAATTAAGCTGTCGCCTTCGTCATAAAAGTCCAGGAGATCCTTGAACATTTTGTGCTCTATTTCTCCAGTAGCACGGTTGACGACCATCATTCTACTGTCGTCCCGTCTTTTGCTGGGGGTTTTGGCGATGAGCTTTTCGTTGAGTTCAAACTTAAACTGAGACAATTTTGTCCTCATTCCCGGAAGTAATTTTATTGCGTATATGGAAGCTAAACAGCGAGCAAAGGTAGTGGCTTTTTGCTAATCCTTCTGATAGTACACTAAAGCTTGCTTTGAGTGCGGTAACGACGCTTCGTAACAAGACGGAAAAAATCAAGGTGTAGCCAAGGCGACAGATGGTTTTTTCATAGCGTTAGCAGTTGAAAGTAGCCGTAAGAAGCTACGAATACTCTGGCTACAATGTACTAGGCCCATCTTAACTAATTGCTGGACTGTCGGAAAGTTTGCTTGTGTGGCCTTAAATGCAGTCGTTCGTCCATCTTTATTTGGCTTTGGTCTATGCATGGCTCGTTCCCTGGAGACCATTTTTATCTTTACCCGATAATCGATAGCCATGCTCTTTTTTAAGGTTTTTACCGAAAGTGTTCGTCAGGCCTGGTCCCAGCTGACCGGGAACAAGTTGCGGACTTTCCTTTCTCTCCTGGGTATTTCCATTGGTATCTTCTGTATCATTGGCGTTTTATCTGCCGTTGATTCCCTGGAGAAAAGTGTTTCTGGAAGCCTGGCGAAACTCGGTGACGATGTCGTGTATGTCGACAAGTGGCCCTGGAAGGATAACAGCAATGATTGGTGGGAGCTCATGAAGCGCCCCTTCCCCGACTATGATGATTACGAAGCACTCAGAGAGCGGATGCCTTCAGCTTCTTTAGTGGCTTATTGGACGGTGCCGGGGTCCAAGACGGTCAAGTACAAAAAGGAAACCGTGCAGGGGGGCTTTCTGGTCGTAGGGACTTACGAACTCGGACAGCTGTTCAGCCTGGAAATGGAGAAAGGCCGCTACTGGACGAACTCCGAGTATACCGGCGGTGCCGATAAACTGCTCCTCGGTGCCCAGATTGCCGAAGAACTATTTGGTGCGCTTGAACCAGTTGGTAAAACCATTAAAATGGGCGGACGTAAGTACGAAGTTATCGGTGTGCTGGAGTCTTCAAAAGGAGATCTGATCAATCCGCTGGATTTCGATGACGCCATTTTGGTAACGTACAATAACGCTGCCCGATTCATCAATCTGAAGAACCGTAACAGTTTTGGCGGAAACGTTGGCGTGAAGGCCAGGCCAGGCGTTCCCGTCCCTCAACTGGAAGATGATATCCGGGGGGTGATGCGCTCAGCGCGTCGACTACGGCCGCGCGAAGAGGATAATTTCGCGATGAACAAACTTAGCATGATCGCCGATGCGATTGGTGGTATTTTTAGCGCCCTGAATGTCGTCGGATGGCTGATCGGAGGCTTCTCCATTGTCGTGGGAGCAATTAGTGTGGCTAATATTATGTTCGTGTCCGTTAAGGAGAGAACCAGCCTGATCGGCGTCAAGAAAGCACTCGGTGCTCGGCGTTCGGTCATCTTGCTGGAGTTTCTGACCGAATCCGTAATCCTTTGTATCGTTGGCGGGCTTATGGGGCTGCTGCTGGTGGTTATAGGAACCACCGCGATCAGTGCCGCCCTCGAAAGCTTCACCATCTCGCTTAGTGCTGTCTACGCCCTAGTAGGCGTAGGGCTCTCAGCATTTATCGGAATCATTGCCGGCTTCATTCCGGCAATTCAGGCCGCCAAAATGGACCCTGTCGAAGCCATGCGTAACTAGAACACGGTGCCGCTCGCTATTCAGGCTGGCCATCACAAGCAAACTGGCAGCATCGGATTACCCGGTGCTGCCAGTTTGCTTGTAGCCAAAGCACGTCGATAATTCGACAGTGCTGCAGGCGACTAATACTAGGTCGAATACGGACTATAGTTCGGAGAGAATATCCTTTTTTCGCTGTCCGAAATTGAGGGCCTCCATCAGGGTCATGCTCATGACGTCTTCAAGATTGCCGTAGTGATTGGCGTAGTCGCTTTGGCTACGCCGAATCACCTCCTGCGCTTCTTCTCGCCCGTAGATGTGAGGAATCTCACATTTAGCCGTCTCTCCGGGCAATTGTTTGTAGGTAAGGAAGTAGTGCTGGAGCCGGTTCAGAATGGAGGGGTGGATGTCCCCGATGTCGTGCCAGTCGGCATAGACTTCATCGTTTTCCAGGACGGCGATGATCTTGTCGTCAGCTTCGCCACCGTCGAGCATCCGAAATCCGCCAATCGGCCGAGCCTTCACGATGATGTTGCCGTGGGTTACCTCCCGTTCGGTAAGGACGCAAATATCCAACGGGTCATCATCGCCAACGATATCGGTAAGACCGGTTTTTTCCATGCAATAATCGGCCACTTGTTCTTTGCAGTAAGTCCGGGGAACAAAGCCGTAGAGGGCGGGAACGATGTTCGAGAACTTCTGTGGGCGGTCGATTTTCAGGTACCCTGTTTTCTTGTCTACTTCATACTTGACGGTGTCGCTAGGGATAACCTCAATGAAAGAGGTCACTACTTCAGGTGTTCTACTGCCAATACTGATGCCGTGCCAGGGGTGTGATTTATACCGCAGGCCGATGAGTTTCCAGAGTTTGTCGTAGGCTTCTTTGCCCATAGGGATTAAGTTTTTGGAGACACAAAGGTAGGTGCTTTAATCCCTAGTTTTAATGTGGGAACGTGTCCGGAAAATGTATGGGGACAGGACAAAAAGAGAATGTTTGGTTCTGTCAGCAGTGACGTACAAGATGCTCGGGACCATCATGATTTTCCGTAAGTTATTTGTTTTTCGGCGCGGACGCAGGAGCGTTAAATGTTGTTAAAGCAGGGTGAAAAGGGTGTTTTTACTCGGTATCATCCAGTTCCTACTCCCGAATGTGTCCACTGAGGTAGGAGTAGTGGGGCAATGTTGTGGGTTTAAACTGTCGCTTGCCGACCTACTTTGCTCCAAATTCACCGATATGGCACCTGCGTCCGCGCCCGTTTTGGCAAATCATTAGCAACTAAAGCCCTTGGGTAGTATTTTCGCAGCCCAAATAACCAACTCAAATTATGAGAATCACAACTCTTCTCTTTTTCTGCCTTGCATTCTTCGGCGGAATTTCCCTCAATGCCCAGACTGTTGAATTCGGTGGCATGGACAAAAGCCCAATGGACGCCGCACACTACCCACGTCGTGCCGCTTTCAAAAACTACCTGTCCGCAGATGACCCTGATACCCGGCAGATCATCAAAGTGCTCTACAGCCGCCCCAACAAAAATGACCGCGATGTTTTCGGTACCCTTGAGCCGTTTGGCCAGGACTGGCGCCTCGGTGCTAACGAAGCTACGGAAGTAACTTTCTTCCAGGCAGTAGAAATTGGTAATACCACTATCCCTGCCGGCACGTACACGATGTTTGCTCAGCTCTACCCAGAGCAGTGGATCATTAAGATCTCCGAAGAGCGTTTCCTTGCAGGTGCTGGTAACCGCGACGTCTCCAAAGACCTCGTTGCTGTACCCGTAACGACGCACTCAACTGGTAACGCTCGGGAAGCTTTCACCATTGGCTTTCAGAAAGTGGACGACAACCAGGTGAACATGATCTTTGAATGGGACAAGACCCGTGCTTCCCTCCCGATCAACCTCAACCCACCAAGCATGGCCGGTTCTGATGCCAGCCCAATGGACCTTATTCAGTTCCCAGCAAGAAGCCGGATGCTGAACTTTGTAGAAGAGGCTGACAAAGAAGCTAACCAGCCTCAGGTTCGGGTAGTATACAGCCGCCCACAGATGAAAGGCCGTAAGATCTTCGGTGACCTCATCCCAACTGATGGTAGCATGTGGCGCCTCGGTGCTAATGAGACCACCCTCGTTACCCTGTTTATGGACGCAAAAGTTGGAGACACCGATGTGAAGGCTGGTACCTACGGCCTCTTTGCCCGCGTGATGGACAACGAGTGGGAGTACGTCCTGCACAAGTCTACGCAGTCATGGGGTAACGCTAACTTTGACGAGAAGGACATCGTAGCGACCTACAAGACCAAAACTGAAAAGACGCCAACTACCCTCGAAGGGCTTTCTGCTACTATGATGGATGTTGACGGCACTATTCACCTTGTCTTCGGATGGGAAAACACCATGGCTCGTCTTCCAATCATGATGAAGAAATAATCAGCTCCCTGATTTAGGCCAAAAGAACGGGCCCCGCCGCATCACTGCGGCGGGGCCCGTTTTTATTTACAACTGAGGCACTAGCGTTTGACTACCCTGATGATCTGACGGAAACCCTTTCCGTCCGAAACCACCAGCTGGTAGACCGCCGGCGGGAAGACCCCGACCGATAGCAAGTTGTTTCCCGCAACCAGCTTACCCCGGGCTATTTGCTGGCCGAGAGCTGAATAGAGCTGGTAGCTCAGGCCTGCAGGCAAATCAGTACTAACCAGCAGGTTGAGTTGGTCGCTGGTAGGGTTGGGGTAGGCCGTAATAGCTGCCTGCCCGGCAAAAGTGACGGACCGAATGGCTGAATAGTCAGTTTGTCCGTCGTTGTCTTCCTGCCGCAGGCGGTAGAAATAAGTACGGCCGGCAACTACTTCGCGATCCTGGTAGGCATAGTTGGTCAACCCATCTGGCCCCACGCGCTCTACGCTTGCGATGTCTGCCCAGCCACCTGTTCCACTATCACTACGCTCGACCGTAAAGCGTTGATGCGCGGCATCCTGGATGACCGACCAGTCTAATTGACTACTCTTGTCCTGAGCCACGGCGGTAAAGGATTGCCAGGAAACAGGAAGGACGACATCGACAAAGGTGAAGGTCACCGGACAGCCTTCGTCACCATTGTCGGCACGGACGAAAATCTGGTATACATCCCCATCATTTATCGTGGCCGGGAGGTTGATGGTAGTGTTGCCCGGGGCAACATTCGTTGACCCCGTCACTCCGCCTGGGAATACGATGAATACCTCGTAAGCAGTGGCCCCGGGTACACCAGCAAAAGAAAGAGGCACGCTACCGGAGCCATCCGGCTCAATTTCAATCTCCTGGCCCTCAGTAGGAGAAATAAGAGGGATGCTGTTCTCCGTAACTTCCAGTATCAGGTCAACGTCTTCCGTGTTCATACCGTCATTTGCCTGGATGGTAATGGTATAATTGCCAGGAGCCAGATTCTCTTCACCGATCAGACTGATCATGGCGGTCTGTCCATCGCTGAGTGTGGAGGGGCTTATGACCGTAGAGAGGCCTGCGGGGCCATTGATTTGATTGAGTGTGGCTGGCCCGGTAAGATCGGCATCAAAGAAGGAGATGGAGTAAGACTCGTCGGTGGTTTCCCCTTCGCAGACCAAGATGCGTGAGTTGCCTGCTGCCAGCGAACTGCCAGAGGGTGGTCCGGCACCGAAGGTGACGTTGAATCTTGTCGATGCGGCGCTTGCCGCCGGGATGCAGGTGTTGTCGACTGCGGTAATGAACCATTCAAATGGTCCGTCTCCGTCCATGATGCCATTTGTAGTTAGGTCAGTAGTGATGCTTGTGCCACTGGTCTGCCCACTTATGAAGGACGTACAGGCAGCATTGAGGCACAACCTAAATTCATAGAAGACGGCGTTTGGTACGGCATTCCAGGAGAAAGAGGCTGAATTGGCTGGAGTAAAGCCGTTATCGGCGGGAGAGATCAGCACGGGGGCTGCGAGCGGCGCTTTTACTACCAGCGTGTAGTCTTCCGATCTTGGCCCATTACCGTCGTTAGTGATTACCTGGAAAGTATAGGTCCCCGGGGTAACCCCCGCAAGATTAGACAGGGTAAGGGTAACTGCCTGGGTCCCGTTTGCGGAGAGGGTAGTACTACTGGGAGAAAAACTCGTGCCAACGCCGGCTGGTAGATTGGCCGTAGTATAGTTGATGGTGCCAGTGTAACCCTGAAGGCTATTGAGCTGGAAGGAATACTGGACGGTAGTAGTCCCGTCGCAAGCAGTAGCTGCGCCGTTGGTTACTACGTAGCTATAGTCGTTTTGCTCAATGCTGAAGCCACCGTTATTGATGTTGAAAAAGATGTTGTCGCTACAGCGGATCATCAGGCGGGCATTCGGTACCGTCTGGCTCGGGGCCATGATCGTAGCCGACCCTGTGTTTGGTACTGTTGCGATGACCTGGTCAAAGTTCAGTCCACCATCGGTAGAGAGCACTATGTCAACTTGCTCGCAGTCTACGGCAGTCCCGTTTCCAGTATTTGCGACATTCCAACTCACCGTTTGATTACCACCTGATTGCCAAACCGTGCCAGCTGTGGGGGCTGTTACCGCAAAGCCGGTAGAGGTGACAACGCTAAGGTCAACCTGGTCTTGTACCGTACAGCCGTAGCCGGCAGCGTTGAAGTCGCGTACGCTAACGACAAAGCTCAGGTTACGTGCCACTCTGGGGAGTATCTCCCAGGAGGCGAATCCGTTGTTGACTAAATCTGGCAGGTTAGGGAAAAAGCGTTGCGGAGAAGTGGTTGGTGGCCGGGAGCGGAAAAGAGGACCGCTCGTCTCATTGCCCGATGGTTGGGCGGGTACCGCCGGACCGAGGTCAAATTGTTCCCAGCAATAAGTAAGTGGATCGGAGTCTGAACCTGTGGCGGTAAGGACAAAAGGGGTGTTCGCAGGAATAGTAAAGTCACTTCCTGCATTCACAGTCGGTTCATCGTTTGCGGTCGACGCGGTGCTGGCACAGCTAGCTCCAGTTCCGTTCTCCATATAAGCCGCAATTTCCTGAATGCTAATGGCGTGGTAGTATGGGTCACTATTGAATTGAATGTTAGCGGAACCATCGTTGCCATTGAAACAGATGCCGGCGTATGCCATTATGGTAGTACCACTGCCCGGTTCGTAAGCAGTACTCGCATTGCGTTGGTCACAACTGCCTATGGTAGAATTGAAGCTGTGCTGGGCACCAAATTGGTGACCGAACTCATGGGCTACGAGATCAACATAAAATGGGTCGCCGCTGGGGTTGAAGGAGCCCGTAACGCCTTGCGCCTTGGATAAGCCTCTACAAACACTGTTCAGGGCAGCAATACCACCTCCGCCTGTGCTGAAAACGTGGCCTACGTCATAATTGCCTGGCCCGATCACGTTGTCGATGATGGCCTGGTTTTCACTGAGCATAGCAGCTCCATCATCATTCGTATAGCCATCGGTGACGGGATTGTCAAAGACAAGTTCGATGCCTCCGCCGGGAACGGGAAGGTTAATAATCGTAAGGGTTATGGCGAGGTCTGATCTGAAGATAGTGTTCACCCGGTTGATTGCCGTCATCATTTCGGCTACTACTAGATTCTCTGCACCGCCGGTAGCCGCAAAGTATTCACCAGTACAAGCCAGGGCCAGGTCGTACTCTCTAAGCTCACAGTCACCAACCGTTTTTAGAGCTGGCGGCCCCAGGGCTTCAATTTCTTCCAGGAGTTCGGGGTCTGGTAAGTGGTGGCACGTTGAGCCGCCATCCAGGTGCGCATGGTCTTTGGTAAAAAAGCTCTGGTATAGGTCCTGTCGCTCCCGGAACTGGGGAGCAATGTTCCAGCGCCCTTCTGCTCCGCCAGTCACACTGGCACCAAAACCAAGGTCCGTCCATTCGAGGAATACCTTTCTGTGGGGCGCTTTTACGTCCCATCCGTATGCCGTAACATAACTAGGGTAGCGAGCTTGCAGCTCGTCCGTTATCATTTGGTAGCGAACAATGCGGAAGGTAACCAACTCCCCCTCTGGGGTGGGAAGTGATAGTTGATAGGAAGGCTCGCCGGACCCCTCATTAGGAGCTTTGCGCAGCGCAGTGGCAAGTGCTGCCGGCGAGTTTACAAAATAGCTGCTTGCCTTATCGGGCTGGTAACGCTGTATGTATCCCGTTGCGTCTGATTGCTTGGGAGTGTACGCTTCAAAGAAGGTGTTTTGACCTGCCAATCCCGCAGTCAGGAGGAGTGATAGTATTAAGGGATATAATTTCATGAGCATCTGAGTAGGTAAGTAATGCTCTTAAAAGTACAATTATTCAGATTTGTTTGAACCTGCTAATGATTTATTTAATGAGCTTACGCTGAGTCTGGTAGCGTGAAGCAGCGCATTGGTACGGATTAACGTACGGAGAAAGAGGAATGGTGATTCTTCAGCGATCAGGGCAACGCCTGTTTATTGTGAATAAACGTCTTGGAGGACGGATGAGCGAAACTTGGAGTGTACTAGTTACCTTTCGCGTCGTTGCTAAAGCTTAGCGATAATTGACGATCGTCCAACGTTCCCGGAGCTTTGTCAAAAAGCAGGACGGTGTAAGCCATGCCTCGGTCCCCACGATAAATGGCCACTAATTGAGCATTTGCCCGTTCGCTGTAACTCCGTTTGGGCCGGAAAGTGTACATAGCAGCCCAGTCGGCATTAAAAACAGACAGCTCCTCCTCACCAAAGGAGTGGATAGAAGTTACAGCATCCTCATCATTACTGCCAAGGTTAGCGGCAAGTGTTCCGGCCAGCAGGTGGGGCATGCCGGCATAAATATCACCCGCAGGTACCGCCCTGAAGGCGAAGCGCATTTCCAGTTTTTCGGCTTTACTGTACACCCTGAGTCGATCCTCCAGGTAATCGTTCTCTTCTATCTCTTCAAGGCGAAAGGTTCCGGCAAGAGGCTGGATGATCTTAACCCCCATGCGCTCAGCCATCTTCGCAAACGCTGGCGTGGTTGGAATCTGTGCGCGTAGACCGCCAGGCGCGCCCGGCACTGTTGCCGCACCAGAACAAATAATCAGGAGGAATGCTAAAATAAAGGATCGCATAAGGAGTCAAGATTAAGTCTTCAGGAAGAGCCTGCCGCTGGGTTGACAGTGTACTAACGTTAGGTATGGATGAGGTAATAATGCAAGTTGCCGACTATCATGCTCTGATCTCCCGTGATCATCAAGTCTGTTGGTCTTTTAGTCTGTCAGGCAGTGATGACCGTTTAACATACATAAGGACCAACAGACGAAATGAACCAAACATCCGTATTTGGTCCACTTTGACAAGAAGAAACCAAGCATCATTGCCCAACCTCAAGTCATCCTAGGATAACCTCTCTACCAACAAGTTGGTCATGCGTCGGTTAACCTCCCGCTCAGCATCAAGATAATAACCCATCTCGTCTTCTGTGAATTGTCCTACGGCAATGCCAAAGAGTAGGCCGCGTAAACGATTATCTCTGGTGACAAGCTCTTTAATTTTGGCAAAGCGCTGCTTTGCCGGAATCTGGTCCAGCTGCACTTTACGCTTTTGCAAAAAGAGACCAAGGGCCGCTCTGAGCAGAGCATCCTGCTGCTTCATGATGGGCCGCAGGGTGTTGTTTTGAAATTGTTCCTCGGTGCTTTCAGCTGGGGGGAGGGATAGTTGGGGGCGCAGGGCAAGTCTTTGGCTATCTAATGCTGTCATAAATACCTAAACGTGAAGGGTTGCCAAGGGTTTCGGAGTTGGCGGGGGCGGATGCGCTTGGAGTAATAAAAAAGCCCCTTCGCCGGCAAGGCAAAGGGGCTACATCCAATCAATAGCATTGAGTTGCTCTACAGAGCATATTCGTTGGCCGCAATACAGTGGTCTGCAATCGTCCGGCGCAGGGCCTTGACGTTTTGCGGAGGGTACTGGGTGAAGCGACGGATACCAGCAGTGAAGGTATTCAGCAAATCTCCTTCGGTAAAGCTGGCGATGGCATCCAATCCGAATTTGGCAATCCGGGCGTTGACGTCGTGCAGGTATACTTTAAGTACCGCATCAAGGACTTCTTGCGGCTGGGTAGCTGTGCCCTGAGCGCGTAATTTCTGCAGGCGAAGCAGGGTAGACTCTGCGTTGAGCAGGTCGCCAAGCATATCTGCTACGTTCATGACAATCTCCTGCTCCTCCTTAAGGTCAAGCTTGCCGTCCATTTGTGCCTTAGCGGCAGCACCTACTACCATGAGGATGACTTTCTTGAAGTCAGCAACCGCCTTTACTTCGGCGCCATAAGGGCCTTCAGGGAGGGTGGTGTCAGCTGGCTCTGCCAGCTCCTTTTGTACTGCCCATGCCGGAGAGACCAGATCGATTGACCCCTTCATGGCCCGCCGCATCAGCTGAGAAACACTCAGCAGGCGGTTGATTTCGTTGGTGCCCTCGTAGATACGGTTGATCCGGACGTCACGGTACATGCCCGCAATCGGTGTCTCCTCACTGTAGCCCATCCCTCCGTGGATCTGCAGCACTTCGTCGATGGTGTAGTCCAGGAGTTCCGAACCGACAAACTTCAGCAAAGCACACTCAATGGCGTACTCCTCGGCACTGAGGCGCTTAGCCTCAGCGTAGGTCTTACCGTCGGCCTTGTGGCCGGTGTTGGCATCCTGGATTAACTGGCTAACCCGGTAGAGGCTGCTCTCGCCAGTAAACACCCGGATGGCACATTCTGCGATCTTGTATTTGATGGCGCCAAAGTTGGAGATTGGCTGCTTGAACTGAATACGCTCATTAGCATAGTTGATACCAATGCTCAACCCCCGACGTGCTCCGCCAACGCTCAGCGCATGCAGCTTGAAACGCCCTACGTTTAACACATTAAACGCAATCAGGTGGCCTTTACCAATTTCTCCCAGGACGCTATCAGCCGGGATTCGGGCATTTTCAAAGAATACCTGACGTGTGGAACTTCCTTTGATGCCAAGCTTGTCTTCTTCTGCTCCAAGGGTGAGTCCGGGAGTGTTCTTCGGAACAATAAAGCCGGTGAATTTATCGCCGTCGGCCTGAGCAAAAACAATGAATACATCCGCAAAACCAGCATTGCTGATCCACATCTTTTGACCGTTCAGTACCCACTCGTCCCCCTCGCGCATAGCGGTGGTCTTGGCACCGGTCGCGTCAGAGCCGGAGCCGGGCTCCGTCAGGCAGTAGGCTGCTTTCAGTTCTCCCGTGATGAGCCGGGGAAGCCAGGCTTCCTTCTGTGCTTCAGTACCGTAGTACAGGATCGGTAGCATGCCGATGCCAGTGTGCGCAGCAAAAGAAACGGTAAAGGAGCCATTACTTCCGCCCATCACATCACAGATCAGGGTGTTGGTATTGGTGTCCATTTCCATGCCGCCGTAGGTCTCCGGCATATGGCTGCCAAGTAACCCCAATTCCGCCATGGAGTCAAGCAGCTTTACCGCGATATTGTCCTCCTGCTTTTCAATCTTGCCGATGTTAGGATGGATGTCCTGGACGATGAAGTCTTCCACCATCTGCTTAATCATCAATTGCTCCTCGGTAAAGTCTTCAGGAGTAAAGGTGGAGTTGAAGTCTGCGTTAGCGACGAGAAACTCGCCTCCTTTCAGCACTTTTTGTTGCTCGAGAACATCTGCCATGATCGGTGAAATTTTAAATGTTTAGCGAAAATTCGCTGCGAAGTTAGGGGGCGGCGTGCAGAGTATCAAGAGAATTAGCGAATTTTCGCTAAAGTGGTCGTGACTAATGTTATTCCTGACGTTGGACCGTCTTTTTGAAAGCAGGCTGTACCGCTTTAGGAAATATTGTCTTCATGTAAGCTGTAGGCAGAAATCGATATCCTTAGCACTTAGAGGAAGAGGGTGAAAACTCCCTGAAATGAACTGAATTGCCGAGGGTTGTCGCATTCTGACAATAACTAAGGCCCTTGATTACATCTTTTTGGTTGGTTTCCCTCTTTAATGTAGTGTCTGGTAACGATGCTTAGTTTATTCTTATCAAAGTGGAACCAATACTGATGTTTGGTTTATTTCGTCTGTTGGTCCTTTAGTCTGTTAGTAGGTCTTGACTGCCTAACAGACCAAGAGACTATATGATCAGGAGAGATTATAGCATGATCGTCAGCAACTTGCATTATCGCCCCGTCCGAACTTGACGTTATTTTAATCTTATGATTCGTGCAACGGTTCTTTTTCTGGCCATTTTGATCTCCTGTACTGCAGGTGCAGGCCCGGGTAGTATTGAGGAACCTGAACCCATCAAGCGTACGCTACGGGTCTACGTAGACAACGTGAAGAAAGCTAAGGGGACCATCTGGATAGGCATTTACGAGTCGGAGGATGATTTTCTGGACCGCGAGAAGGCAAGATTGGTTTACCTCAAAATCACGGAGAAAGGGAGGGCTTATTTAGATATTCCAGACCTCACCGTCGGAAAGGAATACGCTTTGGGGATCTTTCATGATGAAAATGACAACGGAGAGTTTGACCTTAACTGGCTGGGGCTTCCTGCGGAGCCCTGGGCCTTTAGCGGCTTGCCCAAAACCCGTCTGCGCTTACCTTATTTCACTGAGGTGAGTTTCCGGTTTAATGCCGGTCAGGAACAACAACGTGTTCGGTTGCGGAAATGGTAGTCTTGTTTGGGGGAGAGTAGAGTCGGTGGGACTGCGGGCGCAATACGCAGGTGCAAGGTCAGATCAGGAAGGCAGTGGGGTATTACGATGATATTTGTCACGTACCGAACATAAGGCCGTAGAAGTTACACCCGAATGAGGATTGGTAGCGTTCAATGTTTCAGCTTTGGAGTGCGTAATCAGTCTGTTACGGACTGACAGAGCCTTTATAATAAGCATTGCACCTGCTGCCGAGCCCGCATTTGTACGCGCCCCGTGCTGAAGTGCTTACAATAAATCTTAACCCCTTTAACCATGAAGCAATTCACCTTACTTTTCTCTCTCTTTTCCCTGCTTGCGCTTTACGGCTGTATGGACGATGATGATGTAAATGGCAACGAGGATATTTCCACAACTATTGATTTCCTTGCTCAGTACAATGGAGAAGACCTGGCCATTCAGAGTGCTGAATATGATTACCCGTCGGGTGAAAAACTCAAGGTGGGGCTCTTTCAGTACTACGTCTCTGATTTAACGCTTGTTGATGTTGCCGGTACTGAGGTGGTACTCTCGGAAATTGAATTGATCCGCTACGGCTCTGCTACGGAAGACGCCGTTGAAAGCCGGACTTACGCGGTGCCTTCGGGCGAATACCGTCAGATAAGCTTCGGCCTCGGTGTGAAGCCAACCTTGAACGCGCTGGATCCGAACAATTTTTCAGCGGCTGACCCGCTGAATGAAAACGAATTCTGGAACGCCAATGCGCGCTATGTTTTTGCAAAAATAGAAGCCAACGCTGATCTGGAAAACGATGGTATGTTCGATACAGGACTGAGCTACCACATGGGGAGTGATGCACTGTATACCACCGTGCAGTTCAACGGTAACTTCACGATCGATGGTGACAATGATCCGCAACTGACCATCATTGCAGATGTACTCAGGGCAATGTCCGACAACACGGATACTTTTGACATTGCGAATCCCGGGCAGCAAGCCGTTCACGGCGGGAATCAGGCAATCGGAGAGTCAATCTGGAACCGCTTAGCCGGCCAGTTCTCTCTGGAACTGAGGTAATACAATGCATAGCGTGTGAAGCCATCTTTTTTGCTCCGTAATCTCCGGGGTGACATACGAGGGGCAGTAGTGATTTTACTGCTGGCCTTTCTGGGGTGTGAGCAAGCTGGCCCACAGTACTTAAGTCTGCCTGAGCCGGAGGCATTTGCCAAAATTATTTATCCGGACGACAATCCGACCACTGACGTCGGACTGGCTTTAGGGCGCGACCTTTTTTTTGATCCTATTCTATCTCAGGATAGTACCATCAGTTGTGGTAGTTGCCATCAACCTGAGCTGGCGTTTTCGGATGGTGAAAAGATAAGTGTGGGGATAGGAGGTAGGCTTGGTAAGCGAAATGCGCCAGGCCTTGCTAACGTTGGCTACCTCCACCAAACACTCTTCTGGGATGGCAGGGCGGATGATCTGGAATCCCAGGCCCTCCATCCCATCGCCGCGCCTGCAGAGATGGGAGGAAGCTGGCCGGCAGTGGTTAGTAAGCTGCGGTGGCACGAAGATTACTGGCCCCGTTTCCAACGGGCGTTTGATCTCCGGGAGGCGGGTGAGTTGACGCCGGACCATGTTGGTAAGGTGCTGGCCCAGTTCCAGCGGTCCCTGATTTCTTCGGACAGTAAATACGACAGGGTAGCGCGGGGTGAAGCAGTTTTTACCGAAGAGGAAGCCTTGGGTTTTGCGCTCTTTTTCGACTACGGCGATGACCCCGAGGGGGCGTTTGCTAACCTCCCAACTGGCGAGTGTGCACATTGTCATACGCCTCCACACTTCACGAATCAGCGTTTTTTCAATAACGGACTAGATGAGGCCTACGACCTGAATGATTTTGCTGATGCAGGAAGAGGAGCTGTTTCCGGCAATTACTACGAACAAGGTTTGTTTCGTACACCTTCCCTGCGCAACGTAGCGCTTACCGGGCCTTACATGCATGACGGGCGCATGGAAACTCTGGCCGAAGTGGTGGCACACTATAATTCCGGAGGCGCGTATGCTGAGAATAAAAGTCCTAACGTTCGGCCATTAGGTCTTACATCTGACCAGGAGGCAGCTTTGGTCGCTTTTATGCGAACCCTCACGGATACTACCTTTGTTAACGAGACAGCTTACCGACCCCGGCAGGCTACAAATTCGCATAATTAATGACTGTGGTACGATTATTGGTGTTGTTGGCGCTAGCCACTGTTCTCTTCGCGGCAAGCTGTGACCCTGATCCTCCTGTAAGTTGCGCTGGCTGTCCGGAGGAACCAATCGATGAGCCCATCGTGGGGCCTTCTGTGCCCGCTGCTTTTGAATTAGAGGTGCCCGACTATATGCCCCGGCCAATTATTGATGAGACCAACCCGCTTACGGTGGAGGGTATTGCCTTAGGACGTCGCCTTTTCTATGACCCCATATTAAGTCGAGATAGCTCGTTGGCCTGCGCAGGCTGCCACATTCAGGAGCTGGCCTTTACTGATGGCCGGGCCTTAGCCATCGGCGTTCGTGGAGAGGAAGGAATTCGTAGTGCTATGTCTATTGTCAACATGGCGTTCAATCCCAGTGGTTTTAACTGGGATGGTTCTTCCGAGAAGCTCTGGCAGCAAGCCGTCCACCCTGTGGAGAGTACGCTGGAGATGGACGAGGACTGGGAGAATGCCCTGCGGAAGATCAGGCGACACAATGATTACCCCCAGCGATTCCGGGCTGCCTTCGGTGTCGACCGGACGAGCGAGATCACACGAGAAATGGCGGTGAAAGCCATCGCGCAGTTTGAAATGACCATTATTTCTGCCGATAGTCATTTTGACCGGGTAGTTTACAAGAATACAGAGTTCTTCACGGAGGAGGAGCAGCTTGGAGCAGATAGTCTGTATTTCGTGGAGGACGTACCAGTTGGTGTGCTGCATCCAGGCTGTGGACACTGCCATAATGCCCCTTCTTTCGGGAACAATCAGTTCTCTAACAACGGTATTGAAGATGTCCTTAGCCTGGAAGATTTTCCAGATAAGGGTCTGGGCGAAGTCACGGGAAGCCGTTTTGATAATGGCAAATTTCGGGCTCCTACGCTCAGGAATATTGCTCTGACGGCTCCTTACATGCACGATGGTCGCTTTGCCACCCTGGAGGAAGTTTTGGAAAGCTATGCCGCCGGCGGGCATGGTGTTGAGAACGAGGACCCTAATATCACGGGCTTCCCGCTTACCCAACGGAAGAAAGACGCACTACTTGCTTTCCTGCATAGTCTTACCGACGAGAGCCTGCTAACAGATGAGCGGTATTCCAACCCGTTTTAGATGCGGAGAAGAAATTTTGTGTTGCTCCCTTACTTGGTACCGAACACCTAGTCGAAAAGGGGCATAGCCGTGAGGTAACGGCATGGCTTTTCACAAGGATGGCTACCGAAAAAAACAGGCGTAAGACCTGTTTTAGCTTGGATTGCCTTGTGCAGGGCTAGTTTTTTTGCTGTCAGAGATATGTGCAACAAGTGCTATTGTTTCACATATTTATGTTGCAATGTACTGTTTTACAGTGAATTAAGTATTTTTTGTTGTTTTTTATGCGTCACAATTAAGGAGAACTGTACTTTTTCTACCCCCAATTGTCCACGATCATTGTATTGTCAAACTAGAACAAGAACCAGTGAATGCATTGGTTTTTGGAGATTATACAGAGATTCGCCTAAGGTAGTAAGTAAGCCTGGATACAAAGAAAGGCATACTTACTACCCTAAGTTTCTCCCCCGGTTTTGACCACTAATAAGGAGATTACGGGCTTTTAGCCCACTTTTCGCAATATTTTCATGAGATTACGATTTATTGATCGGGTCATGCCTAGCTAAAAGCTGGACGTGACCCGTTCTTTTTTTGGGAACCTCCCTTTTTTACAAGTTTATTGTTAGAAATGTTAAGGTGGCTACTAAGTTGCCTTTCAAGAAGTTAGTCCCGTATATTGCAGAAGAGCCAACAGCGTTGGTTTTAGAGATTAGAGCTTTGAGTTTTATAGAAGAGTTACTGAACCTGCCGTATGATTCCCGGTTGGGATGATATTGGTTGGTCTGCCCGTGAGCTAAGGCTCTGGGCCAAATTGTACTAATTGAACTAAGAGGACAGCCTCTTATCTTTTTATAACACTCATTTAAAGGGACCTCACCTCCCTGCTATTTGCTTAATCATAATTCCAACATGTTAAAAACGCTACTACGTTCACCCCTGATACAAGGGGTTGCCTTCTTGCTGATGTCGTTTTGTTCCAATTCATTATCAGCTCAACTTACGATTGAGGTTGATGGAGAGAACATCCCTTGTTTTGGGCTCTCTAATGGAAGTGCAACTGCGGTACCTCTTGATGGAACTGGTCCATACTCCTTTCTCTGGAGTAATGGAGAAACAACCGCAACTATTGAAGGCTTACCGGCGGGAATATATGCCGTTACTGTAACTGATGACACGGGAGATAATGGCACCGGGGAGATCACGCTGACGCAGCCTCCACGGCTTGAGGCTACGATCTCAGATCCGGTCGAGTGTGAAGCGCCATTCAATATTGCTGCCAACCCATCCGGAGGAACATCGCCTTACACTTATTCCTGGTCTACAGGAGCTGATACTCGAGCTATAAGTGTTCCCGTTGGTGATTATTGTGTAACTGTAGTTGATTTCAACCTTTGTGGATATGTAGCCTGTACTACCGTTGAGGAAAACCCTCCGGAAATTTCATTGGTTGCTGTTGACGTGCTTTGCAACGGCAATGATGACGGCACGATTACAGCCAATATCTCCGGTGGAGTTCCTCCTTATGCCTATGCTTGGTCCAATGGGGGCTCAGGGCCTTCAGTCGATGGTTTGTCGCCGGGTAACTACGGACTTACGGTTACTGACGCCAGAGGCTGTATGGCTAGTGCTGATGCAGATATTGTTGAGCCGCCGGTAATCACGGGAGAAATTGCAGGTAATGATGAAGTTTGTGAGGGAGTAGCCAGTGCCTTTATCTTCATCGTGCCTTCCGGAGGAACACCACCATACTCCTATGCTTGGAATGTTGCTAATGCGACCGGACAGGGGGTTGGCCCACTACCCGCTGGCATATACGAAGTAACAGTAACCGATGATAATGACTGCCAAATCGTGCGTTCCTACGAGGTCTTCACGGCGGAAGAGGTTGATATAGAAATTGTGGGGGATACTATTCTTTGTGGACTCAATGCTCGTGGAGATTTGTCAGTGCAGCCCGCGACGGGGCCGCTTGATCAGTATGTCTACACCTGGAGTGATGGTACAGTAGGGCCAACGCTATTCAATGTCCCCGCAGGAACCTATACCGTAACAGCCACTGATGTGAACGGGTGTACTGGGGTAGCTACTGCTACACTTACTACAATTGATGTCGACGTCACGCTCTCCAGCACTGACGCCAGCTGTTCAGATAGGGCCGACGGGACTGCCACAGCTACCGTTACCGGAGGAGAAATGCCTTACACTTACGAATGGAGCACTGGGGAGTCAACGGCTACTATAACCGGGCTTGCCGCGGGTGTTTACAGCGTAACGATCACTGAATCAAGTACCGCAGCTTGTAAAGTTTCCGGATCCGTTGTCGTCGAAGCTCCCGATGAGCTGGAAATCATGGTCGATGTTGAGGTTCCGCTGTGTGCTGGAGACAACAACGGCAGTATTAACGTCACGGTGGCTGGAGGTACCGCGCCATATACCTATCTGTGGAGCAACGGCGCTATGACGGAGGATTTAATGGATCTTGCTCCTGGTAACTATGCTGTAACCGTAACCGATATCAATAACTGTACGGCCTCCAGGCTGGTGCAAATCACGGCCCCTGACCCGATAGCCCTTGATGCAGTAATCGCTGATGTTGCTTGTACCGGTGAGAACACGGGGAGCATTGCCCTAACCGCCTCTGGCGGTGAACAGCCCTACACCTTCTTATGGAGCAACGGTGCTACAACTTCCACGATTACTGACCTCCCGGCTGGTGACTACGCTGTAACCGTCATGGATGTCTCGGAGTGCCAACTGGTGGCTTCTTACACCGTGGGTGAAGCGCCACAGCTCACCCTGTCCGGAGAGGTGTTCAATATTTTCTGCGAAGGGGATCCGGACGGACGGATTAACCTTACGGTAGCTGGAGGAACTCCTCCATACACTTACTTGTGGAGTAACGGCACGGTGAACGAAGACTTGAATGGCGTTCCCGCCGGGAACTATGGAGTAACTGTCTCAGATGCCAGTAACTGTATGGCATCCGCTACTTTCGAGATCACGGAGCCACCGGCAATCATGCTTACTGTCGTTCCGGTGAATGTTAGCTGTAATGGAGGAACTGACGGCGAGATCACTGTAGGGATAACCGGCGGGACTGCCCCCTACATTATCCGGCTGGATAATGTAATTATGACTAGCCCCATTACTGATCTGCCTGCGGGGACATATGTAGTGTCCATAGCTGACGATCTGGGGTGTTCTGAGACGACAACTGTTGTTATCCAGGAACCAACGCCTTTTGCTGTCACTGCAGCGGTCACGAACGTCATTTGTGCAGGGGAGACAACCGGAGCCATTGATTTGACGGTCACCGGCGCGACGCCAGGTTATACTTACCTGTGGAGTACCGGTGCTACTACGCAGGATATTGAGGACCTGCCTGCCGGAACTTATACGGTGGTGGTTACGGATGCGAATAACTGTACATTTAGCGCCAGTTATGATGTTAATGCCAGCGGTGCCGTTAGTATTGCCGGAGAGGTTACTCCCGCAAACTGTAATGGTGCAGCCACTGGGCAAATCAATATCACCGCCACTGGTGGTGCTCCCGCTTACACATATTTATGGAGTAACGGAGAGACAACGGAAGACCTCGAAGACCTTGTTGGCGGCACTTACACCGTTACGGTTACTGACGCTAATAATTGTGATGCTGTTGCGACTTTTAATGTGACCGAACCGCCAGCCATTATGGTAGCGGTTGACGCGCCAACGATTCAATGTGGCGGTACGAGTACTGGCACCCTGACGGCTTCCCCCTCGGGAGGAACTCCTCCTTATTCTTTTGCCTGGAGCAATGGCAATACGGGAGCAATGATTACAGGACTGGCGGCCGGCGTGTACGCCGTCACGGTAACCGACGCCAGTGGTTGCACCGAGGTTGCTACGGGGATTACGCTTGATGAATTGCCTGCATTAACCTGTGAAATCGTGATCAACCAACAGCCAACCGAGGGCGATAATGGCAGCATTACAGTTCAGGTGGATGGCGGAACTTTCCCGTATTCCTACGAGTGGGACGATAACAGCACTGACCCTGATCGTGATGATCTCCCTGCCGGAACCTACGGTGTCACAGTAACGGATGCTAATAATTGTACGACGTCTTGTATCGTAACCCTGCAGGCATTCTCCGGTATCGGGAATTTCGTCTGGGAAGATTTGAATGCTAACGGTCAACAAGACCCGGGAGAACGTGGTCTTGATGATTACCCTGTTTACCTCAAAAATGCGGCCGGAATAATTATTGATTCTATCAGAACTGACCTCGATGGCTTTTATGCCTTTACGGGACTTACCCCCGGAACTTACTCTATCCTCTTTATTGAACCGCCTGGAGGGATTAGAACAACCGCTAATTTCGGTGACGATACCACGGATAGCGATGGTATTCCGGCGATGAATGGAATGACCGACCAATACGTTTTGGCTCCGGGAGAATTCAATATGACCGTAGATGCAGGGTTCTTTGCAGAACCCAACGGCGGGATCTCCGATCCGTGTAATTGTCTGAATAACAATACAACCAACTTTGATGGTCAGTTCAGCGAGCAAATTCAGGTGAGCGCCCAGCCAGGACAAAACTGGGTCGTTGTCGAACCAACCAATATGTTCCTGCTTTCCAGTCCGGCTCCACCACTACCTCCCATCCCCGTGCCGGTAGGCACGGTACTTACCGAGTCTCCGGACCCCGATATTCCCGGCAACTCCTTATATACCCTGGACTTTTTGATTGTGGATAGCCTGAGATACAGTGCTGTACTGAGTAATGGACCTTTCCAGTTGTCCATTGACAATGAGTGTTTCTATCCAGAAGTACGCTACGTTGAAACTCCTCCGGAAATTATCTGTCGTTTTGAAGCAGCTATACTACTTGAAGGCTTTGGCGTGTTGAACGGAGTTGGCATTACTGGAACGACTGTCTTTACGATCAATGGAGTGGAGGTAACCGAGATCGATCCAATGTCCTTACCCTTAGGGCTAAATATTATTACGGCAGAATTTACTCCTGACCCACCCCTGGATATGAATGGCCTGGAAATATGTATGCCCATTGGTATCCGTGAATTTGTGTTGGTGGATGACTGTCTTGCTCAGGTAGGTGATTTCGTCTGGAATGATACCAACAGAAACGGCATTCAGGATGATGGAGAAGTTGGTATCCCCGATGTAAGGGTGGTGCTCTCCAATGAAACGGGGACCTTCTCTGAGGAAACGACAACGGATGAAAATGGCCGGTACTTGTTTACGGTTCCTCCCGGTGATTACTGGTTGACGTTTGAGCAACCCGACGGCTTTGATGCCACTCTTAGGAATAGTGGCTCTGATGATGAGATCGATAGCGATCCAAATCCGGCCAGCCTGATGACGGAAATATTTACCCTCGGGCCTAGTGAGGTGGACCTAAGCTGGGATGCCGGCTTCTTCCCGGATTGTATCGAAAACTTTGACGATGGAGGCACCATTGCTGCCAATCAGGTGCTTTGTGGCCCCGGAATTGTTCCTGACCCAATCGTGGAGACGTCTCCTCCGACCGGAGGCATCGGGGACATCGAATACCTGTGGATGATGACGACGGATGCATCAATTAACAACATCCTGCTCTGGACGCCCATCCCTAACTCTAACACTCCCGATTACGCTCCGCCAGCATTATTTGAAACGACCTACTATGCCCGTTGTGTGCGGCGCAATAATTGTGCTTTCATCGAGAGTAATGCTATTACAATAATCGTTGAAAATCAGGGAATAACTGATTTGGAAGGCCCCGCTTCAGTATGTGTAGGTGACCCCGTTACCTATACCGCTGTTAATGCTGGTGATGCAACGGTTACCTGGAGTTTTGCGGGCGACGTAACGGAGCTGTCAGCTACCGATACCTCCATCACGTTGCGCTGGAATGCCTTTGGCACACAGGCTGTTACGGTAATTATTGACGATGAGGGTTGTTTCACTTCCAATACCATCAATGTCTCAGTAACCAACAATCCCGCACAGTGTGGCGGCAACCTGATGGCTTCAGGAACGGTGAATAATTTACAGGCCCGCGACGTAACGATTGCATGGGAAATGAGTGCCGATGGCGTGGAAAATGAGTTCGTGCTGGAGCGTTCTGTTAACGGGCTTAACTTCACTCCGATTGCCACGGTAACTGCCCCCGATTTCATTACGGCAAACAACCTCGCCATTTACCGTCAGGATGATGTCAGTCCGCTTGCCGGCCGCACTTTCTACCGCGTACGACTAGTTGACCCGGCTTTAGGTGATGTGTTGTCCAACATAGTGGAAATGCAACTCGGAACGCCAACAACTGCGCTGGGTAGGGTGTTCCCGAACCCAACGCGTGGTGGCATGATCCACGTTGAAATGACGGAAGTAGCTGCGCCGGATGCGCCCTCCAGCGTACAGCTCTATGATGCGCGGGGTATTCCCGTAGGGTCTCGGTCATTCCTAGACCTCGGCACTGGTGTCCTCAACCTGCCAACGGCTCCGTCGACGGGAGTTTACTTCCTGCGGATTACCGTTGGAGACAGGACAGAAACGCACCGGGTAGTCGTCGAATAGGGGCTTCTGATGACTTTTGTAATGCTTTTCTAAGCATGTATGGCCCTCTTTACATCCGTAGAGAGGGCCATTTTTTACCATTCTGGAAGCGTTTGTGTGGCGGGGCCGCAGGTGCAAAGATTGGTTGAAAAGCAGGGTAGGAGGGGCTTTATACCCTCACACAGCACCTGCGCTCCGGCGCCCAAAATGAAGCTACTGCCACAGATTAACCTGCCATTTGAATCCCGTTATTAAAAGCCGTAATTTTGCGGCCGCAAAAGCCTCCATTTTATGCTCAATGTTTCTGATTTAACCGTACAGTTCGGTAAGCGCGTCCTGTTTAACGAAGTGAACCTACAGTTTACTCATGGTAACTGCTACGGCATTATTGGTGCAAATGGTGCCGGTAAGTCTACTTTTCTAAAGGTTATCTCCGGAGAGCTAGATCCTACCCGGGGAGGCATAAGCCTGGAGCCCGGTAACCGCATGGCTGTCCTCAGTCAGAACCACTTCGGTTTTGAGGAGTACACCGTGCTGGAGACCGTGAAAATGGGACACGAGGAGCTCTACGCCATTGAGACGGAGAAAAACGCCATTTACATGAATCCGGATGCTTCAGAGGCAGATGGAATGCGCGCCGCTGAACTCGAAAACCAGTACGGCGAAATGGGGGGGTGGACTGCAGATTCTGATGCTGCTGAACTCCTGTCAAATATGGGCATTAAAGAGGACCTCCATTACAAGCTAATGGAAGAAATCAGTGGGCCGGAAAAAGTGAAAGTACTCTTGGCGCAGGCCCTTTTTGGTAGCCCGGATCTCCTGTTGCTCGATGAGCCTACGAATGACCTTGATGCGCCGACAGTGCACTGGTTGGCCGACTTTCTGGCTGACTTCCCCAATACGATCATCATTGTCAGTCACGACCGTTATTTCCTCGATATGGTGTGTACGCACATCGTCGATATTGACCGCCAGAAAGCCAACATTTACACCGGTAATTATACCTTCTGGTATGAGTCCAGCCAGCTCGCTTTGCAGCAGCAGGCTAACAAGAACAAGAAGATGGAACAGAAGCGTGCTGAAATGCTGGAGTTTATCCAGCGGTTCTCCGCAAATGCTTCTAAGTCCAAGCAAGCTACCAGCCGCAAGAAAGCACTGGAAAAGCTTAATATTGAGGAGATTAAGCCATCCTCACGCCGCTATCCTTTCATCGCTTTTCAGCCGGAACGCCAGCCTGGAGACCAGATTTTAAAAGTAACTGGACTCAGCAAAAAATCTCCTGATGGCACCACGCTTTTCAGCGATGTGTCGTTCACCATGAACAGTGGAGATAAGATCGCTTTGCTATCGAATGAAGCTACGGCGTTGACCGCATTTTATGAGGTGCTCGCGGGGGATATTGAGCCCGATTCCGGCGCTATTGAATGGGGGCAAACCATTACGGTGCAGCACTTGCCGAATGAAAATGCCGAGTATTTCCAGAAGGCAAACGGTCTTGACCTGGTAGAGTGGTTACGGCAGTATTCTCAGAACAAGGATGAGCAATTTATCCGCGGATTCCTGGGGCGGATGCTGTTCGCCGGCGAAGAGGTGCACAAGGACTCAAGTGTTCTTTCTGGAGGAGAAAAAGTCCGTTGTATGCTGAGCAAAATGATGCTGAACTCTCCGAACTTCCTCTTATTGGACGAGCCGACTAATCACCTTGACCTTGAGTCAATTACAGCGCTTAACAATGCCTTGGTAGACTTCAAAGGCAACTTCATTATGAGTAGTCATGACCATAAGCTTGTAGAAACCTCTTGTAACCGCATTATCGAAATTGCTCCCGGAGGAACTATTGACAGCTTGTTGGCTTACGATGAGTACCTGACCTCTCCTGAAATTGCGAAGAAGAAAGACGCTTTGTACGGAGTTACGGCCTAGTACAGTTGACTAGTATATGGCAGCATAAATGTCGTTTCCTCTAGCGATAGGGTAGTGCTGGTGTGCTCCCGGTAGTGTATGCTGTTGGGAAGTCAAAACTTTATGCTCCATTCTGGTTAGTTTGACCTGATCGTGACTACATTCGTGGCACAAGAATTTTGCCTTGCCCAATTTTGATCATTTCATTGTTGTCGACTGGAGCTCTCGTGCCACACCAAGCCCTGTTACCCCCGCACGCGATGCTATCTGGATTGCCCAGGCCAGTGCCCAGGGAAGGTCGTCGGTAAAGTACTTCCGGACAAGAGCTGCCTGTACCAAGTATTTGGAGCGCCGTTTGGTCAGGTTAACCCGCCTTGGAAAGCGGGTGCTGGTCGGGTGGGATTTTTCCTTTGGTTACCCCAAAGGGCTGGCAAAAGCCCTTCGAATACCTAAGCGAAAACGTGCCTGGCAGCGCATCTGGCATCATCTTGACCGCATGATTATCGATTGCCCGGATAATTACAATAACCGGTTTACGGTCGGGGCAGAATTGAACCGCAAAATTACCGTTGGGAGTGGCCCTTTCTGGGGAGTCCCTGCTGGTCAGAGCGGCATTTTTCTTGGTAGTCGTAAAGACTTCTCCTATCCCGTAATTAACCGGCGGGCTTCACTCCCGGAAAAGAGGCTGGTCGAACAGCGGGTGCCTAAAATGCAGCCGGCCTGGAAGCTGGCTTATACTGGTAGTGTAGGAAGTCAAACCCTTTTAGGGATTCCACGTGTACTCTATTTGTCCCAAAAAGTGAATGCCTTAGCGCCAATTACGCGCATCTGGCCGTTTGAGACGGATTTTGCCGAGCGTGTTCCAGAAGCAGGGCCATTGGTCGTCCATACTGAAATTTACCCGAGTTTACTGAAGTTACCGGGCAAGGATAAAATCGTCGATCGGGAGCAAGTGAGAACTTTTGTCAAATACCTGCAGGCTGAGCAAGCTGAAAAAGGAGCCAAGGGCCTATTGGCAGCGCCTGTTGGACTTTCGCTAAAAGACCGCAAGCGGGTGCTACGTCATGAAGGTTGGGTGCTGGGTGTGGAGTAAGGGCGTTGAATAAGGCTTACTCCCAGACTAATTGATTACCTTTGCGCCCTTAAAACCGCAAGGCTTCATGACCGAGAGGAAAATCAAATCGGCACTGGTTTCAGTCTATCACAAAGACGGGCTGGGGCCAATCGTAGACGC
>CAZTTF010000296.1:0-35236 GCA_964616365.1 uncultured Lewinella sp. | reverse complement strand
GGCTCATATACATAGAGCGCTACCCACATGTTGAATCTTCCCCTGCTAAAAGCAATTTGCGAAGCCCCCGGAGTATCCGGTTTTGAACGTCGTATCCGAGAATTGGTCCTTCGGGAAATTAAAGGTCTCGCCGATGAGGTGGAAGTAGACAATATGGGTAACGTACTGGCCATCCGTCGGGGCAAAGCCCCGAAACGGGTCATGGTTGCTGCGCACATGGATGAAATCGGCTTCATTGTCAACCACATCGATGAAAAAGGCTTCATTCGGTTTTTACCGTTAGGTGGTTTCGATCCCAAGACCCTCACCGCACAGCGGGTGATTGTGCACGGCCGTAAAGACGTGATTGGCGTGCTGGGCTGCAAGCCCATCCACATCATGAAACCTGAGGAGCGTAAGCAAGTGGTTCCCCTCAACGAGTATTTCGTTGATACCGGGATGACCAAGGATGAGGTAGAGCGCTGGATCACCGTTGGTGATCCGATCTCCCGCGAGCGGGAAATGATCGAAATTGGTGACTGCGTCACCAGCAAGTCGCTCGACAACCGCGTGTCGGTCTTTATTCTGATCGAAACCCTGCGCCGACTCAGGGACGAGACCTTACCCTACGACCTCTACGCCACTTTCACGGTGCAGGAAGAAGTTGGCCTGCGGGGAGCCATGGGAAGTGTCAGCCATATTGACCCTGACTTTGGCTTCGGGCTTGACGTCACCATCGCTTACGATGTGCCCGGCTCAAGCGCCCACGAGGCGGTTACAAGCCTCGGCGAAGGAACGGCCATCAAAGTGCTGGACGGTTCCGTCATCTCCGACTACCGGATGGTCAATTACCTCAAGGAAACGGCTAAGGCAGCTGGCATCAAAACCCAGCTGGAGCTCCTGCCTGCCGGCGGAACGGACACTGCTGCCCTGCAGCGTTACGGGCAGAAGGGCGCCATCGCCGGAGCGATCTCGATTCCCCTGCGGAACATGCACCAGTCTACCGAAATGGCACACCAGGAAGACGTTGCTGCCAGCATTGATCTGTTGACCGAGGGTATTAAAAATCTGGCGGGATACAACTGGGACTTCAGTGCTGACCACGGACAGCAGGGAGGACACCCTGATGCTGCTAAAGATAGTTTCGACTGGTTGTAAACCAGCTGTGGGGTAGCATTACTTTGCCCTTGTCGTTCTTTTACTTTGCTCCTGCGTCCGCGCCCGGAAAAGGTGACCTATATGCCGTATCTTCGCGCGTTCGCAACCTGTCGCCTTCGTGCCGGGTTATAGGATTAAACGTTTTTTCATGGATATCGTCGCAATTGTCGGCCGGCCTAATGTCGGGAAATCAACCCTGTTCAACCGCCTCATCGGTGAGAAGCAGAGTATTGTCGATGACCAAAGCGGGGTGACCCGCGACCGGCAGTACGGCCAGAGCACCTGGAACGGTAAGGATTTTGCGGTAGTGGATACCGGAGGCTTTGTCCGCAACAGCGACGATGTATTTGAAGCGGCTATTCGCGACCAGGTAGAAATTGCAATTGATGAGGCAAGCGTCATCATCTTTATGGTAGACGTAGCTACCGGCCTGACAGATCTTGATGATCAGGTAGCCAAGATGCTTCGCCGGGCCAAGAAACCAGTAGTGCTGGCGGTCAATAAGGTGGATAACCACGCTCGCCAGCTGCAGGCGAATGAGTTCTGGAGCCTCGGCTTCGAAGAAACCTTTTTCCTCTCCTCCGCCACCGGCTCCGGTACGGGAGATTTGCTCGACGCTGTGGTAGAACACGTCACGGTACACGAGGAGGAGGAAACAACCATCCCGCAAATCGCCATCGTCGGCCAGCCAAATGCTGGAAAATCCAGCTTCATCAACGCCCTGCTGGGAGAGGAGCGAAATATCGTGACTGACATTGCTGGCACCACCCGGGACAGCATCAACAGCTACTATAACAAGTTTGACCGCGAGTTCAACCTGATCGACACCGCTGGTATCCGTAAGAAGTCAAAAGTCTACGAAAACCTGGAGTTCTACTCCGTCATGCGGGCCATCCGTGCCATCGAAAAGGCAGACGTGGTGGTGTTGATGATTGACGCTACTGACGGTGTTGAAAGTCAGGACCTTGCCATCTTCCGCATTGCGCAAAAGCGCAATAAGGGTATTGTGATCGCCGTGAATAAGTGGGACCTGGTCGAAAATAAAGAGACCAACACTGCCCGGGATTTTGAGCTAACGGTGCGGGAGCGTTTTGCTCCTTTTAACGACCTGCCCGTCATCTTTATGAGTGTCCTGGAGAAACAGCGCATCATGAAGGTCGTAGATGCTACGATGCAGGTGTATGCTAACCGAACGCGCAGAATCCCTACATCACAACTTAATGAAGTGATGCAAAAGTCGATGGAGCGCTATTCTCCACCGAGCTACCGTGGGCGGGAGATCAGTATCAAATACGTTACGCAGCTGCCGATCGCTTATCCGGCTTTTGCTTTCTACTGTAATCACCCCCAGCACATCAAGGAGCCTTACAAGAACTACCTCGAAAACCAGATCCGGAAGCACTTTGATTTTACGGGAGTACCAATCAGTATCTTCTTCCGGAAGAAGTAGTGGGAGGCCACTTGGGCTCTTATAAGTTAGTGGTTAGACCATTAGATGTGTAAGACCGTTAGAAGTTAGACTGATGAGCAAGGCTAAAGTCAGAGACTTTTGTTGCTTGTGATCGGTCGCTGGGGAGGAGGATCTACTGAGCTATCGCTCTAACCAACCAGAGGTTTATCGAGCCAACGGTCTACCAATCTCTTAGTCTGCCGATCTAACATTTCTTTCCCATGACCTTCGCGCAACACGTTCTTGATTTTCACTTTAAAACACTACAGCCTGACTGGAAGCTTCCGGCAGGGGTGGAACTACTCTTCCCGTTTCACGAGGCAGGTACTCAGGCTTGTATGACGGCCTTTTACGAGAAGTACCTCGGGGATGAGGGCGAACGGATATTTGTTTTTGGCATTAATCCTGGTCGCTTTGGTGCCGGTGTTACGGGCGTCCCTTTCACGGGGCCGAAGATGCTGCGTGAAGAATGTAATATTGATCACAACTTCACCTCTCGCCCCGAACTCAGTGCGGAATACATCTGGAAATGGGTGAATGCGATGGGTGGCCCTGAAGCATTTTTCCGCGACTTCTACATCACCTCCGTGTGCCCGCTGGGCTTTACGAAGGAGGGGAAGAATTACAACTACTACGATAGCAAGAAGCTGGAAAAGGCGGTATTACCACACATTATTGACAACGTCAATACCCAGCTGGATTTTGGGGGTAAGCGCGATTTTGCCCTTATCCTTGGCGAAGGCAAGAACTATAAATTTTTTAAGGCCCTCAACGAGGAGCACCAGTGGTTTGGTGAGGTGATTCCACTATCGCATCCTCGGTACGTGATGCAGTATAAACGTAAGTCACTGGACGAGTACCTGGAAAAATTTGTGGCGGCCAGCCTGCGTGCCCTGGGCGGATAGGGTAGGGGCAGCAGGCACCTGTTTATTGAAAATTAATAGCGGAGCTTTGGTGCTAAGGCAGTACGCGAGTACTTACCTTCTACACGGTTTCATTAGGGCGCGGACGCAGGAGCTGTCCTGATTTCCTGAAGAGAGCAGTGGGTGGAACCAGGAACCAGCGCCCTATTCTACGGTAAACTGCTTGCGGAAAACGAGGTAAACAATCGGACCGAAGAGGGGGAGTAACAGAACGGCATAGAGCACACCGTTACTTAATCCGGCCGCAGAGCGTTGGGAGATGTCCTTGCGGGCCATCCGGAGGATGGGCCAGTAAATGGCGACGGCAATGACGAGGATAGCAACAAATACCAGAGCTTTCTGCATGGGGAATTGGTTTGTCGGTAAAGGTAAAACGTTTTGTATCGACGAGTACGCTGTAGCATAAGTTGAGGTAGGTTTTTACGCCGGTATTTTGTTTGCTGGTGTTGTCGCCAGACACTGGCCCTGCAGTCATAGTTGTCCAAGTTGCCTTGAGTCAGGTATGCCGTCAACCGAATGGGTATTTCCGCCGTTACCCCTGCATGACACATTTAAAAGCTGGCGACAAAGCCCCCGATTTTACTGGAATCCTGCAGGACGAAAGCACCGTTTCCCTTGCTGATTACGCAGGTAAGAAATTGATCATCTTCTTTTACCCTAAAGACGATACTCCCGGATGTACCGCCGCCGCATGCTCTTTGCGGGATAGCTTTGGTGAACTCCAGGCGCGTGGATATGAGCTCCTTGGCGTGAGCCCGGACAAACCCGCTAAGCACCGTAAGTTTATTGACAAGCACAACCTGCCGATGCCGCTCCTGGCCGACGAAGAACATCAAATGATGGATGCTTACGGTACGTGGGGACCGAAAAAATTCATGGGGCGTGAGTACGATGGAGTATTGCGTACGACCGTCGTAATCAACGAAGAAGGAATCATCGACCGGGTATACACTAAGGTGAAAACCAAGGTGCACGCAGAACAAATTCTGGACGACGAGACAGAATAGTTGCAAAGAATATTAGCTAATTATGTTTCTGCCTCCTGAGAATGCGTAGGTCAGGGTAGTTTTGTGCCTGAATACTTGCGCTTTAAGATGCATCCTTGCCTGGTGTTGCTGCAGCTTGCCTACGATTTTGGTGGCAAACAACAGCGGCGTTGTTCGCGTACTAAAGTTCCTACCCCCTGATGTTTGGTGTGGTAGCACCTCAATAACCAAAAGATTAACCCGATGTACTTCCTGGAAGGAATCCGTGCCGGCTTGTTGCTTGCGCTGTTGGTTGGTCCGCTGGTTATTCTCCTCTTACAGCTCAGTTTGCGCCGGGGAACTCTGGCTGCTTTTGCCGCAGCCCTGGGCATCTGGTGTAGTGACGTATTGTTCGTTACCTGCACTCACTACGGGATGGCGAGTATGGAGCAACTAACGTTGGATGGTCCGTTAGGGCAATGGATTGGCGGAATCGGAGTCCTCCTCCTTCTCGGAATTGCCGTATATATGTGGTTCAAGCCGCCACCCAACCTGGCGGAAGCACGGGTGATGCCTAACCGCCGCGGCTTGGCCGCGGCCTGGTTACAAGGGTTCGCCCTGAATACTTTCAACCCTTTTACGGTGGCTTTCTGGATGGTCTTCACCCTCACGCAGGTGAACGAGCGCAACCTTGACGAAGTCGCCGCCTGGTCAATCTACGCGGGTATTCTGGTGACGATTGTTCTCACTGATACCGTGAAGGTACTGGCTGCACGCAAAGTGCGCGGTTGGCTGCGTCCCGATATCCTGCTTAAGGTGCAGCGCCTGGGGGCGCTGGCACTCGGCGTATTTGGCCTCGTGCTGGGGTGGCGGGTGTTCGCTTGATGCGGCACCGCTTTGTAGTGTATTAAAAACCGAGTCGCTCCAGTCGGGTTTCTCTCAGCCCTTCTCCGAGTTTGTAGTCCTGAACTTTGAGGTAGCCCTCTTTAGCCCGGCCAAGAGAAATGAAGTCAGGCTCATTCTCAAGGGGGATACGCTCTATTTCAAATTCTCCGTCGATAAAGGTTGCGGCAATAATGCTGATGTACTTCACACCATCGGCCTGGAAGTCTCGGTCGAAAAAGTAATTGGTGATGTAATCATCGCCGTGCTCCGCGAAGGCAAAGCCATAAGGCCCACCATTCAGTGCTACCCTTTGTTGCTGCGTAAGCCGAGAGAATTTGCCATTCCGCAATCTTCGCCGCATGGCCCCCATCTCCAACGGGGTCAACGGTGATCGGCTTTTCAGACTAAGGGTAAAGTGGGATTTCTCCAGCCGAGCTACGTCCAGTATCTCTAGTTCTTTGGACAGGCCGACGATATAAGCATCTTGATAAATATTTCCTGAAACACGTTCGCCGCTGGCATTCTTCTTGTCGAAGGTTTCAAAGGCCAGGGTCAGGTTGCCAGCTTCATCGGCCATTGAACCAACAAGTGTCACCTTTGCCGATGGGGAAAGCTGTGGTACTTTCTTAGTGGCTGAGATTGCCTTGCGGAGAAAGTTCTGCTCGTCAATAAGCTTACTGACTACGGTTTTTCCCGCAGCGTCGTACACAAATACTTCTACCCCTCCGGTATACTTGGCAACGTGCTTTTTAAAGCGTCGCTGAATAGCAATCATTGTCTTGTCTGCAATAAAAAGTGCTTCGATTTCAGTATTAGCACTATTCTTTTTGCGGTCGATATTGTCAATGGTTATCCACAAACTATCATCGTTTAGGTCGAAATAGTGCAGTTCCTCCTGCCGGGGCTGCTTCAGGCTCCGATTATCCACCCGAATAGCAATACCGTTTTTGTTGCGATCCATCACGGTCGGAAGCATGGCATATGCTCTTGTTGTTCCACTTACCTTATGGGTCCAATCTAGCGAACGGTCATCGATATTGGTCTTGGTAAGTTCAAAGTCGATAGAAGGCCCTAGTCTTCGATCTGCGGCTCGTTTAAGCTTTGAGTAAACCACACCTGAGATAAATCCGTCCGCTACCGGGTGGAGAATAAAGCCATAGCTCTCCGAAATACTTCTCAGGTTGATCTTATGGATGCTCTCGCCCGCGCCATCGAATATCTCCAGGTACCGATCGTAAGAATCGTCCTCAACTTTTATCATTACGGCCAGGTACTTTCCATTGTAGGCAATTTGCTCAAAGGTTAGCGCTACGTTGGATTTGTACTCCTTTTTTCCGAGCAGTTGCAGGTCATTGTTGAGTAATGAAATGTTGTATGTTAAAGTATCATCGTCACGCTCCGGTGAGGTGTTATTGGTCAATACAAAATGTCCTGTTACTTTTCCCTCAAAGAGGAGGGGACCGTCAGCAATATTTGAGCCTTCAATTTCTGGGGCAGTCTGGCTGGCCAGTGAGGCTGAAAGAAGTAGTAAAAAAATAGGAAGAAGAAGGGTTTTTAGCGGGGTAATGGGGTGGTTCATAATTGAATTAGTCATTGGATGAGAAATAGGTGTTTGCCTTTTGTAGGGTGTCGTAGAGCACGCCTTCCGAGCGACCGTTATTGCGCTCCGAGAGATACGCGAGGGTGAGTTTTTTTAATTCACTTTTCCGTATTTGCCGGAGCATCAGAATGGCTTCCCGGGCATTGGGTTCGTGAAAGAAATTAGGGGGAGGGATCGCCTTGTCAAAGTCGTACGATATGATTGATTGGTAGGTGTATAGCAGTGACTCACCGAGGAGGGCTTGCAGGGTTTCATCTTCCGGAGAAAGGTGTAATAAGCGCAGCACATTTATGTATGCTAGTCCGGCCAGGTCAAGGTCCAGCTGAGCCCTGATCAGTTCAAGGCCGATCACATCTTCGAGCCCATGTGCTCTGGCAACGTGTTCAGTTAACTCGGGTATGTCTTCGGTCAGTATCGCAAGTTGCTCCTGGCGTTCGTCGAGGTTAGGATGGGTCGAAGTACTATCAGCATCCCACAAGCCTTTTGTTTTTTCCTGGCTTCCGAAAGAGCCATCAAACATTGTCGTTGGGGGGGGCAACCATTTGTCCTTAATCGGGTAGCCTTCAGTTGCCATTAAAGACTTAAAGTCTACCCCGTGTAAGCCTCTGATATCACTCATGGCAAGCATGCTTAGCGCAGCGGTAGAGCTTTTTGGGGAAGCCGATAAGGCCGAGTAGTAAATGAAGCCCAGGCTATCAGCCTCCAGCTCTTTTTTGCGCTTCAGCCGGTAGCTGTTATACACGGTTGAGCGGACAGTATTAAATAGTGTCCGGGCCTTTTTTTCTCGCGCTCGGGATAGCTTTTTTCTTACCCCGGAAAGGTTTTTTTCTCGGCTCAGGAATTCCACCAGCCCAGTGCGTAGGTGCTCCAGTTGGTCATGTGCCATTTCGTGGCATAGTACGAAGGAAACTTCTTCGTCCGTAGCCAGTTTGTAAAGCAGACCAAGGTTAACCGAGAATACCCCATTGCCAAGGCTGGAAGCGTTTGATGACTGAGAACGACGAACCAGGATCAGTGGTGAAGTTTGTAGTCCGTTCGCGTCAATTAATGCCCCAAACTGCCCGGTCAGGTAGTCCGTTAACTCGGGCCGAAAAAGAAACTGGCTGTCCCTGATCTCTTCCTTCAAATCATCTAGTCGGTCTTGCCCAATTTCGAGATAAGACTCCCGGAGTTTTTCGGGGACTTCTTCATCAACTTGTAGAAAACGCTCACTAAGGGCAGTAAACAAAGCCGAGGTGTCTTCCGGATAAACGGGAGCAGGGGTGAATTGCGCGGCTAATGAAATATGCAAGACGCATAAGTACAAAATGCTTAAATAGAGTTTCATAAGGTGGCTCACTTCTGATTCGTAAGATAAACGATTAGACTAAGTACTTAAAGTGTAAGTGTATTTATTGTTATAAAGTTGCCTGGTTTGTATTGTTGGCAACATTACCAACAACCAATTTAAGCGTAGAGTGAAAAGTATATACGGTGAAGCTTAGATTACAACATACTAGTTGCAAGGCTTGGACAAAATGGAGCTTTTAGCCGCACCCTTCCCTAGAAAGGATAGCCCAATCCTAACTGCCAGGTAATATCCCCTAAGCGGAAATTATTCAGGTTCCGCCAATAAGCAGATTCTGGAATAGGAGAGCCATCCCGCACTATCGGGGTTCCGTCTCCCGCGTGAGGGTAATTGTACCGCATGGGAACACTGGCGTCAAGACGGAAAATGAAGTAGCTTACGTCAACACGAATACCGGTGCCCATGCCCACGGCTAATTGCCGGTAAAAGGGCTGGTGAACGAAGCTGTTGTCCTCATTAGGACTGGCTGCGAAAAGAAACTGTGACCCCGGGCGCTCAACGTTCTCAGCGGGGTTAAGTGTCCAGATGTTACCAATGTCTGCAAACAAGGCGCCTTTAAAGTAAGATGCTATCGGAAAGCGGTACTCAAGGTTGAGCTCCAGCCGGAGATCGCCAGTCTGGAAGAGCCGAAAAAAGTCAACGTCATTACCGAGACTGGTTGGGTCGACGTATCCTCCGGGGCCGAGACCCCGGGGTGCCCAGGCACGCATAGAGTTAGCACCGCCGACAAAGAACTGCTTTACGTACGGGACGGCGTCTTCGCCGCCGTACGGGCGGCCAATACCCGCGATCAGACGAGACGCAAAAGTGTGCTGCGGTGTGAATTTTTTATAATACCTTAGGTTCGCTTCCGTGATAAAGTACTTAGCATAAATAGCATTGTCATTCGGGCGCCAAGTGATGTCGTCGTTACGTAGGCTATTAACCAGCTTATTAAGCCCAAACAGCTCAGCACCGGCCAGTTCAAACCGGCCGGTAAAAGAGATGGACCTGCCCTTAAGGTCAGGTATGCCAATACGGTTGTACTCCAGGTCGCGGAACAGAAAGGAAAGGAAATACTGCTGGCCAAAACTTTGGGCAAGGAACTGATTGTCCTGCAGTATCGTGTCAAATGCTGCTTCCGTACGGGGCTCCAGAATGTCAATGGCCAGGTGGTTGATCCGATAACTGGTGGTGGCTGACCGGCGAAAGTCATACCCCTGACGAGCGTTGAAAACGGTATAGGCGTAAAAATCCCGAATCAACAGATACTCGTATCCAAGGCTGAAACGCGTACTCGCCCGTTCCCTTAATTGACTCATGAAGCCTTCGGTGAGCAACTTGCCGCGCCAGGGAGCCGGAAACTTGCTCAGGGCAGAGTAAATGCCAAAATCCTTAAAACGAGGGAGGTACAGACTGATGTCTGCTCCTAAATCCACCGTGTTGAAAAACTGAGTGTTTGGCCCTGTTCTGGGGTCAATCTCAACACCAGCTCGCAGGCTGGTCACCAGGAGCTCCGCTCCACTGAATAGATTCCGGTTCTGAAAACTCGGGCTTACACTTACGCCGATCAGGTTGCCAGCACCAACGTTTCCGTTGCGGTTAGTGTAGTTGAGGTCTAAATCTGCGCCAAGACTCATCTTCTCGCTCGGGGAAAGCTGAATCTGATAATTCAGGGTGTTTACCGCTACCGAGTCTTCCTGTTGGTTGATCCGCACAAACCGATAAATACCCAGCCCGTTGAGACTCAGATTGGTTTTTTCAAGCTGTGCCCGACTACTAAGGTCTCCTTGCTCCAGGAATATGTTCTTTCGCAACAGAGATGGTCGCATCCGGAACGCTGGTTGCCGAGATAAAAACCGAACACCATCAATAACGGTGTCACGCTGTACACCTTCTTCACCGGTTATTAAGGGGTTGAAATCGGTAAATACCGTGACCGTTCCTACCCGGTATTGGTCAATGGACGCATCTCGTTCCGGAGGAAGAACAGAAAAGAAAACATCAGCATAACCCGAACGCCTGCTGGTGTCGATCTCGAGATCATTAACGTAGGCACCCGAAAAGAAAGCAAACCCCTCATTTCGGAGATAACGACTGATGCGTGACTTCTCCCGGTCAAAGTTGTTCAGGTCAAGTGGCTGCCCGGACTGCAATTCACTGTCCTCTGCCGCAATCTGCAGCAGGCTGTCAATAAGTGGATCAGGGCTGCTGTATACCACAGAGTCAATCAGCCGGCGCTTACCAGCTGTAATGTGGTAAATCAGGTTGACCTTGCGGCGTTTCCCCCGGTCGGGTTCGTGATAGGCTTTTGCCTCAAAGTGGCCGAGCCGGAACAGGAAATCTTCCATGTCGCGGGCAGACCTTCGACTTAAGCTGTCTGAATAAATGGCTGGTCGTTGCCCAATGGTATTGCGTAAAAAACGATTGATCCGAGAGCTGTCCTTCGGCTGGTTGTTTTTAAAGTAGAACCACTCTCGCGGCCAAAGGAAAAAGAAGTTGCCATTTGGTTGCTGCTTGGCAATGGTGGACAGTTGATAAGTAAGGTCTGAACGATTGTTGACCGACTTGGGGTCTTCGATAACAACCCGCTGGCTGGTGAGTAATTCCTCGTCGCTAGCCAGATATTTACTAGTATTGCAAGACGCCAGGCAGGCGGCCAGCACTATGGCCAGCACGACCGGGCGCCAACAAAGTGTGCGTATGCCATTAAGCTCCGGTACCATAAAGTTCATAAGCAGCCTGCGTCAAAAGAAGGTTCGGCGAAATTACCACAAATTCACCGCTGAAGGCGGACGGATCGTCGAAGAACTGCTCAAACAGTCGAGATATACCGTCGATCACATCTATGCCCTCGAGCAATGGGGGGAGGAGCTGCCCGAACCTCCAACCGTTCCCTTAACGTACGTAAGCCCTAAAGAATTGAGTCGGATATCTCAATTGACCACCCCTAATCAGGTGTTGGCCGTTGTTGACCTGCCCACCAGCTCCGACTTGCTGCCGCCAGAGATGGCGACAGGGTGGTCGCTTTACCTCGACGGCATCCAGTCGCCGAGTAACCTGGGCGCCTTACTCCGGATTGCCGATTGGTTCGGTTTTTACCACGTGATTGGTGGCCCGGGAACCGCAGATCTCTACAATAGTAAATCTATCCAAGCTTCAATGGGCTCCTTTTTACGCGTCGATTATCGGACGGGAAACCTCGAAGATATCATCAATACTTTTCCGGATTTGCCAACTTTTGGCGCCGACCTGCGCGGAGAAAGTATTCACACGCTCAAAGCTCCTGATGCTGGCGTGCTCATCATTGGTGCCGAGGGGCCCGGCATCAGCGAAGGGGCGCGCACGCAGGTGCAGCGTTGGTTAACCATTCCCCCGGCCCCCGGCCGGGAAGCAGAAAGCCTCAACGCCGCTGTCGCCGCAGGGATTCTGTGTAGTGGGATTGCCGGTAGCATCAGTGAAAAATGACGCTCCTTCGGTTATCTAAAGTATCGTTACAGTGTATTAGGAACAACAATGAATAGTTATTGCGCTTAGTGGGCCAAACGGTAAATGTCGTTATATAAAGCCGCCGCTATTTTCTGGTCTGCTAAGGCGGTAAAACCGGAGTTTAGCCGTAGCTAAATGAGGATTTTACCAACGCGGGCAGGACAGGAAAGAGCAAGGCTTGGATATAACATTATTTGCTGGTTGGTCCACTAGCGACCCTATTAAACGCCTTTGATGTTCTTGATCATTTGCATGATGTCCGGCGTCATCTCTTTGGGCATCTCAAAGGTGTCCCGCCGGTATTTCGCCCAGGCTTCTTCCTCCGCCAGACGGTGATCTACTTCCTTGCGAAGTTGTGAGCACAGCTGCTTAAGCTGGGGGTGTTTTTTGCTGATTTCTTCCAGAATGCGCTGACTTTCCTGCATGCTGTTGCTCGGAAAAATGTCAACTTGTAGCGCAATCGCTATCCGCCGTGGTTGTTTGCTGTAAAACCACTCCTGAATAGCTTCCAGGTCAATACCACCACGATTTTCAGCAGACCAAACCAGTACGTTATATAAATCCGCGACCTTGATTACGGGAACTCCATCCGACAGTCGGTAGATTAACTCCGTAATCCCTTTTACGGGAACCATTGCCAAAAAAGTCAGCAGTTCATCAAAGGCATTTTCCGTAAACGCTACCTTCTGGTAGCCCGGCTGACCTTCAATAATCATGCGGTCGTAAACTTGCTGCAGTTGAGCTTTCGCGGTGGCGGGGGTAAAGGACAACGTAAACTGGTTTAGTGGGGTAATGCTTTTCGTCGGGCTGTTTCTTGATCTATTGTCCCAACACCATCAGGTAAGAAGTTATACCGAAGAACCAGCTTCCCAGCTCCCAGCTCCCAGCTCCCAACCTAAGGTACCGTCTTCAACACCGTATACCGCAAAACGGTTTCCAGTAGCAACAGGATCAGCCCCCACAGTAAAAAGCGGTGGAAACGCTCTTCGTAAATTTTCTTTACGGTTGTTTCTATTTCCGTTTTTTCCAGCTCGTCAATATAGTCGTAAATGGATTCGAGCTCTTCGGGGTCCCGGGCACGGAAGTAACGACCATTAGTCGTCTCGGCAATGTAAGCCAACAGGTCATCATCGACGGTTCCCCGGGTAGGCTTAAAGGTATAGCGTCCCTGGCCAAGAGGGGAGGAAGGCATCAATGTTTCCTGACCGCTACCAACCCCGATGGTGTAAACGCGAATGTCAAATTCCTTTGCTAATTCAGCGGCGAGCTCCGGACTATGATAGCCCTGGTTGTTTTCTCCGTCCGTAAGTAGGATAATGACCTTACTGGAGGCGTCGCTGTCCTTTAATCGATTTACCGCCGTGGCAAGACCGGTGCCAATCGCTGTTCCATCCGGAATGCCACCCATCTGGAGTTCTGATATGAAACGGTCAATAATGTCGTGATCAACCGTTAGCGGAGACTTGGTGTAGGCTTCCCCGGCATAGACAACCAGGCCGATCCGGTCAAAATCCCGGCGGCTGACAAACTCGCGTGCTACCCGTTTGGATGCTTCCAAACGGTCCGGCTGAAAGTCCCGGGCTCCCATACTCGTCGAGAGGTCCATGGTTAAAACAATGTCGATCCCTTCGGCCGTAACGGACTCTTCGCTAAGGTCAAGGCGCGGCCGCGCCAGCGCGACCACAAAAAGACAAAGGGCCGCTACCCGTAATGCGGGTAAGAAAGGACGGATAGTACTCTTCCAGTTCCGTAATCCCCGAACAGACGAGGTGCTGGGTAGCCGCAGGCTAACCTGTCGCTGCCGCTCCCGGCGATATTGCCATAAACCTAGCAGAATCGGCACAGCGACCAAAGGGAGCAGCCAGGGGAAGACGAACTCAAATTGATTTAACCAACTCATTCTTCTTCATTTTGGGTGGACGATGCGCTGGCCGGATTTGCTTCGTCAACAGGCTGGTCTGCATCAATAATTACCAGAGGAGTAACGACCTCGGCCTCCGGGCCGGTGGCCCGGACAAAAGAGCGTACCCGCTCCAGCCCGGCAACGTGTAAGGCTTCCATCGGGGTAGCCTTGGCGAACTTAACGAGGTCCGACAACTGCAGCAATTGTTTGATCTCGCTCAGCTGATCGGTAGAGAGGGTCGTCTTGACCTTTAGCTCCTGGTTGATCTGGCGGGAGGTCATCTCCATCGCGGAAACGTCAAAGCGTTCCGTCAGGTATTCGCGGAAAATGCGCGTCAATTCACTGTAGTATTGCTTGGTCTCATTTCGTTGCCACAGCTGCTGGGCCTCAAGTGCCTTGAGGGCATTGAGTGCTTTGAGGTCCGCTGGCGGTGGCGGCGGTGGGGGAACCACCCGCTTGCTCGTCTTGAATTTGCGGTAGGTGACAAAACCAATTGCTCCCACTACCAGCAAAAGGTACAGTGGCCATAGATCATAAAAGTTGAGTGGTTCTTCAATGATCGGTTTGATGGGGCGCAGCTCGTCATCTTCTCCGATGGGAAGCGTCCGAACCTGCATGACCAGATCATTGGTGAAAGCAGTATCCATGCTGCCATCAGGCCGGCGGTAGGCGTAGGGTAGGGGAGGAATGGAGATATACCCGGAATCAAAGCTGGTGATCAGGATGCGCTGCTGGAGCAACAATTCCGGCGTCTCCGCGATGGTGTTCAAGGCGCTTTCTTCAATGGATTCTACACCTGGTAAACCGTTGATGAAACCCGCCTGCGGCGGGCTTACTTCATTGTTGGGCGGAACAGACAGGTTAACCTCCAGCCACACCTGATCGCCGATCGTGATCTCTGTTCGACTCAACTCCGCGCGCGCGTTGACGCGCGCATTGGTGGACTGCTGGGCACTAAGTGCCAGCGGAAATAACAATAGGATAAAGAGTATTTGGCGGGGCATGGACGCGAAGATAGGAAGTTGGCCGGATACCTCAAGCCACGGTTTGGGCAGTAATTGGTGGTCTTTCGGGTAGCCGGATCATCATAAAATTATCTTAAGCTTGCTTCCTGAGGGTTAAGGGCTGAACCCTGAGTGCTATCAGTCCTTTATATTACGACCTCAGCTAAGATAAATTATGACCAGATTAGTTCTTTCCCTATTACTTGCCGCGTGTATTGGCGGAGCCGAGCTTGCCGCTCAGGTCATCCCCAGTGTTTTACCCTTTCGGGTGGAAGATGCCATTCGCTTCGGTAACATCGAACCAATAGGCACGGCCAGATTTATGGGCACTGGCGGAAGTATGACCGCCATTGGTGTAGATTATACCACCCTGCATACTAACCCTGCGGGGATTGGCTGGAACCGCTATAGTAAAGCGCACCTCTCCGGAGGTTTCGTTGCGACGCCGATCAATACGACCGTTAACGGCAACGCAAGCAATGGCTCTATGTCCACGGCTGCAACTGCGCCTAATTTGTCCGGACTGGGTTTGGTGTATGCCCAGCCAACGCGCTCCGTAGAGTGGAAGACTTTCAATATCGGCGTTGGTCTGACGCGCCTGGCCGATTTTAATGAAACAATCTCCTTTGAAGGGTATAGCGAGGGAAGCATCATGGATGCCATCGTAGAAGACCTCAATGACGGTATCGCAGACCCCTTTCGTGCCGATCTTGTATTTGATATCGATAATGCCATTCAGGAGGATGAACTGGGTTTCTTCTCTGATTTTGACCTGGAAAGCAGCCTGGGCGGACAAACCCGTAAAGTAGGTACCGTTACCCGCTCGGGAAGCCTCAACGAGTTTGCCGTTGGTGCGGGCGGTAACTACAACGATAAGCTCTTGTGGGGGATAACTATTGGTATCCCGTTCGTCAACTTTACCGAAGAAAAAATCTATGATGAGATTGATGACCGGGACGAGATTACCTTCTTTGACAACGGAGGGTACGACGAAACCCTGGAAATGACTGGCTCCGGCGTCAACTTCAAGTTTGGGGTGATCTACCTCCCGACGCCGCAAAGCCGCATCAGCGTCGCGGTACATTCTCCAACTTTCTGGACCCTCGACGAGACGTATTCCACCACCCTGGAGTACAACTTCACGGACAACGGAGTTGCCCAGGGAGGAACAGCCCTGAGCCCGATAAGCGAAGCAGCAGTTAACCTGCAAACGCCCTGGCGTTTCCGTTTGGGCGGAGGCTATATCATCGGCCGTAAAGGCTTTGTCTCGGTAGAAGCTGACTACGCCAATTTCGCGGCAAATGCTTTCAGCTTCGACGACTTCGCGTCCTTAGACGAAGCGAATAATGCTGATATCGATGATACCCTCGGTGGCAGCGTGGGAGTACGGCTTGGTGGAGAAGTCAACCTGAAGCCCTTTCAGGTGCGGGCAGGTGTTGGCTATCGGACAATCCCGAATCTCGAAATTCGGAACGAAGAAGATGGCGCCAGATTGGCAGCCTCGCTGGGCGCCGGTTGGAGCAAGGACAAGATCTTCGTCGACTTTGCCGTGCGTGGGGAGCAGTACAATGGCTTTTATGCCCCGTACCGGACCTTCGCTTTTGACGGAACAACGGTCAATACGGAACGCCTACGCCTGACGGCAATGCTGACGGTTGGTTACCGCGGCTTCTAATGGCAGGATAAAGCATGCCGTAAGAACAAGATAAAACAGGGCGCGGCCGCAGGTGCAAAGTGAGGATCAAGAACACTGTTTTCAAATCCTACTTTGCTCCTGCGGCCGCGCCCTTATTATTAGTTGTGCGTGCCTTTCTTGCCGCCATTCGCCGTTATGGAGTCGACCACTAGAACATGATGCCGAGCATCAGAACGAGCGAATTAATTTTCCCCCGACTGTCGTCTTCCGTGGGGTTTCTTCCCGGACGAACAACGCTTGTTCCTTTGTCGGTGGTAACGTCCGCAAAGCCCGACTGCAGGGCTATCCCGGCTACGAAGGCAGTGCTTTCCGAGAGGCTGTATTCCACACCTGCTCCGATGCTCCAGCCAAGGTTGAGGCCGTTTACTTCTTTACCGATGTCAAAACTTTCTTCGTCATCAACGAAGCCAGCATTGGTGAGGCTGCCCCGGCTTTGGGTCAAAATCCCCAGGTGTAATGCCGGACGGACGTAGTACCGCAAGTAGCCAAATTCCCGCGTTCTGAGGGTAAGACCGAGGGGGATTTCGACATACTGCAGATCATATTTATAGCCTAGCCCTCCGCTGATGGAGTCTGGAACCGTCGTCAGCGCATTATCCAATGACTCTTGCCAGATGTCTACGCGCTCGAATTGGTTCTCGTAAAAGAGGGTGCCTCCCGTATTGAAATGGAAGCCCAGACCAGTATGGAAGCTGTAAGTCTCCCCGAAATAATACTCGCCGATGACGCCGAGTTTCAGGCCCAGGTTGGTGCCGTCCCGGTTGATCAGGTTATTGTTGGTGGTCATGCCGCTGAAGGTAGGACTCAGCTGGATGCCGAACTGGAGGTCTCCGGCGAACTGAGCTTTCAGGGCCAGTGAGGCGAAACCAAAAATGGTGCAAAGCAGGAGGGTGCGGAGGTGATTAAAATTTTTGTGCATTTGAGGCGTTGGTTATGTTCAGATATACTCTTTACGAAGTGGTGTAGGAATTAGTATGTACAAAGTAGGCATTTCCGTTGGGTAACCACGAAAAGTCGCTGTCGCTTTGTACCACCGAAGTACAAGTGAAGTCTTCGGTTCTTACTATTGCTGCTGCTTCCTGAGTATACGTAATTCGTATAGGAAGTTTTTCAGTTTTCCTGTTTGTCCCAACCAGCCGGATCGTCCGGTGTTTATTTTTCCAATGAAAGAATTCATGAAATCAGGGGTTTACCTCTTCTTGCTGGCAGGCTTTCTGGTGGCCTGTACTGAGGATAGTGAAACACTCCCTCCACCCGATGTGAGCGCGATTAAGAGCGACGTGACCGTCTTACGCTTTGACCGGGCAATGATGGGCATTGATACGAATGATACCGGGCCGGGCATCGCCCGGCTGGATAGCGATTTCGGTAGCTTTAGCGACATCTTCCTGCGGCACGTCATTCCGCTGCGGAGGGGAGACTTCAGCCCCGAGGAGCAAAAAGATGTAATGCGGGCATTCCTGACTTACCCCCTGGTGAAAAAGATTGATCAGCTGGTCGAAGACCAGTTCTCTGACCAAGACCTGGCGGACCAGGAAGCACGGCTCGAACAGGCGCTGCGGTACTATATGTACTATCTGCCCGATGCTCCCGTGCCCGATACGCTGGTTACTTACCTGTCTCAGTTCGAGTTGGCTGCTTTCCTGTACGGAGAAGGGCAGCTTGCAGTAGGGCTGGACTTTTACCTGGGGCCGGACTTTGATTATCTCAGTGTCGACCCCCGGGAGCCTATTTTCTCCGAATACCTCTCCCGGACGTATACGCCTGAGCACATGACGGCCAAGCTAATGCGCGTCCTGATTGATGATTACCTGCCCCGGCCGCGGGCCGGGCGCCTGGTGGATTACCTCCTCTACGAAGGGAAGAAGCTATACCTGCTCGATCGGGTACTCCCCGAAACGCCCGACCACGTAATCCAGGAAGTCACCGAAGAACAGATGGGATGGTTGAAGCGCAATGAAATTGCGATCTACGCCCAGCTGCAAAAGGAAAACCAATTCTATTCCACAGATCCGACCTTGGTCAAAAAGTTAACGCAACCGGCTCCTTATAGCCAGGGGATGCCCCGTGAGAGTCCCGGGCAAGCGGTTAATTATCTCGGTAAGCGCATCATTGCGTCCTACGTGAAGGCGAACCCTCAAGTGACAATGGCGGAGTTGCTCGCGATTGATGATGGACAGAAGATTTTAGCCGGAGCCCGGTATAAACCGCGGTAGCCAGCCTTGGTAAAAGGGTGTTTGCAAACTTGATGTGCCGCCTTGACCGTCGCGGAAATTGAGGCGATCTAAAGTAGCGGTATTTACCGTTTACCTGTCCGGCTACTTTGACTTAGCTTAGACAACTTTCCCTTTCTAAAACCCGTATATTATCGTACGTTTTGAGTTTAGCGGGGCCGTAATTGTGCGAGAAGGTAAAATTTATCCGTAAAAATTGGATATTGCCCGGTATAGTTGCGCCGGTCGCCAAAAATCAGTTCTGGTGGCTGAGGCAACTGTAAGTGAAAATTTACGAACTGTCACCTGCTATTGAACTTGAAATTCCTGATTGGAACTGGTGTCAGGGCATTGCCGAATTCAAGCGAATAATTAATCTGTAAAATGTAATCCTTATGTCCACCACTAAACGCGCCATCCCTCTGGTTAATCTGTCCGAATTTACGGATGGAGACGAAGCCAGCCGTCAGAATTTTATCAAGCAATTAGCCGATGCTTTTCATGGGATAGGCTTTGTTGGCGTTACTGGTCACGGTATTCCCAAGTCGTTGATTGATGGGTTCTTTTCGGCGGCAAAAGAATTCTTTGCGCTGGACACGGAAACCAAGATGTTGTACGAGGTGCCGGGCGCTGCCGGGCAGCGCGGGTACACTTCCTTCGGAAAAGAAAAAGCCAAGCAGAGTAAGGTAGCCGACCTTAAAGAGTTCTTCCAGATTGGTCAGGAAGTAGAAGGTAGCGCTGCTGATGGCTTGAACCCGCGGGTAGAGGAAGTACCGGAATTTATGAAACTGGGGATGGAACTGTACCGCCAGTTCGAAGAAAAAGGCAATTATCTGTTGGAGGCCATTGCGCTGCACCTCAACCTTCCCATTGATTACTTCCGTAGTCAGACTAAAGACGGGGTTAGCATTCTGCGGGCCATCCACTACCCACCGATCACTTCAGAGCCAGCCAGCGCCATTCGAGCCGAGCAGCACGAAGACATTAATCTGATCACGCTGCTGGTAGGAGCCTCCGCCGGTGGTTTACAGTTGCAGCATACGGACGGTGAATGGCAGGAGATTATCCCTGAAAACGATGAGATCGTAATCAACGTAGGGGATATGTTGCAGCGTCTGACGAACAACTACCTCAAGTCAACAACCCACCGGGTGGTCAATCCTCCTCGGGAAGATTGGCATAAGCCTCGCCTGAGCATCCCGTTCTTCCTTCACCCGCGTCCTGAAATGAGCCTTAACGTCCTCGATAGTTGTGTTACTGAGGACAACCCTCAGCATTATGACCCGATCACGGCAGGAGGATACCTCGACGAGCGTTTACGGGAGATCGGCCTGAAGAAGTAGATGCCAAGACAAGCGCTGCAAAACAGCAATAGCTGCTGTCTGGCATGCCTTCGGTTGCTGTTCTGCTGTCAGCCACCTATTGTTGTCTGCCATCTACGGGCTATCTTGCAACACATTTCGCGTCCTACGCGTTATTTTTGCAGCCCCACCACATAATCATTACGGCTTTCCTCGGGAAGGTTAGCCTGCTAAAGCATAATATCATGAGCAACTCAATGCTCCTTTTTAATTTTCTTGGCCCGGAGATGATCGTCATCTTCTTCGCTATTCTTTTGCTCTTCGGTGGACGCAAGATCCCCGAACTGATGAAAGGTATCGGTAAAGGGATTCGTGAATTCAATAACGCTAAAGGTACCCTTGAAAAAGAGCTGAAGGCAGGAATGGATGAGGAAGAACAGCGCGAGAAAGACGCACGCGAGCTCAAAATGCTGCGTGAGCGGGAGGCACAGCGTCGCCGGGAGGAAAACCTGAACCTGAACAACGACTAAACCTCGTTGTAAAGGCATGAAAACCGGTATCGGAGGGCGACCTCTGATACCGGTTTTTTATTTGCTGTAGATTGTAGGCCCCGAGACGGCCACTGGCATAGCCTGGCTTTCCTCCTTTTTTCAGCAGAGGAAAAGAGGGAGATCGCGCTGAGTGAAATTGTGGTAACATACTTGTGCCCCAACCGTAGGCCTGCAGGCCGAAAAGCAACTGCCACATCAAAAATCGTCAGGCAGCGTGAGGTTACGCATTCGTTTCTGACGCTCCGAAAACCTTGCTCAGGTGCTCCTCATCCGGTACCCGTTTTTGCGTTAGCAGGCTTACGATGAGGTAAGTCGCTAATGAAAAGAGAAAAGCGGGGATGATCTCGTGGATGTCCTGCAGTCCCGGAATGCTGAACCGGAACCATGCGCGCCAGACGATGTTGACCACCATCCCTGCGATCATACTCGCCATAGCACCTGCATCCGTGCCCCACTTAAGATAGAGCCCGCCAAAAATGCCGGGGAAAAAACTTGCCGCGAATACCGCACCAGCGAAGGCTGTCAATTCTACTATGCCCGCAACGGGATAGATGGTAAGCACCCACACCAAACCGAAAGTAAAGATGCAGTAGACCAACATCGCCCACTTCGTGCGCGGAATCAACTTGTGGTCGGGCATTGGCCGCACCACGTGCCAAATGTCTTTTACTAATGCGGTTCCGATAATGATGATGACCGAGGCCAGAGAAGACATGCCGGCCGCAAATAGCCCGGCAACACAGATGCCGCTGACCAGCTTGTTGTCGAATTTCTCCAGCATGAAGCCAATGACTTTATCGGTGTCCTGCACGAGTACCGCAGCTTCTTCTGCCGTTGCCATACCGTGTACGAGTGCGCCGAGGCCCATGACGCAAACCAGGGATACTCCCAGAAAGATGGGGGTCCAAATCATGGCAAAGCGCATGCTTTTGGCATTGTCGATCGAATAAAACCGGATCAGGTTTTTCGGCTCGGAAATCTGTTTCATACCAATACTCAGCCCGATGCCGAGAATGTAGAGAAAGGACACGAGGCTGCCGAAGGTAACCAGTCCGTTCCCCATGGGCTCACCAGACTTGGTGACGTGCTCAGTCTGCGCAATTTTGGTGAATAGCTCATCCACACCACCGACAAAAATGAAAGGCAACGCCAGCATGAGAATGGCCACCGCGAACATAATGATGCCCTGCAGGGCATCCGTCCACAAGACTGAATACATTCCTCCCCAGATGGTATAGGCGCAGGTAATGAAGAGGATCAGTGCAGCACCCCATAGGTACGGGACATCAAGCACGGTTTCGAGGACTACAGCACAGCCTTTAGCAATGCCAACCATGTACCAAACGGTGGCAAATAGGATAATAAAGGCGGAGAGCAGACGGATGTATTTAGCGAGGTTGCTTTGGTAACGCAGGTGGAAGTAGTCCGGGACCGTAAAGGATTGCAGGCGGGCGGTTTGCGCCCGCATTCTGGGCCCGAGCAGCTGCCACGATACAATGCAGAAAACTGTCCAGATAAAGCCCATCCAGGCCCAGCTTAAGCCATACTGGAAAGACTTTCCCGCCTGGCCAATGTAAGTATTGGTGCTGGCGGAAGTCGAGAAGAACGCGAGAGAAACTACCCAGCCGGGAATTTTTCGTTTAGCAACGTAGTAATCAGCAACACCGCTGGCAGCTTGCTGCTTGAAGTACCAACCTACGTATAAGCACCCTCCGACGTAGATCAGGGTCAGAAAAATGGTGAAAAAATGCTCGGTGATGTAGTCCATGGTGTGTCGGCTAAAATGCGTCGGTCAGTGCTGGTTAATGTCCGGGCTCCTCGCCTTCCCGGTCTTTCACTTCGATCGTTCGGCGGATTACAAGCCAGGCATTTAGCAACACCAACAAAAGCATACCCCAGTAAGGAAAGGAAGTCCAGAAATCCATGGTCGTAGTATTGTTTGGGTGCTTGCCTGGAGGCGTCTGTTTGTGGATGCTGCCTCGGGAAGTAGGGGGCTGTATTTATTCGGTTGGTGCCGTGGATGGTGAGTCGAAGAGGGCCTTGAGCGGTTTTTTAGTCACCTTACCCAGGGTGTTTTTGGGGAGGTCTTCAAGTGATAGCCACCGGCGGGGAAGCCGGTAGGCAGGGATGCGCTCTTTTAGCCAGGTGCTGATGGTTTTGAAATCGGGGTTGGGATCGGAGCTGACAATGGCTGCGGCAACAATCTCTCCCCACTCTTCGTCGGGGAGGCCAACGACGGCACACTGATCAACGGAGGGGTGGCGGAGCAACACCGCTTCAATCTCCAGCGCAGATATCTTGTAGCCGCCGGATTTAATGATGTCTACGGAGTCCCGGCCGAGAATACGGTACATCCCGTCGTTTAATTCGGCCACATCGCCGGTCTTGAACCATCCCTCAGGGGTAAAGGCCTGGGCAGTGGCCGCTGGTTTCTGCCAGTATTCCAGGAAAACACCCGGACCTTTTACCTGAATCTCTCCGGAGACATTAGCTGTGGAAATGGTATTGCCCGTACTGTCGGCGAGGCGGAGTTCGACGCCGGGAAGGGGCAGACCAACGTGACCCGGGCGACGTGTTTCCCTAAAGCTGTTAGACAGCCCCATGCCAATCTCCGTCATCCCGTAACGCTCCAGGAGCGTTTGCCCGGTAATGCTGCGCCAGCGCTCCAGGGTTGGCACCGGAAGCGCTGCCGACCCGGATACCATCAGATTAAGTTGGCGGGCTCCTGCGCTCAGTCGCTGTTGCTCTTTAACCTCCTGTTGTTCCCAGTAGGTAATCAGTTTGTAGTAGATCGTGGGTACTGCCATGAAGCGGGTAAGGCTTCCGTCGGCAAGTTGTTCCCAGACCGTACTAGCGTCAAATTTTGGCAAAAAGGAACAGCAGGCGCCGCTCCATAATGCACAGCTCAAAACATTGATGATACCGTGTACGTGGTGCAGCGGCAGGATGTTCAGGATGCGATCTTCGGCATCCCACTCCCAGGCATCAACGAGGGTCTTGATCTGAAATGTGATGTTTGCGTGGGTAGTCACGACACCCTTGGGGAGGCTGGTCGTGCCAGAGGTGTACAGGATTTGGGCGCGACGCGCAGGTGCAATGTCCGGTAGCTTGACGGGGCCGTGTGAAGATGCCGGTGCTTCCGCAGGAGGGAAGCCCTGTAGGTGCAAAACCCGGATGTCCAGTTCACGGGCGGTCGCCATTAGGAGCTGGTCAAAATCGGGATGAATGATGAGGACGTTGGCCATCGTGTCCTCCAGAACGTAGCGTAATGCCGGGAGTGGATGGGCAGTGCACAAAGGCACCGCAATGCCCCCTGCGCGCCAGATGCCCCACTGGCAGCGTACGTAGTCGTAGGAAGGAGGAACCAGAAATGCTACCCGGCTTTCGTTCAGATCGGGTCTTCCGGCCAGCAACGTTTGCGCGACCACGGCAGAATCTTGCATAAGCGCTGCATAGGTATATGATTTGCCTTCGGAGAGAATGGCGGTGCGTTCGCCGTGGCCGAGGGCATGTTGAACGAGTGCTATAGTTGCTTCGGTCATCGAAGGTGAAGTTTTGGCAAGAAGGTTTTGTTGTTTGGCGGTGAAGCTGGATGACAAAAGCGGCCACCAAAAATCAGCCGGGGGTGGCCGAGGTAATGGTATTATAAGGGGAAGGTAACAGATTGTTCTGGCTATTTCGGGCAAGGGTGTAAACCAAAAGCAAAAAATTACGCTATGTATTATGCCCCCTGTGGTATGATAACTCCTGAACCTGCCTAAACGGGTTCGCTCACTAAAGAACCATATCAAAAAATGAGAAGTGTTTTTACCTGGTCCGTCCCGGTTTTACTGTTGCTTTTTAGCACGGTAATCTCCGCCCAAGAGACCTACCCTTACAACGGTGTATACGACCAACGTGATGGCTACTATGCCTTCACCGGAGGTACGGTGCACGTTAACCCTGCCGCAACAATTGAGAATGCCACCCTCGTGATTAAACACGGGAAAGTGGTCAGCGTACTGGAAGACGGCAGCGTCCCGGCTGGCGCTGTGGAAGTCAAGCTCGACGGCAAGCACGTTTACCCCTCTTTCATCGAGGTCTATGGAAAATACGGCATGCCCGAAGCCAAGCGAGGCGGCGGTGGCTGGGGTGACCCTCCCCAAACGGACAGCAAGACAAAGGGAGCCTTCAGCTGGAACCAGGCACTGCGCTCCGAAACGGATGCGTCGGCCATCTTCGAAGCTAAAGAGCGGGACGCCAAAGCACTACGGGGCATTGGCTTCGGAACAGTGTCTTCGCACCATCAGGATGGCATCAGCCGCGGCTCCGCCGCGGTGGTTACCCTCGGCTCCGGCAAAGAGAATGACCTCATCCTCAAACGCCGTGCCGCCCACCACCTCAGCTTCAGTAAGGGCTCCTCCCGGCAGAACTACCCGAGCTCACGTATGGGAACCATGGCCCTGCTACGCCAGGCCTACCTCGACGGCGAATGGTACAAGCAGCAGGAAGGAGAAGAAACCAACCTGAGTATCGAAGCCTGGAACGAATTGCAGGGTCTGCCCCAGATTTTCGATGCCAGCGGTAACTGGCAGGACAACCTCCGGGCCGATATGCTCGGAGATGAGTTCGGCCAGCAGTACGCCCTCCTGGGCGGAGGCGACGAGTACCAACGACTTGACGCCCTCAAGGAAACCAAGGCAACGTTTATTCTGCCCCTCACTTTCCCTAAAGCTTACGATGTGGCAGATCCTTTTGCTGCCGACTTGATCACGCTCGGTCAATTGCGCCACTGGGAACGGGCGCCAGGCAACCTGGCCGCAGTACAGGAGGCAAAAATCCCGTACGTACTTACGACGCATGGCCAGAAGAAGATGTCCGACTTCCCCGCCGCACTGCGCAAAGCAATTAAGGCTGGTGCAGATCCGCAGGCAGCCTTTGCTGCCCTGACCACGAGCCCCGCTAAAATGCTGGGGATCGACAATATGGTTGGCAGCTTGTCTAAAGGTAAACTGGCGAGCTTCTTTGTCACCGATAAGGACTACTTCACCGAGAAAGCAACCATTTACCAGAACTGGGTGAAAGGACAGCCATTCTCGCTCAAACCCCTTGACGTGGTGGTGCTGGCAGATGGATACGAGCTGCTGATCGGCGACAAGAAGTTTACTGCTGCCGTTTCCGGAGAAGCAGGAAAGCAGAAAATGAAGTTGACTGCTGCTGGAGACAGTACTGAGGTAAGCGCAACCACCTCAACGGCCAACGGCTTGATGACCCTGCGTTTTCAGCCCGAAGGAGCAGACGGTTTTTATCGTCTTGTTGGTGCACCGGACGGTGATGGCTACGCTGGCTCCGGCGAAGACCCCAAGGGAGCATTTGTCACTTTTACCGCAACGCCAGTAGACGGCAAAAAGAAGAAGGACAAGAAAAAGAAAGACAAAGAAAATGATGACGCCGAAGCAGAGGATGCGTACCTGAGCGCACTGACGTACCCTAATATTGGTTTGGGCGCGGACGCAGGTGCAATGAAGAAGGGCACCTACATCATCCGCAACGCTACTGTTTGGACCAACGAAGCAGATGGTATCCTGACGGAAACGGACGTCCTCATCACCAACGGTAAGATTGGTGGGGTAGGCAAAAACCTTAGTAACCAGAATGCCGTCATCATTGACGGTACGGGAATGCACGTAACCTCCGGTATCATCGATGAGCACAGCCACATTGCCCTGAGCAGCGTCAACGAAGGCAGCCAGGTGTCCAGCGCAGAAGTGCGGATGAACGATGTGATTGATGCCACCGATGAGAACATCTACCGCCAGTTGGCAGGTGGCGTGACCACGAGCCAGTTGCTGCACGGGTCGGCTAATCCGATCGGAGGCCAGTCTGCAATTATCAAACTCCGCTGGGGTAAGACCGCGGAGGAAATGAAGTTTGAAGGTGCTGATGGCTTCATCAAATTCGCCCTCGGCGAAAACGTGAAGCAGTCAAACTGGGGAGACCTGTACCGCAGTCGCTACCCTCAAACCCGGATGGGGGTTGAGCAGGTATTCGAAAGCTACTTCAGCCGGGCAAAAGAGTACGGCAAAGCAATGCGTAGTGGCGCCCTGACCCGCCGGGACCTTGACCTGGAGGCCGTACTCGAAATCCTCGAAGGCGAACGCTTCATTTCCTGCCATAGCTACCAGCAAGGAGAGATCAACATGCTCATGAAGGTGGCGGAGCGGCACAACTTCCGCGTGAACACCTTTACGCACATCCTCGAAGGCTACAAAGTAGCCGATAAGATGGCTGAGCACGGTGTGGCTGGCTCCACCTTCTCTGATTGGTGGGCATACAAGTATGAGGTCAATGAGGCTATCCCGTACAACGGCGCCCTGATGCACGAGCAGGGGGTACTAACGGCCTTCAACTCTGATGATGCCGAGATGGCGCGCCGCCTGAATCAGGAGGCTGCTAAAGCAGTATTGTTCGGTAACGTGTCCGAAGAAGATGCCTGGAAGTTTGTTACCCTCAACCCGGCAAAAATGTTGCATATCGACGATCGCGTAGGAAGCATCAAGACCGGTAAGGATGCCGACGTGGTGGTTTGGAATGACCACCCGATGTCCATCTATGCCCGCGCGGAGCACACCTTCATCGACGGCGTGGAGTACTTTAATCGTCAGCGTGACGCAGAACTCCGGGACAAAATCCGGACAGAGCGTAATGCCCTCATCCAGAAAAGCCTTGACGCTAAGAAAGGTGGTGCGGAAACGCAGGCCCCTAAAGGCAAGCAACGCCGCCTGCTGCACTGTAACTCCTTAGACCACAAGCGGGAGGCGCACGAACACTAAGGCGAGAACCGGGGAAACAATAGTAACCCTGGATAATTACAACCACTGCAACCTTGCAACCCTGCATCAACTGCAACAAACCAAAACAATCCGCAAATGAATTGCGTCAATCATACCCAACAGCGCTTCTTAACGCTGCTCTTTTTTCTCCTCCTTTGCGCCGGCGTCCGCGCCCAAAACCCGATTCCGGCCGCAGAACAGGACGTGCCTATTGTCATCCGTAAGGCAACCATCCATGTCGGTAACGGAATGGTACTCGAGGAGTCTGATATTCTGTTTAACGATGGCATCATTGAGGCTATCGGTCGCGATATGCCAGCCCCTGCCAATGCCAAAATCATTGATGCGACGGGTAAGCACATGTACCCCGGACTGATTGCCCTGAACAGCCAACTCGGCCTTACTGAGATCGGTGCGGTACGCTCAACGAATGACCAGCGCGAGGCGGGCAGTATTAACCCTAATGCGAGAGCCCTTATTGCTTTCAATACCGATAGCCAGGTGATTCCGACCGTCCGTGCCCGGGGAGTACTACTGGCTCAGATCACACCCGTTGGCGGTTACGTCAGCGGACGGAGCAGCATGGTCCAGCTCGATGGCTGGAACTTTGAAGACGCCGTCGTCGGTGAAGACGATGGTGTACACCTAAACTGGCCCCGCCGCAGCAGCTGGAGCTGGCAGACGCGCCAGATCAGTGAAAACAAGAACTACGGCGAGCAGGTGGCTGGTCTTGAAGCTTTCATGAAGGAGGCCGCAGCTTACTGTGGTGCTGCGCGCACGGGAGACCGCTTGCTTAAGCTCGAAGCAATGTGCGAGGCCCTTTCCGCAACCAAAAATGTCTACCTGCACATTGATGAACCGCGCGAGATCATGCACGCTGTTCAATTGGTGAAGGGCATGGGGGCTAAGCCCGTAATTGTTGGAGGCCAGGGGGCACACCTCGTCGCCGATTTCCTGAAGCGGGAGGAGGTTCCCGTTATCCTGTCCAGCACGCAGGCACTGCCGCGCCGGCAGGACGAGGCCATCGATGGTCCTTTTGCCAAGCCAGCCTTGCTTGCGGAAGCCGGGGTTGAGTTTGCCATTAGCCACGAAGGCTACTGGCAACAACGCAACCTTCCCTTCGTGGCTGGTCAGGCCGTAGGCTTTGGCCTCGAATACGAAGATGCCATCACGGCAATTACCCTGACCCCGGCAAAAATTGCCGGTATTGATGGCATGTACGGTAGCCTGGAGCGGGATAAATCTGCCACGCTGATTATCGTATCTGGCGATGTACTCGACATGCGCACCAGTCAGGTAGAAATGGCTTTCATCGACGGTCGAATGGTCGAGCTTGATAACAAGCAGGCAGAGCTTTACCAGAAGTTTAAAACGAAGTACAGCCGTAAGTAGCATTTACTTCGAAGATGATAAACTTATTGCCGGGCAGGACGAATGCATTTTCGTCCTGCCCGTTTTATGTCTGGCTTGGAGCAGAGGATAGCCGTTCGACCTGACAAATAGGGGAATTGTTCCTCTTTATCAGACAAGTAGGAGACATGTACGGCCAACTATTGGGAAGGAATTGTAGTTGTAATGCCACGGATACACCTTGTTTATCCGCGTTTGTTTACTCTTCACGCACATTCAACATAATGGTTAACCGCAAGTACTGGTCGTCACGCTACCAGGAGAACCGTACTGGTTGGGATATTGGTTACGCCGCTCCGCCCATAACTGACTACTTGGATCAGCTTACTGACAAGTCGCTTCGAATCCTCATCCCGGGGGCAGGAAATGCCTACGAAGCAGAATACGCCTGGCGTAAGGGGTTTACGAATGTATTTGTCCTGGATATCGTGCCGGAGCCCCTGCGTGCGCTGAAGGAAAGGGTGCCTGCGTTTCCGGACGACAAGCTCATTGAAGATGACTTTTTTTACCATTTCGGGGCGTATGATTTGATCCTGGAACAGACCTTCTTTTGCGCGCTGGATCCGGACTCCCGTACCCGTTCGGCTTATGCCCGGCAAATGGCAAATTTGCTGGCTCCGGGAGGGAAGCTCGTGGGCTTGTGGTTTGATGTTCCGGAACTCGGTAAACCGGGGGAACCACCGCATGGAGGGACGAAGGAAGAATACCTTGATTATCTCAAACCTTATTTCACCGTAAAGGTGTTCACCGAGGCAACAAACTCCATCAAACCACGTGCCGGCAACGAACTGTTCGGCATTTTCGAAAAAATAGCCCGTTGATCAACGAAAAGAGGTTGCTCCTCATCCTTGCTGCCGTCCAGTTTTGCCACATCATTGACTTCATGATCATTATGCCCCTGGGTAAAACGATCATGGAGATCTTCTCCATAAGCCCGGGGCAGTTTGCTTGGGTAGTGTCTGCTTATGCGGGAGCAGCCTTGACGGGGAATTTGATCAGTACGGCCTTTATTGACCGGTTTGATCGCCGTTCGGCCCTCCTCTTCCTTTTTATTGGTTTCACCATCGGTACCCTGGCTTGTGCTTTTGCGCCGAGCTATGAGTTACTCCTTTTCTTTCGGGCAGCAACGGGGGTATTCGGCGGAACACTGGGAGCCTTGGTGCTCGCCATTGTCGGAGATGTCATTCCACTTGAGCGTCGTGCTTCTGCGATGGGCTGGGTAATGACCGCATTTAGTGCCGCCAGTGTTGTTGGTGTACCTTCAGGGATATGGATTGCCTCAGAATATGGCTGGAATGCCCCCTTCATCGTTACGGCAGCCATCTCGGCGGTATTTGTCTTCCTGGCATTCTTTTTTGTTCCTTCTCTGCGGGGCCATTTAGCGGGAGAGCAGGCGCCAGCTTCCGCTGCTACGGAATCAGTAGAAGCCCCACTGGCAGAAGAGCCCGTGTTGCACGGACTGAGGAAAACCATCGATCCTTTCGTGCGGATTTTTTCAGACAGCAACCAGCGCGCAGCACTGGTATTTACCTTCACCCTCATGCTGGGGCACTTTACGATCATTCCCTTCATCGCACCTTACATGCAGATCAACATCGGCTTTGGCGATAAGCAGGTAAGCCTCGTTTACCTCATTGGAGGATTACTGACCGTCGTACTGTTGCCACTCTTTGGCCGCCTGGCCGACCGCTACGGGCGCATGCAGGTGTTTTCCATCGCCTCCTTCTTCGCCCTGATCAGCATCTATGCCCTGACGAACCTGCAAACGGATTCTATCGTAATCGGTCTTTTGGCGACTTCCTCCTTCTTCGTAGTAGCCAGTGGCCGTAATCCACCCGCCATCGCAATGATTACGTCCGTTGTCCCGCCCCGGAACAGGGGAGGATTTATGAGCATCCGACAGTCGGTCAACGAACTGGCGCTATTCCTGAGTACCGTAATTGCCGGCTTCATTATCACCGAGGATGCCGACGGAAAACTGGAACACTACGAACTGCTGGGATACTTTACCATCGTGATGAGTATCGTCGCCGTCTACGCGGCAAACAGGATCCGTGCACTCTACTAACGGCTTGTCCCAAACCACTCCGGCTTAGGTATAGTCGCAGTGCTCTCCCGGGGGGGATAAATAAAAAAGCAGGTCATTAATGGGAGACACCGTCTGCCGTTAATGACCTGCTTTTTCAGCTGTGGAATAATCGCCAGTTACCCTTCTCCGCAGCCGATTGGAGAACCGTCGGGCAATGCTGGTGCCGTTGGAACTTTAACGGAAGTTGGGTCCTGCAGGTAAAGCATGATTTGCCGGAAAATATACCGTGCGTGCGCGTCGGTTGCTTCCATGAAGCTTTCTCTGATGTTGATCAATTCCATCAGTGCTGCAGCCTGTACTTGTTCGCTGGCGGACTTATTAGCAGCCAACTGGATCAGGTGAGCTACGTAGCGCTTGTGCGCTACCTGGGCTAAAGTATTGTGGTAACCCTTCGAGTTGGTCAGGTTGGTGGCTAGCTCGTCGGAGAGGTAAAGTAGATAGTCCTGCAGGCTCGGGAGTTTCTCGTCCGGGAACATAGCGTTTTGCTCAACGATTCTTGCCGCCCGGTGTGGGTGGAGCAGGAAGGTCAGGCTGTTGTCGGCAGCGGCAATGGCCATCGCCATGGGGTCAAATCCGCCGCCATTCTGTGTCCGGAACGACTCGCGGTCACGCGAGTATCCCATAGCTGGTGGAGGAATGATGGTTTTCAGCTGGTCGGGAACGGCCAGGACGTCGGGGCTGAGCGTGCCAACCAGACTTGCCATTGCCTCCATCTGGGTTTCCATATCGACGGGCATTACTTTGGATGGTGCGCCTCCGCGCACCGCGTAGGTGTACTCATAACCACCAATTTGCTTGCTGACGGCTTCCACCTGGTAGCGGTGCATGAGGTAGACGGGAACGAAGACTTTTTCGAGTTCCGATACCGGCATCCCGTTGGGGATGTTGTCCATCCCCATCTGTGCCAGGGCGTGACTGCGTAATGCTAACAAGCGTTTAAGCTCCCCGCTTGGGGTCTTTCCATTGTCCCAAAGGTGTGCCTTGGGGTTGCTGCTACCCTGTGGGCGCGCGTCAGAGTCACTGATGTAATGCAGACCCATTTTATCGCTCTCTGCCAGCACTTTCTTGAGGCCGGCAGCTTCGTTGTCGGGGAAGACCGAATAGCCGTACTTGATGGTCTGCTTGTCCCAGTCCCCGATTCCGACATCATAGGCTTGAGAGAAGTCCACCTTGCCGTCTTTTAGGGTGACGTAGGGATGTGGGTAGTCCATTACTGAAGCACGATCATTAACGGAGGCTGCAAAGTTGTGGGCCAGACCAATAGTATGGCCAACTTCGTGGGCACTCAGCTGACGCAGGCGGGCCAGGGCCATTTCTTCCATGCGTGGATCGGGCGTATTACCATCAGCGTAAGCTTTGATCAGCCCTTGTGCGAGCAGGAAGTCCTGACGCACCCGTAAACTACCAAGGAGAACGTGCCCCTTGATGATTTCCCCCGTCCGCGGATCGGTAACGGAGCTGCCGTAACTCCATCCTCTGGTACTCCGGTGAACCCAGTTAATGACGTTGTAGCGTACGTCCATTGGGTCGGCGTCTTCGGGTAGGATCTCCACTTGGAAAGCATTCTTGAAACCAGCGGCCTCAAAGGCCTGGTTCCACCAACGCGCTCCTTCCAGTAGTGCAGAGCGGATGGGCTCCGGTGCGCCACGGTCGAGGTAGTACACGATGGGCTCTACCGGCTCACTCATGGCGGCGTTAGGGTTCTTTTTTTCCAGGCGGTGGCGCGTGATAAACCGTTTTACCAATGGCTGATTGATGGGGGTCGCGTAATCAGCATAGCTGCGGGCGTAGTACCCGGAGCGCGGATCGAAAGCCCGGGGTTCATACTTGTCGTCGGGCAGCTGGACGAAGCTGTGGTGCATCCGTAGGCTGAAACTCTTACTCGTGGGGGTAACGCTGCGCACTTGACCGCCAGATGGTTTGCCGGTAAACGTAATGGTCGCTTCAAACTCGCTGTTTTGCGGGAAGTTTTTCGTTCGCTCAAGGTAGATCGCACTTCTGCTGGCGTCTACTTTGAAGTTGCCCTGGCGTTGTCCGCTTAGCCGGTCACTAACGCCGTGCGCGTCGGAAAGCAGCATCGGTGTTAGGTCTATCAATACCGTTTCTCCGGTCTGTGCGACTACCTTGAAGCCCTGAATAACGGACTGAGCGAAGGCGTCGCGGACACTGTTCACTTCATCAATGTTGTCACTTACTGCCCGGTAATCGAGGTTAGGCTGCTGGAGCATCACCTTGGGCCCAACGTGCTTGAACCGAACAACCCGCGTGTTGCCAAGCTGGTTGCGGTCGAGGCCAATGTCATTGCTGCCCAGACCGGCAGCAAGACTGTTGACGTAGAGAAAGTCTTCATCAAAACGGTCGATTTCGAGATAGACTTTGCCCTCTGTTGCACTCCAGTAAAAATTGAAATACCCTTCCATTTTTTCCAGGCTGCGGATCTTCTCAGCAATGGTGGGCGTTTTTTTTGCTGCTTTTTGGGCGCGGACGCTGGTGCCGGCGAATAGGGTGAAAAAGCAGAGTAGTAGAAGCGTCAGGTTTCTCATAGAAGAGTCGGTTACGGACGGCACTATTCGGGCCATCCGCTGATTTATTAAACGGCAAACAAGGTAAGCAATGCGCTGAACTTGGTCTCCGAAGAAGGTAGTATAACGTTAGGTTTGGATAAGGCAATAATACATGCTACTGACTATCATGATCGAATCTCCCGTGATCATTAAGTCTGTTGGTCTTTTAGACGGTTAGTCAGTAATGATCGTCTAACAGTCTAAAAGACCAACAGACTAAGTGAACCAAACATAGGTATTCCGTCCACTTCAACCAGAAGAAACCAAGCATCTTTGCCAAACCTTGCGTTAGTATAGGTTTTGGGCACTTGAACCCGAACGTGCTGCTAAGCGCTCTTTAAAACCAATACCCCAGGTTGAAGTAGATGTGCCCGCCGGTATTGCTGTGGGCGTAGGTTAATTCGATCGGGCCGAGTGGAGAGTAGTATCCATAAGTAGCCCTGGCGGCATACAGGATTTCGTCGTGAACGGATGAGGGGATATTGTCGGTGTATCCCAGGCGGGCAATCCGCCCGCCCGCGGTCAGGTAGTGCTCTCCCGTTGGGTGGTACCGAAGGAAAGCTTCGCCCATCAGCAGGTGTTCTCCCGAGGCTTCGCCGAGGTTGAGGCCAGGGAACGCTTTGAAGTTGTTCATCAGGTTCCGGTTGTTACTGCCCAGGTAATAACGGTAGGGCAAAGAGGAATCCTCCAGGAAGCCTCCGCCTTGTAGTTCAAGCCCCAGGCTTGTCGTTTCAGATAGCGGTAGAAGTCCCAAGAACTCCAGATCCCCATTGAGGGCAAGGTTGGTACTGCCGGGGGTGTCACTGTCGAGGTTGAAAATGCCTCGCGCTATTGCATTGATGCTGAAGCCCCGCATCGGGAAGTTATGGTCGTTAAGCTTATCGTACAGGAAATAAAGCTTGGGCACAAAGAAGATGTCGTCTTCCAGCGTAAAGCCAGAAGCTGGGTCAACGGCGATCAATTGATCAGAAGAGGTTTCGTAGTATTTGAAACCGGCGGCGATGCCAGTAAAGGAGTTCGTCGTCTGACGGAAGTCCCAGTACAATTCGCCCGACAGGTCATTGAAGCGAAATTTAAGTGCGTCGAGGGTGAGCTGATTAGGGATCACAAGGTCTTCTTCGAGTTCGAAAGCTACATCAGAGAAATGCAGGTTGCTGCGTAAACCGATCGCTGAGCCGTTGCTGCGGTTGATCCGGTAATCAAAGCGATAGCGGAACCGACTGCCGCCAATCAGGTCAAAGGTGGTCAGGCTGTTGTCCAACAACAGGTCGTTGAGGGTAAGTCCTACCATAATGTTGGCGCGGTAAACCTGGTCGTAGTGCAAGCCCAGGCGGAGTTGCTGTCCGAACTCGGGAGACCGCTCTAACTCCAGGGTAAGCTTCACCTCATCTTCGGTTCCTTCGATGGGCTCCCAGTCGTAGTTTATGTTGGTATAGCGCCCGGTTGCCAGCAAGGCAACCATGTCGTCCCGGAAATCTTCCCAGCTGACTTTCCCCGGAAGCTTATTATCGAAGTACCCCAGGATTTGCCGGCGACTTAGCTCTTTGTTTCCGGAAATCTCCACCACGGTAGCGTTCAGGAACTCCGGGATCTCCCGCTTGGGCAGTGTCCTTTTAGCATCGCCTGCCTGTTTGGCGGCAATTTCCTGCAATAGCGGTAACTGCTTTTTTGCCGCAACGCGGCCAGCCTCCACCAAAGCATCAATCGCCTCGAAGCTTAGCTGAGAGTACCCCGATAAATCGGGGTCGATGTCAACATCCGTAATTGCATACTGCTCTACGTTACGCTGGGTAGCCTGGAAGAAAGCGATCTGTAAAAGGAGCTTGTCGAGGGAGTTGACCTCCTCTGCGGTGTAGGGGTCCTGCTCAACTGTAATGCCAATGACATAGTCCATGCCTTTAGCTTTTACCTCTTCAG